>NZ_JBFNQN010000046.1 GCF_040796495.1 Kineococcus endophyticus | reverse complement strand
CTCGTACGTCGCGAAGAACGACTCGGCCACGGCATTGTCGTAGCAGATTCCGGTCCTACCCAGGGAGCGTCGCACACCGTTTCGGTCGCAGAACTGCGCGAACTGCTTCGAGGTGTACTGGGCTCCCCGGTCCGCGTGGAAGATCACTCCCGGTGCCGGTCGGCGGTGCACCAGAGCCATCTGCAACGCCGCGACGACCAGGTCGGTGCGCATGTGCGTGTCGATCGCGTACCCGATGACCGCGCGGGAGTGCAGGTCGATCACGGTCGCCAGGTAGGCCCATCCGTCCCACGTCTTGACGTAGGTGATGTCCCCGCACCAGCGGGTGTTGGCCTGCTGTGCGGTGAAGTCACGCCCGATCAGGTCCGGCTCCGGCACCGGGTCGCTGCCGCCGATGGTGGTCCGCTTCCAGGCTTTCGGGTGCCACCCGGCCAGTTTCAAGCCTTGCATGAGCCGGTGCACGCGCTGGAACCCGACCCGCACGCCCTGGGCGCGCAGCTGGGCCAGCACCCGTCGACGGCCGGGGTTGCCACGCAGCGCGCCGAAGATGGCCACGATCACCGCGCACAGCTGCTCATCGGCGATGTGTCGGGTGCTGGGTCCGGCCGCGGTGCGGGCGCGCCAGGCGTAGTAGCCCGAGCGCGAGACCCCCAACTGCTGGCACATGAACGTCACGGGGTACTCATCGGCCTCGTCCCAGTCCGCGATGGCCGCGAAGATCACTTCTGGTCTTCCGCGAACCAGGACGCTTCTTTCTTCGCGAGCTCAGCTTCCATCCGCGCCTGCCGGACCTCGACCCGAAGCCGCTCGAGTTCGGCGCGTTCGGACTCATCCAGGGGCGCTGACTGCTGAGCACCGTTGCGGGATCCGCGTTCCTTCTTCACCCACTTGCCTAACGTCATCTCGTGAACGCCGATGTTGCGGGCGACCTCGCCGATCGCTCGGTGGTCATCAAGGACACAGGCTACTGCCTGGGCCTTGTACTCGGGGGTGAAGTGCCGGCGGGTAGA
>NZ_JBFNQN010000045.1 GCF_040796495.1 Kineococcus endophyticus | reverse complement strand
ACTTCACGGTCATCCCGCGGTGCGCGCGACGGCACAGCTACCTTCCCGCCGAGGTCAGACCCTCTCCTCGTCGAGACGGAATCCGTAGTCGGTGTCGGCCAGCCACTGCAGCAGTGAGTCACCGTCATCGGCCCACACGTCCCAGCCGTGCCCGGCTCCGGTCAGGTACAGGTGCCACCCCCGTGGGTCCCGATCGTCGGGCTCGACGTGCAGCGTGTCGCCGGCCCACCGACCGGTGGTCACCGTTCCCGTACGCGCACGGCGCTGCAGATCCACTCCGGCAAGACCGTCGATTCCTCGACGACGGGTCGGCTCAGCGGCGCACCGGCCGCGAAGGTGAAGCCGGGGGCTGCCGCGCGGCACGGCTGGGCGGGGGCGTCGGGGTCCTCGTGCCCGATCTCGTACAAGCAGTCGTCGCAGCCCTCGGCGGGGTCGTGCCCACGCCAGTCGTGGCGGCAGTGCGGGCAGTCGCCGTAGAACGCCCGCGCTGCCTGCTCGGCGCGCCGGCGGTCCCGTCGCCGTCTGAGGTGGCTGAACACCAGATCACTGTGTCAGGACAACCGCGCGGTCATCTCGCCGTCCGTGACGTCGCGAGACGGGCAAAGGCGGTCTCAGGCCAGCTCCGCAGGCCCACCGACGTCTCCTTGATACTCACGCCCAGTGTCGAAGAACCGGTCCAGATAGGCAGCCGGCGGCAGATCGCTCGTCCGCATCAGGCTAAACACCTCAGCCCCGTCCGACGGCTTATCGGACAGCGCGTACGCCTGGGCAAGCCCCAGGTAATCGGTCACCCGCTCTGGCTCCCAGGTCGTCTCGCGTGCGTAGGTCCATGCCTCCGCTTCGGCCTTCTCGATGGCCCGTTCCACGTCGGTGTCCCGCCAGAGCGTCACGCGTTCCTCGTATACGACCTCACCGGGGTCCTCAGCCTGGCTGCGGAAGATGCAGCGGACAGCGACCCACCCAGAGCTCTCCATACGGGCAGCGTCTCAGAGGGGTCGCCGGGCTCCTGCGACTTCACGGTCATCCCGC
>NZ_JBFNQN010000044.1 GCF_040796495.1 Kineococcus endophyticus | reverse complement strand
GCGGGATGACCGCGCGTTGGCCGTCGCCCGACGCTCCAGGAAAGCGGTCGAGACCGGCCCCCGTCGTCTCTACGGTCGACCGCATGGATCTCGATGCCACGCTGACCAAGCTGCTGCGCGACACGCTCCTGCCCGCTCCCGCCTCCACCGACCGCATCAGCGGCCTAGGCATGGACAACGCACTACTGCGCGCCACCCTTACCGACGGCCGCCAGGTCCTCCTGCGCCAGGGTGCCGCCTCGCCATCACCGCTGCCACGCGCCCGATTCCTGGCGCACCACGACGTTGGAGCCCCCAGGATGTGGGCCGCCGACGACAACGGCGCAAGCCTGGTCGACTACGTCCCCGGACAGACCCTGGTCGCGGTCGCCGAGAGCGGAGCCCTCGACGACGCCACCTGGCGTCAGGTCGGCCGCGCCTACGCCCGCGTCCACGCCGTCCGCTTCCCCGCACCGTTGTGTGGACCCTTCGAACCGGACGGGCTGCGCCTGGCGCCAGCCGACCCGGTGCAGACCCTGCAACACGGAGTGGATGAGGCCGCAGCGTGGGTCGAGAGGGAACGCCCGGCTCTGGCCCCCCTCCTGGACGTCCTGCGGGGTCGGATCGAGGAACGAGCTGAGGCCCTTCGCCGTGAGGTGCCCTGCCTGTCGCAGAACGACGCCAACTTCCACAACATCATCGTGGGCGATGACGGAGTCACCCTGATCGACTGGGACTTCCCCGCAGTGCGGTACCCGTTGGAGGAGCTGGCCGGCCTGGAGGGACACGCCCATCTCTACGGCTTCCCTGAGCTGCCGCCGGCGTTCTTCGAGGGCTACGGGCTGCCGGTGTCACCCCCGCTGCTTCGCCTGCACCGCATCGTGGGTGACCTGGGAACGTTGAGTAGCCCCGGCTGGGCGCACATGATCTCCGGGGCCGACGACCTCACCCCGCCGATCCTGGCGATGGTCCGCCGGTTCTACAGCGGCTGGTCGGCATGGTTCGACGACCTCCCCACGCACATCCAAGGCACCTGAGGGTCGCTCCAACAGCGCGGTCATCG
>NZ_JBFNQN010000043.1 GCF_040796495.1 Kineococcus endophyticus | reverse complement strand
AGCGTGTCGCGCAGCAGCTTGGTCAGCGTGGCATCGAGATCCATGCGGTCGACCGTAGAGACGACGGGGGCCGGTCTCGACCGCTTTCCTGGAGCGTCGGGCGACGGCCAACGCGCGGTCATCCCGCCTTCCGCGCGCTCGACGACCTCGCGGACATGACGATGACCGAGTGGTCACGGGGGTCGTTGTGGGTCTCTACGGGTGGTGGTCCTGTGGAGAAGCTGATCAACGAAGTGAGCTGAGCTCGGCACCCGTCGATGCTGAAAGCACCCAGCAGCTCGACCCTCTTCACCTCTTGACCGCCCAGGAGCCGCACGTGTTCGACGGCTCGACCCTGATCCGCCGTCTGATCGGCGGGTTCATGATCTTCTCCGCCCCGCTAGCGCTGCCGTTGCTCTTCTTTCAGGCCGACCTCTTCGGCATCCAGAACGACTTCTGCGCCTACCACGGCGTCAGCCCACGCGTCCCCCTCGAACAGCGGGTCCTCGAACGCGGCGTCGACGTCCGTCAGCACTGGGAGTGGTTCCCCATGGGAGTGCGCTGCGACTGGTTCCTCCGCGACGGCAGCTTCGTCACCACCACAGCCGCCACCTGGGACCGCGACGCACTTGCTGCGGGCGCGGTCGGCTACGGACTGCTGGGTCTAACGCTGTTAGTGGCACCCCGGATCAAGATCGGCGCGGATGCTCAGCCGGCCCATCCCGGGCCCTGTCACCCGTTGAGGAGGGGCGCGCGACGTCTCTGTCATCCCACAGACCGCGTGGACGATGGCTGCCAAGCGACTGTCGGACCAAGATCAGGAGTGAGCTACTTCCTGCGACGGCGAGACCGTTCTAGCAAGACACCGACCACGAGGATTACGGCCACCAACACAAGTCCCAGCCAACCCGGGATGGATCCGCCGTGACCGCCCACTTCGTCTCCCAGGGTGCTCTCGCTAGCTTGATCGTTCTCCGAACAATCGCACGGTCATCCCGCGGACCAGGACGTCGACGATCTCGCGCTCTTGCCGAATTGCGGATGCTCTGACTGCTCCCGTCGCGGTGGTCGTTGCGGCAGAGTGGCGAAGGAGTTGCACCGCCGAGTCACCGGGAGCCGTTAGTGATCTTGAATGCCAAGTCGACGTACATG
>NZ_JBFNQN010000042.1 GCF_040796495.1 Kineococcus endophyticus | reverse complement strand
GGGTCTGCCCCCAGTCTCGTTGACCCTCGTCGTTAGGGGCGGTCAGGCCGCGGCAGCGGCTTGAAGAAGTGTCTCGTACTCGATGGGGGTCAGGCGACCGAGCGCCTGCTGCCGGCGACGGCGGTGGTAGGTCTGTTCAATCCACGTCACGATCGCCAAGCGCAGTTCTTCGCGCGTCGACCAGCGCCGGCGGTTGAGGACGTTCTTCTGCAACAGAGCGAAGAACGACTCCATCGCAGCGTTGTCCCCGCAAGTCCCGACCCGCCCCATCGAGCCGCGCGCTTGCGCCGCTGAGAGGGCACGAACGTAGGCGTGGGAACGAAATTGCGACCCCCGGTCGGAGTGGACCACAACCTCCAAGACGTCAGCCCGCCCGCGCAGGGCCAGCGCGTTGCGCAGGGCCCTGACCGCGAGGTCGGCGGTCATCCGAGCATCGAGGGAGTACCCGACGATGCGGTTGGAACAAGCGTCCTTGACGGCGCAGAGGTAGAGCTTGCCTTCGGCGGTGGGGTGCTCGGAGATGTCGGTGAGCCAGAGCTGGTTGGGCGCCTGGGCGGTGAACTTCCGCCTGACGAGGTCGTCGTGGACGGGCGGGCCGGGCCGGCGCCCGGTGCCTCGCTTGCGCGAGTGGACCGACCACAGCCTTTGGAGGCTGCAAAGACGGTTCACGCGGTTGCGAGAGGCCGCCACCCTGTTGCTCGAGCTCGTCGGCGATGAAGCGGTAGCCGAACTCGGGGTCGTCGTGGTGGATGTCGCGGGCGGCGTTGATGAGGTGGGCGTCGTTCCAGTCGCGGTCGGTGACCGGGTTGGCGCGCCACTTGTAGTAGGCCTGCTTGGAGAAGCCCAGCACCCGACAGGTCACCGCGACGGACACTCCGTCAGCGGCGAGGTCACGGACCAGCGGGTAGATCATTTTGGGAGGACGTCGCGAGCGAAGTAGGCCGTCGCCCGGCGCAGGATCTCGTCCTCCTGTTCCAGCTGCTTGGCCCTCCGGCGCAGCTCGCGGTTCTCTGCTTCCAGGTCCATGCTCGGCGCGGAGTCTGAAGCACTGTCAGGAGCGGTCCTGCCGTCCTCCCGGTCGGCGATCTTCAGCCAACGACCCAGGCACGACTCGGAGATGCCGAAGCTGCGGGCGATGTCTGCTCGGGAGCGGCCGCCTTGGCGGGCGACGGCGATCACGTCGCGGCGGAACTCCTCGGGGAACGGCGTCGGCACGGTACTCATCCTTCCAGTGAAGACCATGATCCTCACAGGTCAGGAGTCAACCGAACCAGGGGCAGACCC
>NZ_JBFNQN010000041.1 GCF_040796495.1 Kineococcus endophyticus | reverse complement strand
CGCAGGGCTGCCCGAGCACAGGTCGCCGAGGCAACACGCCACCGTGCCCACCGTGGAACACGTCCACACCACCTTGCCGTCGTGCACCCTGAGGATCATCGGATGGCCACCGGGGTGCCACGCGCACGGGGGCCACGCTGTTGACAGACCCATCGCCCAACGCGCTTCGACCACCGCATCGTGAACAGCGTCACTGGCGAGGTACAGGGCTTCGACGTCCACGGGTGCACCTGGCTCCCCGACGAGGACCCCGGTGCCCGAACCGTCGGGCGTCCACACCATGACGGTGGTGGACGGATCGGGGTCGTGGCGCGCAGAGGGCTGCCAGTCCTCGTCCACACGAACGTCGACGCCACTGGATGCCAGGTCGCGCAGGATCGGGCCAAGGACTGCGACGGTCTCTGGTCTCACTGGTCCATCCTCACTTGCGCCGCCCCCGCATCGTCGCTCATGGCTCCACAGGGGCGACCTCACGGTCATCCCGCGCTGCGCGGTACTGCCCCGGTCAGCCGTCGAGGTGGGCGTACGCCTGCCGTGCCAGGGCGTGCAGACCTGACCAGTCCGAGACGTAGCCGGGATCCAGCTGCACCGCGAGGTCGTCATAGACCCGCACCGCTTCCAAGACCAGGGCAATGCCACCGATCGCAGTCCACGCATGCTGGCGCACCGTCTCTAACTGAGCGACCACTTCGTTGCGGGGGCCACCGAAGCGGTGACTGCTCGTCCCGGTGTCTCGGTCTCGCAGCACCATCGCCTGCACAAGGCAGCACCGCACCAGCTCTAGCCCCAGGTGAAAGCCGATGAGCAGGTCCGCCCGGGCCAGCTTCACCACCGCCAGGGCCGCGGTGAACCGGACGCCCATCACGTCGTCCCTCACCGCGCTGACCTGGGGGGCGTTGAGGCAGGAGTCAGCAACGCCCGGGAACGGCGCCGGATGCCAAAGCGTCGCCGAGCGCCTGTGCAGCAGTCGACCAGCTGGTAGAGCCGTCGGCGTGGATGTGGAGACCAGGTCCAGGCGCCGACCGTCGGTGTACACGACACGCTGAACGTTCAGGTCTTCGTCCTGGTGGCGGGTCAGGGCCCAGGGCTGCCCGAAGAGTGCCGGCCAAGCAGCGGTGGAGGCGGCGTCAGCGGCTGGGTCGAGCAGGACGGCCAGGTCGACGTCGCTCCACACGTCCAGCTGCCCAGCGGCCGGATCGGCGGCCGAGCCGTGCACGAGCAGTTCGATCACCCGCCTGTCGTCGACGGCCGCTTGTTGCGCTGCGTCGAGCAGTTGCTGCTGCCACGTCATGAGCTGATCGTGGCGGGTGACAGCTTCACGGTCATCCCGCG
>NZ_JBFNQN010000040.1 GCF_040796495.1 Kineococcus endophyticus | reverse complement strand
TCGCCGGGTGTGGTTGATGCTCCTTAGAAAGGAGGTGATCCAGCCGCACCTTCCGGTACGGCTACCTTGTTACGACTTCGTCCCAATCGCCAGTCCCACCTTCGACAGCTCCCCCCCTTACGGGTTGGGCCACCGGCTTCGGGTGTTACCGACTTTCATGACGTGACGGGCGGTGTGTACAAGGCCCGGGAACGTATTCACCGCAGCGTTGCTGATCTGCGATTACTAGCGACTCCGACTTCACGGGGTCGAGTTGCAGACCCCGATCCGAACTGAGACCAGCTTTTTGGGATTCGCTCCACCTCACGGTATCGCAGCCCTCTGTACTGGCCATTGTAGCATGCGTGAAGCCCAAGACATAAGGGGCATGATGATTTGACGTCATCCCCACCTTCCTCCGAGTTGACCCCGGCAGTCTCCCATGAGTCCCCACCACTACGTGCTGGCAACATGGAACGAGGGTTGCGCTCGTTGCGGGACTTAACCCAACATCTCACGACACGAGCTGACGACAACCATGCACCACCTGTACGCGACCAACTAAATGACACCCCATCTCTGGGATTCCACCGCGCATGTCAAGCCTTGGTAAGGTTCTTCGCGTTGCATCGAATTAATCCGCATGCTCCGCCGCTTGTGCGGGCCCCCGTCAATTCCTTTGAGTTTTAGCCTTGCGGCCGTACTCCCCAGGCGGGGCGCTTAATGCGTTAGCTGCGGCACGGAATCCGTGGAATGGACCCCACACCTAGCGCCCAACGTTTACGGCATGGACTACCAGGGTATCTAATCCTGTTCGCTCCCCATGCTTTCGCTCCTCAGCGTCAGTAACTGCCCAGAGACCCGCCTTCGCCACCGGTGTTCCTCCTGATATCTGCGCATTTCACCGCTACACCAGGAATTCCAGTCTCCCCTACAGCACTCAAGTGTGCCCGTACCCACTGCAAGCTCAGAGTTGAGCCCTGAGTTTTCACAGCAGACGCGACACACCGCCTACGAGCTCTTTACGCCCAATAATTCCGGACAACGCTTGCACCCTACGTATTACCGCGGCTGCTGGCACGTAGTTAGCCGGTGCTTCTTCTGCTCCTACCGTCACTTGCGCTTCTTCGGAGCTGAAAGAGGTTTACAACCCGAAGGCCGTCATCCCTCACGCGGCGTCGCTGCATCAGGCTTTCGCCCATTGTGCAATATTCCCCACTGCTGCCTCCCGTAGGAGTCTGGGCCGTGTCTCAGTCCCAGTGTGGCCGGTCGCCCTCTCAGGCCGGCTACCCGTCGTCGCCTTGGTAGGCCATCACCCCACCAACAAGCTGATAGGCCGCGAGCCCATCCCCAGCCGAAAAACTTTCCACCCACAACAGATGCCTGTGCGGGTCGTATCCGGTATTAGCCACCGTTTCCAGTGGTTGTCCCAGAGCCAGGGGCAGGTTGCTCACGTGTTACTCACCCGTTCGCCACTGATCCACCCCGAAGGGCTTCACCGTTCGACTTGCATGTGTTAAGCACGCCGCCAGCGTTCGTCCTGAGCCAGGATCAAACTCTCCGTCGAAAAACC
>NZ_JBFNQN010000039.1 GCF_040796495.1 Kineococcus endophyticus | reverse complement strand
GGCGGATTCTCGTGGTCCTCGCAACACCGCGTGGTCTACGTGAGGGTGAGTAGATCACGTAGGCGCTCGGCTGGGTTGGCCCAGCCGAGCGTCTTGCGTGGTCGCCCGTTCAGCTCCTGCGCCACGTACTCCAGGTCCGCGGCGGTGTGCACCTTCAGGTCGGTGCCCTTGGGGAAGTACTGCCGCAGCAGCCCGTTGGTGTTCTCGTTCGAGCCCCGCTGCCAGGGTGAGTGCGGGTCGCAGAAGTAGACCGGGACCCCGGTGGCGATGGTGAACTGCCGGTGCGCGGCCATCTCACTGCCCTGATCCCAGGTCAGCGACCCCCGCAGGTGCTGCGGCAGCGTGGTGATGAGGGTGACCAGGACGTCGCGGACCTCCTCAGCGGTGTGCCCGCCGGGCAGGTGCCCCAGCATCACGTACCGGGTGCTGCGCTCGACCAGCGTCACGATCGCCGAGCCGGAGGCGGTCCCCACGATCAGGTCCCCCTCCCAGTGCCCTGGCACCGCCCGGTCCTGCACCTCGGCGGGGCGTTCGGAGATCATCAGCATCGGGTCGATGAAGCGGGGGGTGCGCTGATCGGGGCGCCGGTGCGGGACCCGGCGGGTGCGGCCGCTGCGCAACGCCGCGGCGACCTCACGGCGCAGCCCGCCGCGGGCCTGGACGTACAGGGCCTGGTAGATCGTCTCCACACTCACCCGCATGTCGTACTCGTCAGGGAAGTCTTGGACCAGAGCATGACTGATCTGCTCAGGGGACCACCGCAGCGTCAGCTTCTGGGCCACGTAGGCGCGCAGCGGGCCCGGCGCGGCCAGCTTGGAGTCCTTGGGGCGGGCTCGGCTGGCCGCCCACGCCCGCTGCGCCGCGTACGGGTGGTACTCCTGGCCCGGCCTTGTGGTGCTGGCCTCAGTCCCAGCACTGGAGCTGGACTCGGCGTCGGGGAGGGGGATCGCGTGGGCCTCGAGCTCGCGTTTGATCGTTGAGGCGTGCCGGCCCAGGACCCGCCCGATGGCCCGCAACGACTTCCCTTCCCGACGCAGGTCAGCGATCGTCTCCCGCTCGCTGATCGTCAGAAAGCGGGGATGCAGCCTGGCCTCCACCGCGGCCAGGGAGGCCGTCTGCGCGGCTTGGGCGGCAGCAGCGGCCGCCGCGGCCCGTGCGTAGCGGGCAGCACCAGGAGAGCCGGCAGGAGCGCTAGCACTGATCACACCGCTCTTGTAGTCCACCCAGCGCCCATCACGGCGCCAGCGCCCTCCTTCGGCGACCTCGTGGTCCCAGTCCGCGGCGGTGCGCAGCAGCACCCCGACCGCCGCGGCGGCCTGAGCGCGGGGCAGGCCCTCGGCGCGCAAGGTGTCGTACCGGGCCCTGCCCGGGTGCGGCGGACGGCCGGGCTTGCCGGCGGTGGCTGCACCGGTCGCCTTGACCCACTTGAAGCCCAACGAGCGGTTGATGCCCGCGGTCCTGGCCGCGGCCGAGACGTTCCCGCCGTTGCGGGCCAGGTCCCGCAAGAACTTCTTCTTCACCCTGACTGGATGCTGTCGTGGCACGGTCCTCGCAACTCCCCAATCTCAGGGTGTTGCGAGGACCGCTAGAACCGGCCCG
>NZ_JBFNQN010000038.1 GCF_040796495.1 Kineococcus endophyticus | reverse complement strand
TCCCATCGGTGCTGCCTCATTCTCGGGTCAGGCAGCCAATCGGAGTGTCCACCGAACCGGGAACGGTCCAAAGCACATGTCTGCGACGTCGCCGACCGCGCACTGAGAGCGGGATGACCGTGCGCTTCGAGCGCACCGCGGGATGAGCGCCCATCTCAGTGCTAGCTGCTCTACGCGGCGATCCTGGTTGTGGTGATGGATGCGCTGGATGGTCAAGGACCCAGTGGTCGCGCTTCGGTGGGCGCTGGTGCCCGCCAAGGGGCAGACTGCGACCAGGTCGAACTGTCGGCTGTCAGCCGACGAAACGGGACCAGGCAGTTGCGACTCTTTGATGAGGCACGACGACAGCGCCGGATCGCTCGGGCCCTCGTCGACAGCGCGCGGCAGCTCAAGGTGCGCTGTGCGCAGGGTCGCGCAGCCGTGTGGGCTACGCGGGCCGGCAGTGCGGCGGTGCGTCAGCGCAGTGAGCTGCTCATGGCGCAGTCGGTCGCTTCCCGCCTGGGTCTTGTCCTTCAGGCACCGTGGGGGTGTGGCGCTGATGCGGTGAGTGCTGCAGCTGTCAGGGGTGCCGGTGAGAGACCTGGTGAGTGAACCGGGGGACGAACCGGTGGTACTGGTCCGCTCTCGTGTCCTGCGGGGCCGGCAGGTCGATGACCTCGCCGTGGCAGGGGTCGCTGCTGACCTGGAAGCCCTGCTATGTGCGGCCGCGCAGCGGTTGGGCGTGGTCGTGGCTGCGGTCAGCGCGATCAGCGCGATCAGCATCGAGGACGGGGACATGGGGGCGTGGATACGGGTAACGCGCAGCGCCACAGGTCACCGGCACCCTCAGCCAACACTCGAGCCGGATCCTGAGCAGAGCCTTGAACAGGGATCGGCGTAGGTCTCCTACCCGCCCCTCGTGGTCCGGCAGCGGGCCGCAGTCGGTGCCGACCGGTGACTGACTGAAGACCCCACCCCTCTCGTGAGGATGCACCGGATGAAGATCACCAGTAGTGCTCACCGTGACGCCCAGGTCCTCACCGTCGAGGGGGCGGTGGGCCCAGCGCAGATGACGCAGCTTCGGGCTGCGCTGCAGAGCGAGCTGGTGCGTGAGGTGGGAGGCGACGTGATCTTGGATGTGCGGCGGGTGGGTTCCTTCGACGATGAGGTGCTGATGGTCCTGACCGCGGGCAGGACGCTGGGCAAATCCCGCCGGCGCCGCATTGTGGTGGTGGACGACGCCGGCGGTGCGACCTGCCGAAGCCTGCGTCGTAGTGGGCAGATTTTCCGCTTCCCGGTGTATCCGGACGTGGACGCGGCCAGTGCGGCCTTGGTCTTCGAGCGTCGGGCGTTGGACAGCATCAACCCCGTTGTCCGTGTCCAGGTCGTCGACCTCGAAGGTGGCCGTCAACGTCTGCGGTGAGGACTATCGCTGCCGCGACTCTCTTGCCCCGTAGGTGCCAGGGGTACTGGTGTGGACCACTCCCGCTGACGGTGGCAGGCACCGACTGCAGTCCGGCCCGTTCCTGCACATGGCTCACCTCGCTCAACGCCACGACGGTTGGACCGTTCCCGGTTCGGTGGACACTCCGATTGGCTGCCTGACCCGAGAATGAGGCAGCACCGATGGGG
>NZ_JBFNQN010000037.1 GCF_040796495.1 Kineococcus endophyticus | reverse complement strand
TCCTCGGCGGGGACGGTGACGGCGCCGGTCATGATCGCCACCCCCTCACCCATCGAGTGCGACGACGGGGTGATCACCGCCGCCCGCCGACCCAACCGCTGGATGTGGATCCGGTCCGCCACCTGCCACACGTGCGGCATGTTGTGACTGATCAAGATCACCGGCATCCCGCTGTCCCGCAGCTGCTCGATCATCGACAGGACCAGGTTGCCCTCCTTCACCCCCAACGCCGCGGTCGGCTCGTCCAGCACCACGATCTTGGACCCGAACGCCGCCGCCCGGGCCACCGCCACCGCCTGCCGCTGCCCACCCGAGAGCGTCTCCACGGCCTGACCCATGTCCTGGATCGTCTGGATCCCCAGCCGCTGCACCGCCTCCCCGGCCCGCTTCTTCATCCCCTTCTTGTCCAGCATCCGGAACACCGACCCCAACACCCCCGGACGCCGCTCCTCCCGCCCCAGGTACAGGTTGGAGGCGATGTCCAACGCCGGCGCGACGGCGAGGGTCTGGTAGACGGTCTCGATCCCGGCCTCGCGGGCGTCCTGCGGCCGCTTGAACTCCACGACCCGCCCGTCCAGCCGCAACTCCCCCGCATCGGGCACCACGGCGCCGGTGAGTGCCTTGATGAGGGTGGACTTGCCGGCCCCGTTGTCGCCGATGACGGCCAGGACCTCCCCGGGGTACAGGTCCACGTCCACGCCGTCCAGGCCGACGACCTTGCCGTACGTCTTGACCAGACCCCGCGCCTGCAAGACGGGAGTTCCCGTCGCCACCTCACTCATCAGGCCTTCACCTTCCGGATCCACTGGTCCACCGAGACCGCGACGATCACCAGGATGCCGATGGCCAGCACCCGGAACTGGTCGTCCACCCCCGCCAACGACAACCCCGAGGCGAAGGACTGCACGATCAACGCCCCCAGCAACGTGCCCAGCACCCCACCCCGGCCGCCGAACAAGCTGGTCCCACCGATGACCACGGCGGTGATGGAAGCCAGGTTCGCCTCGGTGATCGCGTTCGGCGACGCCGCCCCGGCCCGCCCGATGAGCACCCACGCGGTCAACCCGTAGATCAACCCCGCCGCGGCGTACACGCTCAGCAGGACCCGCTTGACCTGGATGCCGGCCAGCCGCGACCCCTCGGGGTCATCACCGACGGCGTACACGTGCCGGCCCCACGCCGACTGGCTCAGCGCGAACCCCACCACCACGTACAACAGCGCCACGATCAGCACCCCGGTGGTGATGTAGAAACTGCCCGGCCCGAACGGGCGGATCGCCGTCCCCGTCCAGTTCAACAACCCCGGCAGGTCATCACCCTGGATCGACTGCCCCCCCGAGTACAGCAGGGCGATCGCGGTGAAGATCGACAACGTGCCCAGGGTGACGATGAACGGGGGCAGGTTCACCCGCGTCACCAGCAGACCGTTCAACGCCCCCGCACCCACCCCGACGGCCACCCCGACCAACAGGCACAGCACCGCCGGCAACCCGTTCTTGGACGCCAGCGTCGCCGACAGCATCGTGGCCAAGATGGTGATCGCCCCGACCGACAGGTCGATCCCGGCGGTCAGGATGATCAACGTCTGACCCACCGCCAACGCCGCCACCACCGCCGTCTGCTGCACCAGCAGCGACAACGCGTTCGGCTGGGCGAAGTTCGGGTTCAACCCGGTGAACACCACCACCGCGATGACCAGGATGATCGCCGGCGACACCGCCGGGTAGGAGTGCAGCACGTGCTGCACCCGCTGCGCCGG
>NZ_JBFNQN010000036.1 GCF_040796495.1 Kineococcus endophyticus | reverse complement strand
GAGCCGTGCACGAGCAGTTCGATCACCCGCCTGTCGTCGACGGCCGCTTGTTGCGCTGCGTCGAGCAGTTGCTGCTGCCACGTCATGAGCTGATCGTGGCGGGTGACAGCTTCACGGTCATCCCGCGGTGCGTGCGGGCGCACGGTCATCCCGCGGTGGGCTTCAGGTCAGGTTCAGGCCGGCCGACGGAAGAGTCCGGTCAGCAAGAAGTCCTGCCCAAACAGCGGCGCGTCTGCAGGTTGAGCCTGCATCGGCCGGATCTCGACGACCTCCAGGTCGCTGAAGAGCCAGCGCAGGTCCCCCGGGGTAAAGGCCAGCCCTCCCTCCAGCCCACCGCGCAGGTACAGGTGCTCGTCCGGGACGGTCGTGCCCATCGCCGGGCTCGCGAAGCAGGCCAGGCCGAACAGACCTCCGGGCGCGAGGACGCGGTCGAGCAGTCGCCGGTAGCTGACCCGCCGGTGCGGGGGGAGGTGGTGCAGGCAGCCGGAGTCGTACACCAGCTCGTAGGGTCCGGTCAGGGCCGCACCGCCGGAACCGAAGGCGTCGCCGTGGTGGAAGGCGACGTGCCCACCGCCGGCTCCGGTGTGATCTCCGCGTTCAGCCCGTTCGCGGGCCCACTGCACGGCACGCCGCGAAAGGTCGATGCCGTCCACGTCGAAGCCGCGGCCGGCCAGGTGCAGGGCGTTGCGGCCTGGGCCGCAGCCCAGGTCCAGGACGCGACCGGTGGTGAGCAGTCCGCGGTCGAGGTAGCTGACGAGGTTCTCGTCGGGCTTGTCCTCGAAGAAGGGGACGGGCTTGGTCCGGTCGTCGTAGAAGCTGTCCCACCACTGGCCGCCGGCGCCGGGGGTCCAGCGGTCGGCGGTGGCCTCGAACAGGAAGTCCATCAAGGTCAGGACGTCGTCGATGGATCGGACGTGCCGCGCGTCTGGCTCGGCGTTCACGGGCGATCCTCCTCGGGTCGAACTGGCCAAACCATCTTCGCGGACGGACTGTCCGTGCCGCAGGAAGCACGCCGAACGACCGCACGGTCATCCCGCGATACGGGCAGTCGTCGGAGGCGGGCACTTCACGCGCCTGACGATGCCCCGCGGTGCGCGACTACCTGTTGAACACCGCCCGGCAGATCCAGAAGGCCAAGGCCGCCAGACCTCCCCAGCTGAGCGCCCCAAAAGCGAGGAGGAAACAGACGAGGGGACCCCACAAAGAGCCGTCCACCGAGTTCTGCGCGTGCTGCAGCCACGCGGCCCCCGCGATGAGGAGCAGGACCCCCACGGCGAGACCACCAAGGGCCGCCGACCTCAACGGAGCAATGCGTCTGTCGGTGTCGCTGGCCCCGGCGGCGTCCTCGTCGGTCCACTGGTGCTGGCCACTGGCGTCGCTCATGGTCGCCATCTTGGCCAAGGAATAGCGTGACGACTGGGTAATCGGGGAACGAGTGCAGAGCCGACGACTTCACGGTCATCCCGCGGTGCGCGCGATCATGCTCGCGGGCGAAAGCTGATCTTGATGTCGTCGATGACGTTGGTCGACGAGACCCACCACCGGCGCGCGGGCCGCGCCTGCACGATCACCCGCTGGACTCCGTCCGGCACGACGAACGACAACCGCGCCGTCACCGTGTACCCATCCCGCGTCCCCGTCTGACGCACCTCCATCAGGTGCTCCCCGACAGCGATGGGCAAGCGGATCGGGCGGTAGACGGTCACGATGTGGGATCCGACGGGCTGACCATCCAGGTAGTAGGTCAAGCCTCCCCCGCGCCAGGAGGTCATGCCCATGCGCCAGCGCGTTAGGCCAGTCTTGATCGTTAGCTTGGGCACTGCGTCAGGATGCCCTCTCGTGCGGCGAGGTCCGGGCGACTTCACGGTCATCCCGCGGTGCGCGCGACGGCACAGCTACCTTCCCGCCGAGGTCAGACCCTCTCCTCGTCGAGACGGAATCCGTAGTCGGTGTCGGCCAGCCACTGCAGCAGTGAGTCACCGTCA
>NZ_JBFNQN010000035.1 GCF_040796495.1 Kineococcus endophyticus | reverse complement strand
CCGGTGTGGTCGTGACCGGTGTTTTCGTGACCGGTGTGGTCGTGACCGGTGTTTTCGTGACCGGTGTGGTCGTGACCGGTGTGGTCGTGAGTCGCCGCGATGTACCGGTCGGGGTCCTGGCTGAACGCCGTCCGGCATCCCGGCGAGCAGAAGTAGTAGGTGTGCCCGTCATGGTCGGCTGACGTCGTCGTCGCCGGATCGACGGTCATGCCGCACACGGGGTCTACCGCCGACGGTCGGGTCTCCAGTCGCCGGTCGTCGTTGCGAGTAGTCATACCCCGAACATACCCCCTGGGGGTAATGCCGCGAAAGGTTAGTGGTCTCAACGGAACGCGGCAGCGGCTGGTGGGTGAGCCAGGCCACCCACCAGCCGACTCCGAGTCAGCCGAGGGTGGTGAGCATCTGCTTCATCTGCTCGATCTCGGCGCTCTGGCTCGTCACGATCGAGTCAGCCAGCTCCAGGGCCTGCGGGTTGGAGCCCTGCTGCTGCTCGGTTTCAGCCATCTGCACCGCGCCGGTGTGGTGCTCGATCATCAGCTGCAGGAACATCCGGTCGAAGTCGGTACCGGTGGCGTTCTGCAGCTGGGTCATCTGCTCCTCGGTCATCATCCCCGGCATCAAGGAGCCGCCCATGGAAGGCATCGATGAGTGGTCCATGCCCTCCATCGAGGAGTCGGCTTCGGTGGGTTCGCCCCAGGCGTTCAGCCAGGAGGTCATCTGCTCGATCTCGGGCTGCTGAGCGGCCTCAATCTTGGCGGCCAGGTCCTTGACCTGCTGGCTAGAGGCCTGGGTGGTGGCCATCTGCGCCATCTCGATAGCGCCCTTGTGGTGCACGATCATCATCTGGGCGAACATCACGTCTTGGTCGTCGTGTTCGCCGTCGACGTTGCTGGTGGCACTGGGCGAGGGGCTCGCCGAGGTCGTCGAGGATCCCGAGGATCCCGACGATCCCGACGATCCCGACGACATCGCGGAGTGGTCCATCGATCCGCTGTCGGCGCCGCCGCAGGCGGCCAGGACCAGGGACAGAGCAGTGGCGGCGCCGAGGGCACCAATGCGGGTTGCGGTTCGCATGAGAGTGAAGCTCCTTGAGAGATGCGGGTTGTGGGCATGACCGCGTGGCGCTCGGCGAAGGGTCGTCCGAGACGCGCGGGGGTCGGCCTAAATCCGGATCACGCAGAGGGAGATACGTGGCCAGTGCCACGGGGGCGGCCCACGCCAGGGCGTGATGGCCATCAAGGCTTGGCGCCAAGCGGGCACGGGCCAGTGGGTGCAGCGAAGGGCGCGAGCGACCCCCCAAGCAATCAGGATCATCAGGAGAGCCACGCCAGCACTGAGGAACAACACGCAGTCCGACACAGCGTGGTGATCGCCGTGGTCGGAGACGTGGATGGTTGCCGTGCCGTGCGCAGCAGCTGACGCGGTGGCCGCGCCGTGGTCCACGGTCACAGCCGAGACGGTCATGTCGTGGGCGGTGGTCATGTCGTGGGTTGCGGCGTGGTGCTGGCTGACGGCGGCAGCAAAGACGTGCATGGCGCACAGGCCAACGGTCACGGCAACGACGAGCAGCACACGAGGCAGGGCCGTGGTGGCCCAGCTGCGTCTGCGGGTGTCGCTCACGACTCTCACGCTAACCCCCAGGGGGTATATCTGCCAGAATAAGTGCCCCCTACCGGGTGCCGCGCGAGGTGGACCTTCCGGTGAGGCTGCGCGCTGTGCTGGGCGTCATCTACCTCATCTACACCGAAGGGCACACCGCGACCTCCGGGGAGCAGTTGGTGCGGGCGGACCTGTGCACCGAGGCGCTGCGGCTGGCGCGGCTGCTTGCCGAGCTGATGCCTGATGAGCCGGAGGCACTCGGTCTGCTGGGCTTGCTGCTGCTCTCGGAGTCGCGTCGCTCTGCCCGCACCGGCCCTGACGGTGTGCTCGTGCCGCTGTCGGAGCAGGACCGTTCCACCTGGGACCAGGCCCTCATCGCTGAGGGACATGAGGTGGTGCGCCGCTGCCTGCGCCGCGGACGCCCGGGGCCCTATCAGCTGCAGGCCGCCATCGCCGCCGTGCACGCCGACGCCCGCACCGTGCAGGACACCGATTGGCGCCAGGTCCTCGCGCTCTCCTACAACCTCCTGGCCCTGGTCCCGACTCACGTGGTCGCCCTAAACCGGGCCGTCGCCCTCGCCGAGGTCGAAGGACCAGCCGAGGCCTTAGCCGTGGTCGAGGGCCTTGAGCTGGGCGACTACCCCCCACGCCACGCTGTTCGCGCCGATCTGCTGCGTCGACTTGGGCAGCTCGAGCGGGCTTGCCGCGCCTACGAGGAGGAGGCCATCAGCGCCGCCGGCAACGACGCCCAGCGCGCCTACCTCGGCCGACGGCGCAGCGAGCTCCACCCATGATCCGTTGACCGGTCCACGTGCCACCCTTCACTGCTCCGACCACGAGACAGACGGTTTCCTCTTTCGGCTCGACTGTGTGCACGTCGGTGACGTGCGGGTGATCTTCGCGCTCGACGCGCACCAGACATCGGCACGACTGCGACGCCGGCAGCCAGTGGAGGCGCGCACCACGCGGGATGACCGTG
>NZ_JBFNQN010000034.1 GCF_040796495.1 Kineococcus endophyticus | reverse complement strand
CATGACCGAGCGTCCCGCTCCTCGGCATGACCGCAAGGGCCCGTACCGCCAGGATCCGACCCAGGTCCACCTGTGCCGGGTCAGGGCCTGGTCGAGTTCGTCGTGGCTCCTTCTCCGTACTAGTGAATCCGCATCGTGCGATCGTGCGGCTGGCGGCTGGACGTCTTCAGGAGCGGACGAGGCGGGCGATGGCGGCCGAAGCCTCCTTGATCTTCGCCTCGGCCTCATCGCCGCCGTAGGCGATGGCGTCGCGGACGCAGTGCGCCAGGTGCTCCTCCAGCAGGCTGAGCGCGACGGCCTCCAGCGCCTTGGTGGCCGCGGAGACCTGGGTGAGCACGTCGATGCAGTAGGCGTCCTCATCGATCATGCGCTGCAGGCCGCGGACCTGACCCTCGATGCGGCGCAATCGCTTCAGTTGCGCGGTCTTGGTGCCGGCGTAACCGGGCGGCGTCGCGGGCGTGGGGGCCGTCATCGCTGTCTCCTTCTGCAGCCGGGATCCACATCATCGCCGACCCGGTCGCGGGTTTCGGGCCGTGCAGGGGGCACCAGCGTGGACGTCACAGCCGCTGGGTGCGCAGCCGTAGCGCGTTGGTGATGACGCTGACCGAGGACAGTGCCATCGCGGCGGCGGCGATGATCGGCGAGAGCAGCAGCCCGAACACCGGGTACAGGACACCGGCGGCGATGGGGATGCCAGCGGCGTTGTAGACGAAGGCGAACAGCAGGTTCTGGCGGATGTTGCGCATCGTCAGCTGCGAGATCCGCCGCGCCCGCACGATCGCGGTCAGATCCCCTTGCAGCAGCGTCACCCCAGCGCTTTCCATCGCCACATCGGTGCCCGAGCCCATCGCGATCCCGACGTCGGCCGCGGCCAGCGCGGGGGCGTCGTTGACACCGTCGCCGGCCATGGCCACCACACGGCCTTCGGAGCGCAGCCGGTTGACGACCTCACTCTTGTGGTCAGGCAGCACCTCGGCCTCGACCCGCTTGATGCCCAAGCCAGCTGCCACCGCTTGGGCGGTGACACGGTTGTCGCCGGTGAGCATGACGATGTCCAAGCCGGCCTCGCGCAGCTGGCTCAGCGCGGTGGCGGTGGAGTCCTTGATCTGGTCGGCGATGGCGATGACCGCGATGACCTGCCCCTCGACGGCGACGAGCACGGCGATGGCTCCAGTCGAGCGGACCTCGTCGGCGACGGCCTGGGCGGGGCTGGCGTCTAGGCCCATCGAGGACAGCAGCCCGGCGCTGCCGATGGTCACGCGCCGGCTTTCGACGACGCCGCTGACCCCGCGCCCGGCGGGGGCCTCGAAGTTTGCCACGGCCGGCACTGTCAGCCCCTGCTGCTGCGCGGCGCGGACGATGGCCTCGCCCAGCGGGTGCTCCGAACCCTTCTCGACGGCCGCAGCCAGACGCAGCACCTCGGCCTCAACAGCAGAGCTGGCGTCGTCGTTCGTCGCGCCGGCGGGGACCAGGAGGACGCGGTCCACCGAGGGGCGGCCCTCGGTGAGGGTGCCGGTCTTGTCCACGATCAGGGTGTCGACCTTCTCCAGCCGTTCCAGCGCCTCGGCGTTCTTGATCAGCACCCCGGAGCGGGCTCCGCGACCGACCCCGACCATGATCGACATGGGCGTGGCCAGGCCCAGCGCGCACGGGCAGGCGATGATCAGCACCGCGACCGCGACGATCAGGGCGTGCGCCAGGCGCGGGTCGGGGCCGGCGACGGCCCAGACGGTGAACGCGATGACGGCCACGGCGATGACGACGGGGACGAAGACGGCTGCGACCTTGTCGGCCAGGCGCTGGATCGGGGCCCGGGAGCGCTGAGCCTCAGCGACCATGGCCACGATCCGGGACAGCACCGTGTCGCGCCCGACGGCGTCGGCGCGCATGGTCAGCGATCCCGCGGAGTTGATGGTCCCGCCCAGCACCCGGTCCCCGTCGGTCTTGGTGACCGGCATCGACTCACCCGTCACCAGCGACTCATCGACTGAGGACCGGCCTTCGAGCACGGTGCCGTCGACGGGCACCTTCTCCCCGGGACGGACCCGCAGCCGATCGCCGAGGACGACGTCCTTGAGGCTGATCTCCGTTTCGTCGCCGGTGTCGTCGAGGCGGCGGGCGGTCTTGGGGGCCAGGTCCAGCAGGGCGCGGATGGCGCCCGAGGTCTGCTCCCGGGCCCGCAGTTCCAGCACCTGACCCAGCAGGACCAGGACGGTGATGACCGCGGCGGCCTCGAAGTAGACGTCGACGGTGCCCGTGCCGCTGCCCGCGTCGTCGCGGAAGGCGGCCGGGAAGATGCCGGGGGCGAAGGTGGCCACGGTGCTGAACACCCAGGCCACCCCGGTGCCCATCGCGATGAGGGTGAACATGTTCAGGTGGCCGGTGCGCACCGACGCCGCGCCGCGGACGAAGAACGGCCACCCGGCCCACAGCACCACCGGGGTGGCCAGGACGAACTGGATCCAGGTCGAGACGTTGCTGGGGATCGCCTCGTGCACGGCGGGGATGAAGTGCCGGCCCATCTCCAGGGCGAAGACCGGCAGTGCCAGTGTCAGACCGACCCGGAACCGGCGGCGCATGTCGACCAGCTCGTGGCTGGGGCCGGTCTGGGCGGTGATGACGACCGGTTCCAGGCCCATGCCGCAGATGGGGCAGCTGCCTGGCCCCTCCTGACGGACCTCCGGGTGCATCGGGCAGGTGTACTCCACCGCCTCACCGGGACCGGCCTGCACGGTGGCCTTGGTGCTGGCCCCGGTGTGGTCGTGACCGGTGTTTTCGTGACCGGTGTGGTCGTGACCGGTGTTTTCGTGACCGGTGTGGTCGTGACCGGTGT
>NZ_JBFNQN010000033.1 GCF_040796495.1 Kineococcus endophyticus | reverse complement strand
GGTCGGTAGCGCCGCACAGTCCACGATCGCCATCCTGGTTGCGTGCACCCTGAGCTGGACGCAGCGTTGGCGCCGTTGCTAGCGGACCTGCAGCCCTGCTTAGGGGCTCTCTGCGCTATGGCGGGGGCGCCAGCAGCTGCGCTATCTACCCGCTGGCTGTGAAGGGGTCGCGAGCGCTCCCATCTCGAGTGCTCGCCAGACCAGGTGGGCCCGGTTGTGGACGCTCCAACGCTGCATGAGCTCGGAGAGGCATCGACTTATCGCGCCGTCAGAATAGTGCAACCGAACTCCGATTTGATGGTTGGTCAGGCCATCCGCAACCAGTCTGAGCATGGCCTTCTCACGCTCTGTGATCATGATCCCCCCGGGTACCGATGCAGCGGCGCACATGTTGGCACAACCCGTGCCTCCGTGGGGGTTTTTTAGGTCAGATCGGCAAGTTCTCCTCGTAGGCATCGAGAGTTCTCAGCTGCGGCCCTGGTTCGGTCAACACTGCTTCGGACAGTCATCAAGATCAACTTCGAGAGGCCAGTAGACGGCTGGGAGGTCGCCACGGGCGGCTCCTTGTCCGCGCCGCACTCCCGCACCAGTCCACGCCTTGCAAGGAGACATATGCCCGAGCCCACTCGGCGACGCCCGGCCCAGCTCCTAGGGCGAAGCGCGTCTGCCCCCGCATACCGACTGACACCCTCCAGTGCCCCCGGTCGGGTCTTCATCATCATGGCCGTGCTCCTTGCCGTCCTGATGTCCATCACGCTCAGCGCCGGCACGGCGCGCGCAGATGACACCGACCCCTCGAGCGGCTTGAACCCAACCTCTGACGAGCAGCAGCAGGTCGCAGCACTCCGAGCCGACCCTGGCTTCCCCCAGGACGAAGCGGTGAAGGCCGGTGTCGTCCTGCTGTCGGGTAAGGCAGATGGCGACGCGCCCGTAATCCCGCGAGGAACCAGGTGTGTGAACGATCAGAGCGCGACCGAAGGTTCTTACTCCCTGTGCATGAACTCAGGCCAAGGGACGGATAAATACACCCCCGACGCAACACTGCAATCGACCTCGGCGCGAGCAGCTTGCGACAGGCTCCCTATCAATGGCGGGCCCTACAAGGACCGGTTCGTGCGTTGCGAGAACACCGACGTCGCCTTTGCGGTGCGCAGGAAGATCAATGGGGTCTGGACCGTTACGGGGACTCTGAAGGCGTTCATTCTGCGCTACGTCTATGCTGCCGCGGCCAGCGATTCTCCGCAGTGGATTGACGAGGTGCGGATCTACCCGTACTCGATCACGGGTGTAGACGGCAACAGTATCTTCCTCACCTCCACCCCTTACTGCCATGGCTTTTGTAAAAAGGTGGACAGCACTCGCAGTACGGCGGGCAAGCTGGTCCTGAATAGGTACACAACGGTCGACACCGCCTACGACACGACGAAACAGGCCAAGGGTGACGAAAGCTGGCTCGACTCGGCTTGGAACTTCACCTGGAGGAGCACCGCCGCACCGGAGGTCTACACCGATCAGTTGGCGATCGCGCAAGTCCGATGCGATAACAACACTCCCGGCCGTAAGCGTGGCTGCGTGACCTACGGCGCAACGGCCCAGATGAAATACGACTCGAGCAGCGGAATGCCGCTGATCACTAAGCACATTTCTGCGGCCATCGGGAGCAAGCTTTCGGCCTTCTTGAATCGAGACACGGACACCACGGCGCGTGATCGCCGGCGCGCGGAGGTGTGCCCCTCAAGCATCCGGGTGTCGGGTCTGAGCTGCGATGAGTACCCGTTCGCTTCGACGCAGCAGGGGGGTCGTAACGGTGTGGACGTTCGCACCTTCCCCAACATCTGCCCGAACACTCCTGGATCCACGACCGTGAGCGGGTCGACCGGCGCGAGCCGCTGCATGGTTCCCACCCGCCAGGAGGACATCAAGGGCGAGCAGGACATCCAGGGAACTTTCATGTCGAAGTTCTACGGAGGCAACCGTGTCATCAACGGCGACCGCTTTCTCGTGACGGCCGTACCCTTCTAGATGCCAGGTGTACTGGTGACGGCGCCAGCCGCGGTTCGCTGCGGCTGGCGCCGTCTCTGTCCCTCGCATGGGTCTGCCACACCCGGGGCACGACGGGTACAATCCGACTCGGTAGGCAGACGCATCCCGGTGAAAGGGGCGCCAAAGATGAGCCTGAAATCCCTTTGCCTCGTTGTGGGGCTGGCGACTGTGATGACGGTCGGGATGTCGGGAGCAACGGGTGAGCAATCAAGGGATGGAGTTCAGGTGAACCAAGAGCCTCTCACGCAGCAAGAAATTGCCGAGCTTGACGCGCTCCGCGCAGAACATGCCGTTGCCGCCGACGAAGATGCCAATGAGTCGGCGGCGAATCGGGCGCTCAACGTGCAGCAGGTGCAGGACCATAGTGCTGCAGTTCGGACCTTCTCTGTCGATGAGCAGGAAGGCCCGCAGTAAGACCAAGACCTGCGCTGGCTAGGAACTCGCAGCCCAGCGTGTAAAGGTGAGCTGAGTGCGCTTATGGCGGTAGAACTGGGAACCCCACTCTGAGTAAAGTTTGGCGACTCGCGTTATGGGCAGTGATCTGATCTTTAGATCATCGCCGTCTACGCCAAGCAATAGGTAGTAGAACGTCTCAGTTAATGCCCCGGCGCCTTTGTCTGCGCTACTGAAGGAATCTCCAATAGGATCGTGCTCGACACCCAGGGTATATCCTGTATTGGAGTAGATTTCTTCCAGGATAGCGTTTTCAACTCCATGCAAGTTGTAGATTGAACTCATTTCACCGCTTCGGGACAGCTGAGACCAGCCGATAAGCTCGCCCACCTTATGAAGATCCAGGTCGCTGACAACTCGCGCTCGAATCGGATCGCCCGGCAAAAGGAGCTTCGCCTCTTCCGACAGTTCACCAATCTTCTTCAAGTTGGCCTCCTCTCGGGCTTGGCCGATGCCATGGAACTCGTTACTAGGCAAGGGTCGTGATCTCCAGGTCTTGAAGGCTGCTGCCGAGGCAGTGCCGAGTGCGTGAGCGGTCCCACTGTCACCTGCGCTCTCATCGCTACGGTACCGACAGTGCTTGGTCGGAGATCGCGGCCTGCTGCTTCTGGCGAGCCGCGCGGCGATGTGAAGCAGCTTGGCAGGTCAGGCGGGCTCGAGCAGGCCGCAATGATCATCCGCTCCTCGCCATGACCGAGCGTCCCGCTCCTCGCCATGACCGAGCGTCCCGCTCCTCG
>NZ_JBFNQN010000032.1 GCF_040796495.1 Kineococcus endophyticus | reverse complement strand
GAGCCGTGCACGAGCAGTTCGATCACCCGCCTGTCGTCGACGGCCGCTTGTTGCGCTGCGTCGAGCAGTTGCTGCTGCCACGTCATGAGCTGATCGTGGCGGGTGACAGCTTCACGGTCATCCCGCGTTGTGCGCGCTGTCACCGGAGGCCATCGACGTCGCGATCATGACGAGATGCGGTCAGTCGCGGACCGGCCGCCGCATCGCCCGACAGACTGGTCAGATGGCGCGTTGGACGAACGACCGGGTCACCAAGTACGAGGGCGTCACCGCCATTCTCTGCGCTGTGATCGCCCTTGCCGCGGTGGCGGCGGCCCTCGCGCCGATCGGTCCGAGACCGGCTTTCGCGGTGATTGCCGGGGTGATCGCTGTCGTCTTCCTGGGGCTGAGCGTGCACTACACGTCGGTCTGGCGCGGCAAGCGTCGCGCTGACTGACCACGCGCTCATCCCGCGGTGCGCGGGCGCTCGGTCATCCCGCGGTGCCTGCAGTACCAGACACCTTGTCCTCGGCGGGCCAGGACGTCCTGCACACCGCCGTACTGCCGTCAGGCCGCCGAGATGCTCGGATCGAGGAAGGAAGTCAGCAGCAACCGCAACAGCCTGCGCGTGGGCAGCGTTGGAAGGGTGTGACCATCTTCCGGGGGCGCAGAGCCGATGCCCCCTCGCCCCTGCCACCGGCCCAGGCCGGGGTGTGGGACCTGGACTCCCTAATCGCCTGGAAGGGCCCTGAACTGGTCCGCCTGGCCCGCGGGCTCCTCAAGGACCCCCACCAGGCCGAGGACGTGGTGCAGGACGTCCTGGCCCGCTGCGTCTTGAAGTGGTCGCGCATCCAGGCCGTCGAGGATCCCTCGGCCTACCTCAACCGCATGGTCGTCAACGCCATCGTCTCCCACCACCGACGTCCCTGGCGCCGTGAACAGGTCAGCGACCCCGCCGAGCTGCCCGAGGCGGCCGTGCCCGATGCCAGCGAGGGCCACGACGAACGGCAGCACTACCTCACGCTGCTGCGCCGGCTGCCGGACGCCCAGCGGGCCACCCTCGTCCTGCGGCTGTACGAAGGCCTGCCCGACGCCGAGATCGCTGACCTTCTGCACTGCTCTCAGGCCACCGTCCGCAGCCACGCCTACCGCGGCCTGCGCACCCTGCGTCGCTTCCTGGACAACGACCAGTGCCAGGACACCCCCGCTGCGAAGGAGTCCCGATGACCCAGCACCCTCGCGATCGACACCCCATCTTCGGGTTCGGGGAAGAGCACGCCGACCGGCACACCGCCGACCGCTCCGATCCTGAGCGTGAGGACCTGCTCGAGCTGCAGGACCGGCTGCAGAGCGCCCTGCATGCAGAACTCAGCGCAGGCCGCATCGACGAACCCGGCCTGCACGCCGGCACCCGCCACCAGCTGCACCGACGCATCCAACACCGCCGGCGCACCCGCGCAGCGGTTGGCGCCCTCGCCCTGGCCGCCGTCGTCGCCGTCCCCCTGGGGCTGCGGTGGACAGCCCAGCCCAGTGTGCGCACCGTCCCGGCGGCCTCGCTGGCGCCAACACCCACCCAAACCTCAGCACAGACCCCCGCACAAACTCCGGCACCGACCCCGGCGAGTACTTCCAAGCCCAGCGCCTCACCGCCCAGCACGACAACGACCAGCTCTACAACGAGCATCACCCCTTCGATCGGCTCGACAGCCGGTTCCTCGGTGGGGCTGGCCAACCCGAACGTCCCCGTTGCCTACGACATCCCCGACATGACTCGCACCAGGGCGGCTCTACCCGCCGGTCTCACAGTTCTCAGCGACGGTGGGCAGTACCCCAAGAGCCCGACGGTCATGGGCCAGGAGTGCAGTTCCCGGCCCTTCGATCCCCCCATGGTGGCCGGCCGGCAGATCACCTGGTGGAACGGCAGCCAGCGGTCGTCCACGCAGAGCCAGGTGGACCTCGTCGTCACCGGCCGGGCCGCCGGCGGGGGGCCGGTCGCCTTCGACGCCCTCGTGGCCAACACCGGCGTGTGCCGGTTCACCGACCCCACCACGCCGTTCGCCCTCACCGTCGCCGGAGCCGATCAGACCTGGGCCGCGCGGACCGACAGCAATGGGCTGCCCTTCATCTCCGGCGCCGCCCGCCTCGGGGACCTCATCGTCGGCATCACCGTGCTGCACCCCTCGGCGGACCAGGCCGCCCAGGTCAGCGACCTGACCACCTTGTTGACCGCCGCGGTCGCCGACCTGCGCGCCAGCGGACTCCCAGCCGCCGACGGACGATGACCGGCACCCTGCACCTCGGCGAGCCCCGCACGAGCGTTCTGCCTGCGCGGGGCGAACGGGACGCGTGCAGGGTCAGTGCTCTCCTGTGGGGGTGGGGGTCCTGTGCAGCAGAACATCCCGTTGCCTAGCACCGGCGACGCTGAACAGGTGATCCGCACCCGTCTCTCTCACGGACGGGCCGACTGGCTGTGGCGCGTCGGTATCGCCAGCCTCCTCGCCTCGACCGTCGTCGCCCTCACGCCGACCGGCTGGGAAGACGTCTGGGTCATCGGGTCTTGGGTTCCCCGCGCCCTGCACGTGGTCGGCGCCCTCCTGGGCATCGGTGTGGTGTCCCTTATCGTCGGAGCCGGGTGCCGGATCGTGCTGGCCGACCGCGGCGTGCCACGGCCACGACGGCACTGGGTCCGCAAGGTGGGGACTGCCTTGGTGACCGCCTTCGTGCTGCTGATCGCGTGCCCGCTGACCGCCTTGATCGCGTGGCTGAACTCCTCAAACCACTTCACCGTGCTGCCCGAACGCAATACCACCGGCTGCCGGCTGGTGGTGGATGAGGCGGCTGGCTCCAGTGGAATCGGGGCGAGGGTGTACGTCGTGCCGGGCGGGCAGCACCGTGCGCGGGAAGTGGGCTACTACGTCAGCGACACCCGCCTCGTGCAGGCGGGACGGTACGAGCTGACGTGGAACGGGGACAGCGCCGACCTGCAGATCCCCAACGTCGACACCAACGGCCCTTGGCTGTGTCCGACCTGACCCCTCCGTGCTGCCCGACCTCATGCTCTCGACTACAGCCCAGGTACGCCGGCCGCT
Source organism: Kineococcus endophyticus (assembly GCF_040796495.1). Lineage (NCBI taxonomy): Bacteria > Bacillati > Actinomycetota > Actinomycetes > Kineosporiales > Kineosporiaceae > Kineococcus > Kineococcus endophyticus. Next base: position 335 of record NZ_JBFNQN010000032.1, on the reverse strand, counting down.
GCTGTCCTCGCTCGCTGGCTCACGATCGGGAGGTGGGCGGTAGACCCGGCCGCAGAGGCCCAGGTACGCGCTCACCGCGCCGCGCTCGAACCTCACGGTCATCCCGCGTTGCGCGCGGGCGCACGGTCATCCCGCGGTGCGCGCGGTCCTGAGCTGCCGGCAACGTCGCGGTCTTGACGAAGAGCGGTCCATCAGAAGATCCGCCTGATCATCAATCGAGTAGACCCCACCTCCGCGCACTGGAACCGTCGCCCCCATGACACAGAGCGCAACGGCGACGGCGCAGGGGTGCATCTTCTGCGCCATCGCCCAGCACAAGGCCGAGGCCAGCACGG
>NZ_JBFNQN010000031.1 GCF_040796495.1 Kineococcus endophyticus | reverse complement strand
GTGAGTGGCCGGCGGTGACCTACTCTCCCACCCAGTCTCCCGAGCAGTACCATCGGCGCTGGTGGGCTTAGCTTCCGGGTTCGGAATGAGACCGGGCGTTTCCCCACCGCTATGACCACCGGACCACAAAGGCCAGGATCGAACACGAGTTCTCTCCCGAGAACCACACAATGGACGCGAAACACCAGCAGCCGGTGTCATCGTTCAATCAGTAGATCAAGTTCGTTCATGCTCGTGCACTCATCACGCGCACCCACACCCACCCGTTGGTGGTAGCTGGTGCGTAGTAGACAAGTGATCGGCCTATTAGTACCGGTCAGCTCCACAACTCTCTCGTCGTTGCTTCCACACCCGGCCTATCAACCCCGTCATCTCCAGGGAGCCTCCCACCCCAAAGGGGCACGGAAACCTCATCTCGAAGCAGGCTTCCCGCTTAGATGCCTTCAGCGGTTATCCCTTCCGAACGTAGCCAACCAGCCATGCCCTTGGCAGAACAACTGGCACACCAGAGGTTCGTCCGTCCCGGTCCTCTCGTACTAGGGACAGCCCTTCTCAAGTTTCCAACGCGCGCAGCGGATAGGGACCGAACTGTCTCACGACGTTCTAAACCCAGCTCGCGTACCGCTTTAATGGGCGAACAGCCCAACCCTTGGGACCTACTCCAGCCCCAGGATGCGACGAGCCGACATCGAGGTGCCAAACCATGCCGTCGATATGGACTCTTGGGCAAGATCAGCCTGTTATCCCCGGGGTACCTTTTATCCGTTGAGCGACCGCGATTCCACACTCCACGGCCGGATCACTAGTCCCGACTTTCGTCCCTGCTCGACCTGTCGGTCTCACAGTCAAGCTCCCTTGTGCACTTACACTCAACACCTGATTGCCAACCAGGCTGAGGGAACCTTTGGGCGCCTCCGTTACTCTTTAGGAGGCAACCGCCCCAGTTAAACTACCCACCAGGCACTGTCCCTGATCCGGATCACGGACCGAAGTTAGACATCCAGAACGACCAGAGTGGTATTTCAACGACGACTCCACCAACACTAGCGTGCCAGCTTCACAGTCTCCCACCTATCCTACACAAGCCGTCCCGAACACCAATACCAAGCTATAGTGAAGGTCCCGGGGTCTTTCCGTCCTGCTGCGCGTAACGAGCATCTTTACTCGTAGTGCAATTTCGCCGAGTTCGCGGTTGAGACAGCAGGGAAGTCGTTACGCCATTCGTGCAGGTCGGAACTTACCCGACAAGGAATTTCGCTACCTTAGGATGGTTATAGTTACCACCGCCGTTTACTGGCGCTTAAGTTCTCAGCGTCCCCACGACAAGCGCGGGTAACCGGTCCCCTTAACGTTCCAGCACCGGGCAGGCGTCAGTCCGTATACATCGTCTTGCGACTTCGCACGGACCTGTGTTTTTAGTAAACAGTCGCTTCCCCCTGGTCTCTGCGGCCCTCAAACGCTAGCCCGCAAGGAGCTTCACGCCTCAGGCCCCCCTTCTCCCGAAGTTACGGGGGCATTTTGCCGAGTTCCTTAACCACGATTCACTCGCACGCCTCGGTATTCTCTACCTGACCACCTGAGTCGGTTTAGGGTACGGGCGGCTCGAACCTCGCGCCGAGGCTTTTCTAGGCAGCATGGGATCACCCTACTTCCCCCCTACGGGGTCACCATCAGGTCTCAGACTCAGCATCAAAGCAAGAGGAGCGGATTTGCCAACCCCTCGTCCTACACCCTTGGACGTGGACAACCATCGCCACGCGGAAGCTACCCTCCTGCGTCACCCCTGTTAACACGCTTGACTACTACCGGATCGGGTCACACGCTCCACCAACCCACACCCGAAGGCATGGGCGGCTTTGGGTGCTCAGCATCCCCGGCCTCGCCATGGACGGTTCTACACCGGTACGGGAATATCAACCCGTTGTCCATCGACTACGCCTGTCGGCCTCGCCTTAGGTCCCGACTTACCCAGGGCGGATGAACCTGGCCCTGGAACCCTTGGTCAATCGGCGGACGGGGTTCTCACCCGTCATTCGCTACTCATGCCTGCATTCTCACTCGCGTGCAGTCCACCACACCATCACCAGGCGGCTTCACCCCACACACGACGCTCCCCTACCCACCCACACACCTGCCCACCAGCACCTAGCCGGCTACCAGAGCCAACCATCACTGGAGAGAGATCAACATGTGAGTGCCACAGCTTCGGCGGTGTACTTGAGCCCCGCTACATTGTCGGCGCGGAATCACTTGACCAGTGAGCTATTACGCACTCTTTCAAGGGTGGCTGCTTCTAAGCCAACCTCCTGGTTGTCTGCGCAACTCCACATCCTTTCCCACTTAGCACACGCTTAGGGGCCTTAGCTGATGATCTGGGCTGTTTCCCTCTCGACTACGAAGCTTATCCCCCGCAGTCTCACTGCCACGCTCTCACTTACCGGCATTCGGAGTTTGGCTGACGTCAGTAACCCGGTGGGGCCCATCGGCCATCCAGTAGCTCTACCTCCAGCAAGAAACACGCGACGCTGCACCTAAATGCATTTCGGGGAGAACCAGCTATCACGGAGTTTGATTGGCCTTTCACCCCTACCCACAGCTCATCCCCCAGGTTTTCAACCCTGGTGGGTTCGGTCCTCCACGCGGTCTTACCCACGCTTCAACCTGGCCATGGGTAGATCACTCCGCTTCGGGTCTAGAGCACGCGACTATGAACGCCCTGTTCGGACTCGCTTTCGCTACGGCTACCCCCCACGGGTTAACCTCGCCACGCACCACTAACTCGCAGGCTCATTCTTCAAAAGGCACGCCGTCACCCACCACAAGGACAGGCTCCGACGGATTGTAGGCACACGGTTTCAGGTACTATTTCACTCCCCTCCCGGGGTGCTTTTCACCATTCCCTCACGGTACTTGTCCGCTATCGGTCATCAGGAAGTATTTAGGCTTACCAGGTGGTCCTGGCAGATTCACACGAGATTCCACGAGCCCCGTGCTACTCGGGACATGCTCCCAAGGAGGCCGCAATGTTTCACCTACGGGGGTCTCACCCACTACGCCGGACCATCCCAGGCCCTTCGGCTACACCACGACTTTCTCACTCCCCGAACCGGTGGTAGCCGGCTCCAGAACACTCCCACAACCCCCACACCGCAACCCCTACCAGGTATCACACGATGCAGGTTTAGCCTCATCCGCTTTCGCTCGCCACTACTCACGGAATCACATGTTGTTTTCTCTTCCTGTGGGTACTGAGATGTTTCACTTCCCCACGTTCCCTCCACACACCCTATACATTCAGGTGCGGGTGACCGCCCATGACGACGGCCGGGTTCCCCCATTCGGACACCCTCGGATCAACGTTCGGTTGCCAACTCCCCGAGGCTTAACGCAGGCTCCCACGTCCTTCATCGGCTCCTGATGCCAAGGCATCCACCATGCGCCCTTACACACTTGCCCACCACACACCACCCACCACCACACACCCCGAAAGGCCGCGACAGCTTCAGTG
>NZ_JBFNQN010000030.1 GCF_040796495.1 Kineococcus endophyticus | reverse complement strand
CATGTACGTCGACTTGGCATTCAAGATCACTAACGGCTCCCGGTGACTCGGCGGTGCAACTCCTTCGCCACTCTGCCGCAACGACCACCGCGACGGGAGCAGTCAGAGCATCCGCAATTCGGCAAGACCGTGAAGTCGGCGGCCCCGTCAGCGCGCACAACGCGGGATGACCGTGCGCTCCGCGCGCACCGCGGGATGACCGTGCGCTCCGCGCGCACCGCGGGATGACCGTGCGCTCCGCGCGCACCGCGGGATGACCGTGCGCTCCGCGCGCACCGCGGGATGACCGTGCGCTCCGCGCGCACCGCGGGATGACCGGAAGATCGTTGGGGCTCCCGCCGCGTTGCTGACTCTGCCAGGGTGAGCGCGTGGCCAGCGCCCTCATCCTCGTCAACGGCTTGCCCGGCGCGGGTAAGACCACTCTGGCCGAGCAGATGAAGGAGGCCTCTGGCTGGCCGCTGCTGTCGAAGGACGCGGTCAAGGAGGCGCTGGCGCTGATCGCCGACGGCGCGATGAGCTCTGGCCAGTTGGGCGCGGTGGCGATGAACACGGTATGGGCGATGGCGGCGGCCATCGAGGGAGAGGTCATCGTGGAGTCGTGGTGGTTCCGACCCAGAGACCTCGACTTCGCCCGCACCGGTGTGGAGGCTGCCGGGGCGGCGCAGGTGGTGGAGGTGTGGTGTGAGGTCACTGCGGCGGTAGCCCGAGAACGCTACGCCAGTCGCCACCGAGCGGCGGTCCACGATGATGGTGCGCGACTGGTCACCGACTTCGATCGCTGGGCCGCCGAGGGTGTGCCACTGGAGATTGGGTCGGTGTTGCGCGTGGACACGGGTGGCCCGGTGAACGTGGGGGAACTGGTGGCCCGGTTGCGAGAGGCGGTGTCCCTCTGACGTCTGCGCGGTACTGCATGCACCGCCGTGAGTGGTCCGTTGATGGCCCGCGCAGAGCGGGATGACCCGCGCTGTGGTCAGGCTGGCCGCGGTGCAGCGTTGCGCAGTCGGATGCCGCTGTACTCGGATGCGTGCTCGATGACGGCGTCCATGTACGGCCACAGCGAGGGCACCAAGCGAAGCTCGACGTCGTGCTCGGCCAGGGCGCTGAAGCAGTCCTCGACGTGGCGGACGTCCAGAACCGGGACCTCGTGGTCGGCCACCCAGTAGCCGGCCTGCTCGTCGAGCACGGTGAAGCCGGTCGGTGCGAGTTCGTGCACGTCGAGGCCTGCGTGGAGCAGTCGGCCTACCCAGCGGTGCTCGACGGTGATGACACGCGAGGAGGCCGATCCCAGGAGCCGGTGCGTGAGGTTGCTGGCTTGCCAGCAGACCCGGGGGCACTGCCGGGGTAGTAGGTAGTTCGGCAGGTGCGCCTCATCTAGAGCCCACACCCACGGTCGTCCCTCGTGGGCGGTGCCCGGTGGGGAGGGCCGCGGACTCATGCTCGACAGCGGCCCGGCGTCGGTGACGTGGAACAACCTCGGCACCTAGTCAGGCTAGAGAGCGCTGGTGAAAGACGCTTGGGAGCTGCGGTCTGAAGGCCCCATCGAGTAGGTCGGCCACCTTGCGACTCTCGGCAAGACCGCGAGGTCGTCAAGCGCTCGCACCGCGGGATGACCGTGCGCCCGCGCGCAACGCGGGATGACCGTGCGCTGCGTAACCGGGGATGACGAGTCAGCCGATGGGCGATTCCGTGGGGCAGCCAGGACCGCTGATGTAGATGCTTCCGCGCAGTTGCCCGTCCTCATCGAGCGTGCTTGGACCGTAGCTGGTTGCCTGCCCGTACGGCTTACCGTCGACGTACACGTCGATCGCGCCCGTGGGGACTTGGACGCCGATCGCGCTGCCGACGTCGGTGCTGGTGGTGGCCACGACCTTCCCGTCGTGTCGGAACTCCACCTCGACGTGCTCGGAGGCGGCGAAGTCCGCACTGGGAGCGACGCAGAACCCGATGTTCTGCGCATCCTCTGTCTTCGGCTCGTCTGAGCACCCGGCCAGGAACAAGACGGCCAGGGCGGGCAGGACGACGACGCGGGGGTGCATGGCGGCATCGAAGCACCGTTGACGGCCTGCGCGGGCGACTACGGGTACGTTGCCGCGCCGAAGTTGGATGACGGGGGCCATCGATGAGGCCGTTCGGTTCTCGAGCACGCGGAAGGCGGGATGACCGTGAGGTTCATGGTGTGAAGGAGATCGTGACTTCGAGCCGCTCCCGCCACTGCACCCGGGCGGCCTCGTTGTCCGGTGCCCAGCGGGTCACGAAGTCCAGGGCCCACTCGCATTTGGCGACCATCGCGGCCTGGCGCCGTCCCCAGGTCGGTTCCGCACCGTAGCCCTGGAACAGATTCGGCAGGGCGTCGACGAGATGAGGGTGGTGGGTGCGGATAATCCACTCCGCCCACGCGAGGTCGAGGACCCCATCGCCGAGGTGGGCGAACTCCCAGTCCACGATCGCGCTCGCCTCGAACGTGTCCGGGTCCAGGAGCAGGTTCTGGGGACCGAAGTCGCCGTGGACTAGGACCGTGCCAGGTTCGGCAGGTCCCAGCGCCTCCGGCGTCGCCAATGCGGTGGTGTCGAGGCCGTGCAGAAGGGCCGCGGTACGGCCGACGCTGGCCAGGACGGCATCGGGGTCCAGCTCCAGCAGTTCCTGTCCGGGGCGACCGGGCATGAGGGCGGTGCCGATCTGGCCGACGTCGTCATGGATCAGGGCCGGCACCGGGAGGGCACTGGCGAGGTGGCGCAGGGCGGTGACCTCGGCGTGCTGGCGGATGAGGGCGTCGGGTCCCAGGTAGCGCTTGGTGACGACGCCGTGGTCGTGGCGGGTGGCGTTGGTGTAGCCGTGCGGTAGTCGTTCCTCGGTCACGGAGCTCCCTGTCACGGCTCGGGTACGACCACGGTGGTCGTCGTGCGGGGACCTGTCTACGGCATACCTGGTCTGTTGACTGACGTGTTGTGAGCACCGCCGCCGCGACTGAGTAGCAGGCCACGCCTAGCTCGCAATATCCCCTCCGCCGCGCCAGGCCTGCTCTACGTTCGTGACCTGTGGCACACACCGCAGTGGGCACTGAGAAGGCCCCGACCTGGTCACGCGAGAACAACCGCTCCCGCTGGGGGCTGCTACTGGCATTGGCCATCGACAACTTCGGCTCCGGCTTGTTCCTGCCCCTGGTGCTCGTCTACAGCGTCCAGGTCGTCGGTTTGTCGGTCGGCCTGGCCGGGACACTGCTGTTCCTCGGCACCCTCATCGGTCTAGGCGCACCACTGGTCGTGGGCACCGTCGTGGACCGCTTCGGGCCCCGCCGCGTCGTCATCGCGTCCCAGCTCATCCAAGCCGTCGGCATGACGCTCTACTTCCTGGCCGGCGCCGCCGGCAGCGGGGCCGGGTCCGGGCGAGGGACCGCGGTAGCTCTGGCGGTCGGCGGGGCGGTGCTGGTCGCGGCAGGTACGCAGACCTTCTACAGCTCTCTGTTCTCCCTCATCGCCGCCGTCGCCGGCGATGGGCCCAAGGACGGGCCGTTCGCCCACGTCGACATGATCCGCTCCGCCGCCTTCGGCCTCGGCGCCCTGCTCGCCGCTGCCCTGCTGACGTGGCTGGACACCCCGGCCCTCCGCATCGCGGTTGCTGTTGACGCGCTCACCTTCGTGCTGGCCGCCGGCCTGCTGTGGCGCCTGGTCCACGTCAAGACCGCTCGTGACCGCCAGGCCTCCGCTACAGCGCAAGCTCCGGCGCACCCGGCCATCTCCGATGAGGCCGGACCGCACGCCACAGACCTGGCTCACAGCGCCACAACGTCCGATGCCCGTACGGCGCCCACGTCGTCGCCCGCGTCGTCGCCCGCGTCGTCGCCCGCGTCGTCGCCCGCGTCGTCGGACGCAGCGGTGGGGGCTGCGCCGCGTCCGTGGCGGGACCGTCCCTTCCTGATCCTGCTGGTGGTGATCGCCTTGACGGGCCTGGCCACTGACGTCCACCTCGTCGGCTTCTCGGTGTGGGCCCTGGAGCGGCTGCACGCACCGGCATGGGTGCCGGGAGCCTCCATCGCGCTGCTGACCGGCATCACCTCCACCAGCACCGCGCTGGTGGTGCGCTGGACGAGTGGGTGGACGCGCACCCGCACCGTCGCCGCCGGGACGGTGCTGATTCTCGCTTGGTGCGCGATGTGCGCGGCGGCACCGTCTGTCGGTGGGGGGTGGCAGCCGGTGTGGCTGCTGGCCTCCACGGTCGTACTGGCGGTCTCGGCCATGCTGGTCGGGGTCCGGGTGATGGCGATGGCCGAGGCGTCGGCGCCGGTGGCGGCGCACGGGCGGTACATGGCGACGGTGCAGTACGGCTTCAACGCCACCGCGCTGCTGGCGCCGTTGCTGGTGGGGTTGTTCGCGGTGGCGTTGTGGCTGCCGTGGGCGGCGGTCGCGCTGGGCTGCGTAGGGGCGTTGCTGTTGCTGCCGTGGCTGGCCCGGCGACTGCCCGCTCACGCTGTGAGGGCGCAGTAGACGTCCGGTGGAGACGCCCCGAGCACGGACGAAGCGCCGCCCCGACATCGGCAGATCCGGACGGTCGATGACGTGCTGGTCAGCGGGGTGACCGTGCGCTGCGCGCGCACCGCGGGATGACCGTGACGTTGCCTGCCAAGATCAGTCGGTGTCCTGGAAGCCCCCGATGCAGCAGAGACCGCCGCGTGACGAGCGGGTCGAGGCGTGCCGGGACCGGGGAGCTCACTTGCAGCACGATGACGGCCGCCGGGCGGTGCTGTACTGCCGCGTCGACACCGGGTGGACCTGCACGGGTGGGCACCTGTGGTGGCGGTCGTGGTCGGCTCCGCACCACCAGCTCGAAGGGCTTTGGTTCGAGGGCGAGGACCTGGTCAGCGACTTCGTCACGGCTGGGCAAGACCTGGTGTCGACCCTCGATGACTTCGACCGCGGGGTCTTCGTCTTCATCGGGGAGCAGTGGCAGGTGCGGTGGATGGACGACGAGGCCTCACGTGCCTTCCGCGTGAAGCATGACCTCGAGGTCTACCGGCGGTGACCCTTCCGCGGCTCGCGGGATGACCATGCGTCAGTCGTGCGGGTCCGTTGCCTCTCGTCGCCAGCGTGTCCACCAGGCGGCCAGGTAGTAGCTGGCCATGACGATCAGCAGGGCAGCGGCAGCCCAGCGCCACCAGCTCGCGCGATTAGCGGTGAAGAGGCTGCTCAGCTGGAGCGATCCCACCGCGATCCACAGCAGGCCCAGGAACAACGACTGGTTGCGCGTGCGGGTGATGTTCCACCAAGGCTTCTTCTGGCTCACGTCACCATCGTGTCGTAATGACCGCTTGGCCCTCGGTACGGCCGCAGAGTCCAGGGCGGCCAGCAACAGCGCGCACCGCGGGATGACCGTGCGCTGCGCGCGCACCGCGGGATGACCGTGACGTCGCTTAGAGCGTGGGATGACCGTGTGGGCCCTGCGCCCCGCTCAGGCCTCTGCAACGCGCGGGTGCGGCGGCTTCGCGGTGTAGCCGGGAAGATCAGGAGCAAGGGTGA
>NZ_JBFNQN010000029.1 GCF_040796495.1 Kineococcus endophyticus | reverse complement strand
GCGCTGACGCGCCGCCTCGTGCCCTCGCGCTGGCGCGCGAGCTGTGCACCATGTGGCCGCTGGCGCGGCCTGCAGTTTCGTAAGCCGTTGCGTAGCAACGGCTCTCCCTCGCTGGCGCTCGCTCGGGCCGTTGGGAGTGCCAGAGTTTCGAGATACCTAGACTGAAACCCAGCCCCAGACAGGCGAGTTCTGCGCTGGCGCGCGAACCTCGCCCGCGCCAGCGGGCCTGGCGTGCCCCTGCCCCGACCACCGCTGAACCCCCTCCACCTCATCCGGTTGTCGCCCAGGCGAGGTTGCCGCGCTGGCGCGCGACACACTTCCCCCAACATCTGCCTCCCCCCGTCCGAAACCCTGCACCGACAGCCGGTGGGCCAAACTCGTTGAGTTCGTAGTTTTTAGTTCGTGGAAACAACTATTGTCGGGCTCCGCCCTCACTGCCCAGAAACTCTCGGGCGGGCCTGTCGGCCCCGAGTTAACTCGTAAACTCACCTCCCCCGGTGGTCAGGAAGAACTAGCACCGACAACCGTCGGGGTTCTCGATGCGAACCCAACGAGCGTCCTGCGGGTCATCGAGTGGGCGCATGCCGTGCGCAGGCCACCCGGGCCGTGAGACCAACCATGACCACCCCGCAATTGCTGACCGCCGCCGTGGCCTGCCTCGCCGTAGCGGCCGGGGTGATAACCGTCGCCTACCCCCTGCGCGACCCCACCACCCGCAGCACCGACACCGGCGCCACCCCGTCGCTTGGCCCTGCCGCTGCTGGCCCCTGCTGCGGCGCCGGGGGCGGGCTCCTGGGCCACGTCACCAGCACCCCCATCGAGCAACCCCGTCCCGACCAGTACTCCGCGACACGGGTACCCAAACGCGCGTGTAAGTTCCCTCCGGCAGCCGGCCAAGCCCGCGACGAGACGTCACCCTGGCTGCGAGAACGGCGGAGCTACTTTCCCGCCGCCATAGCCCTCGCCGTCGCACTCGCTATCGGTGGAGGCATCCGCCTCGCCTACCGGCTCCGCGACCCCCGATCCACCCGATCTGAGCGCCAGCGCGGGAACCGGCGACCCTACGCGGCAGCATCCACACTCTCGTCCGCACCTTCGCGCGGGGAGCGAGGGCGTCTTCGCCGTGATCTTCGGCCTCCTTCTCGGCCTGGGCATCTACCGGGGCGCGATCACCGCCGTACAAGCCCTGGACAAGGTCGAGCACTACACCGTCACCGTGGGCAACCTCTTCATCGACTTCGCCACCGCCGTCCGCACCGGGGACAACGAGGAGACCCCCGAAGGGGAAGGGGAAGACACCTCCGACGACGCAGACGGCACGAGCCCCGCTGCACCGGAGGTGAGGACACCGCGCCCCAGGGCCAACAGCTACGACCGCCCCGTGACCGCCCGTGACCGCCCCGCCGGCCCCTGGAGAAGCGGGCACGCTCCCCGGTCCACCGACCCGTGATCATGGACCGGAAGTGACCGAGCTGGCGCCATACCGCCTGCAACCATGATCATTCGGTGCCTGCTGACCGCCGCCGACTCCCCTCGTCCTGAACGGCTTCCGGGACCTCCATCATCGCCTGGACGCCCTGGGCGCCTTGGACCCCTCGCTCCGGCTGTGGGCGCCGTCCCGGGCCCAGACACCGGCGCCGACTTGACTGGCCCTGGTGCGAGGATGGCTCCCCACCAGTCTCGATGGCAGTCTGCGACTCGCGGCCCGCACGTACGAGCTGGCCGATGACCTTCTGCGAAGATGAGCAGGACAAGAGAGGGCAGACCATGGCGCGCAGTGACCTACTCCTGGCGCTGGTCCAGTCCGGTGCCGGCGGAGACGACCTAGCGTTCCGGCGTGCCGCTGAGGCACTCATCGCCGAAGAGAACGCTAAGAAGCACGGGGTGCTCGCCTCTCAGCTGGCTGAAGCACTCACACGACGGCAAAGCCCTGGATCATCCGTCTCGCCCCTCTCACGTCATAAAGAGTCGGCCGGCCTGTTCCACGAGTCCGAGCCAACGAGTCGCATCGCAGACCTCGTGCTGCCGGCAGCCGTTCGCCAGGCCACGAGCGACGTGATCGAGGAGCACCACCGCCGCGACCTCCTCCGCAGCCACGGCGTCGAGCCACGGCACCGAATCCTGCTAGAAGGGCCTCCAGGAAGCGGCAAGACCACACTCGCCGAAGCCGTCGCCACTGAGATCGCCGTTCCTCTGCTGACGGTGCGCTACGAAGCGCTCATCGGTTCCTTCCTCGGCGAGACCGCCAGCCGCATGGACACCTTGTTCGCCGCGGTACGCGTGCGCCCCTGCGTGCTCTTCTTCGACGAGTTCGACGCCGTCGCCAAGGAACGTGGTGACACGCACGAGACCGGCGAGATCAAGCGAGTGGTCAGCTCTCTCCTTCTCCAGATCGACCGTCTACCCAGCCACGTCATCGTCATCGCCGCTACCAACCATGCAGAACTTCTTGACCGCGCAGTCTGGCGCCGTATGCAAGTCCGCCTGTCCCTGCCCAAAGCAACCCGCGAAGGCAAGATCGAACTTCTCCGCGCCTGGTCCGCTCGCACGGGGGTGCAGTTGGGTAAGTCCCAACGAAGCATCGCAGACCGTCTTCACGACGCCAGCTACGCCGAGGTCGAAGACTTTGCAGAAGATGTCCGTCGCCGCCAAATCCTCGACGGCTTTGACGCCGACCCGAATGCCGTGACCGAGCGCCTCCTACGCATCTGGTCGAACCGAGCCCGACCCACGCACGATGACTGAGCAACCCTCCGTCCATCGCCCGGTGCTTTGGGGACCCATGGGGCCGGCTGTCCCCTTCTCCCCCAACACTGGAGGCCGACCAAAGGTCACTCTTCCCTCTGCTGCTCGGCAGGGACAACGTCTCGCGAGCCGTTTTGCCGACCTCGATAACGCCTTCGCGGACCAGGCCACCCTGACCGCATCTTTCGGTGCCAGTGACCCACAGCTCGTCATCGTGTTCGAGTCGCTCGATGAGCGAGAAGACCTCAGCGACGTTGCTGTCCTTGCCGGCCTGGAGATTCTGACCGAGGTTGATCGCGAGTTCGAACCCGACCCTGACTTCCCCCGCACGTCGGTCGACAAGAGCCTGCCCGTGACAGGCTGCCTTCACGCCGTCTGCGTCAACGAGCGGGCCCGGACCAACATCCTCACGCAATGGCGTAGGTGGCAGGACACCGGCAAAGTCGACACCGGCTACGCGCCGCTAAAGCGGTTGTTCGCCCACCTCAAGGACGTCCGGGCCTGGGGACCGCAGGACAGAGTCAGAACCACAGACGTCGCCGCCGCTCTGGCCGGCATGCTCCCTGGGAACCACAGCATCGAGATCGAACTGTGGTACCGAGGGTCCGAAGCTGCGCGTCAACGCGCCCAGACCGAAGTAATCACCCTCATCCAGCAGGGCGGCGGGCAGGTCATCTCAAGTGCTCAAGTCCCCGAGGTCGGCTACCACGGCTTGAGGTGCGAAGTTCCCCTCGACGTTCTCCAGCGTCTGGCCGGCGGCGACTACAACGCAGTCATGGCGGTGAAATCGGCGCACGTTATGTACCTACGCGTCACGGCCCAGTCGCACCGCTTCTCCGAGGAGTCACCAGCAGGTCCACCCAGCCCGGCTCCACTGCCAACCGGTGACCCCGTGCTGTGCGTCCTGGACGGCGTCCCCGTCGCGAACCATCTGCTACTTGCCGACCGCATCTCCGTACTGGACCCCGACGACCTCGGCTCATACACCAGTGCTGAAACCAAACTGAGACAGCACGGCACCGCCATGGCCTCCCTCTGCGTCTGGGGAGATCGCAGCCTGGCCGGTCCCCCCGCGCAACGCCCGGTCGTCGTCAGACCAATCCTCGTCCCTGCACTCGACACCGTTGGACGCTCCGAAGAACTCCCCGACACCACTCTTGCCCCGGATCTGATGCGGCGCATCTTCCGCGAACTTTTCGAAGGTGACGGCCAGGTTCCTCCCGCCGCACCAACCGTCGTCATCATCAACCTGTCCGTCGGTGACCCGGCAACCCCCTTCGATGGGGTCATCTCCTCATGGGCGCGCACCCTGGACTGGCTCAGCGCCACCTACGGGGTCATCGTGGTCGTCTCCGCGGGAAACCACAGGACCCTTCCCGTACCCGGCGGAACAACCGCCCTACTACAACTCACCGGCCCCGCCCGAGCCAAGGCAGTCAACACCGGCATCGCGCAGACAACTCCCCGCCGAAGCCTGCTCGCTCCGGCCGACTCCATCAACGCCTTGGCCGTTGGAGCACTCAACACCGACGGAGCAGGCGACGTCCCGATCTTCGCGTATCAGTTCGACCCAGCCGACGGAGAACTCATCATCAACCCGACCAGCGCCCTGGGCTCAGGCCACCACCGCTCGGTCAAACCCGACATCATCGCCCCCGGAGGACGGGCCCGGTTCCAGTTGCCCATGATGGGGGAAGCCACCGAAGTCGCCCTCGCTCCGTACACCGTACGTGGACCAGGCATCAAAGTCGCTGCCCCTCAGGGCGGAGAAGCATTCACCGTCGGCACGAGCCCCGCCGCAGCCCTGGTCTCGCGCGACGCCGCCCGAGCAGTCGACACGATTGTCGAACTGGCCGACCGACCCCTCACCCGTTCAGAACTCGCCGTCGCCACGAAAGCGTTCGTCGCACACACAGCCGCCGTCCCTGACGACCTTCTTGTTCATGAAGGACTTCGCCACTCCGCTCATGGATATGGCTCCCTGGCCCAGTACCTCGCCGACGGCTGCGACTCCAACGAAGCCGCCATCTTGTTCGTGGGAGACATCGGCGACAAGGAGTCACGCACACTTTCGCTCCCACTACCCAACGGGCTGCAGGCCCGAGGAATTAAACGCGTATCGGCGACACTCGCCTGGCTCTCACCAATCAACTGGCAACACCGGCAATATCGGCGCGCGGCACTGGAGTTCGCCGCCCCCACCGGGTTCACCGACCTCGGCACCGCACTCGGCGCCCTGAAAGACCGTCCCAAACGAGGAACACTCCAGCAGGTCACCTGGGAGATCAACAAGGCCGTCGCCGTCGGCCAGGGCAGCGACCTTGAACTCACCGTGAAGTGCAGAGGCCAAGCCGGAGGATTGCGCGAAGAGCGCGTCAACTTCGCCGTCGTTCTATCACTATGGGTAGCTCCCGAGCTGAACATCGACGTCTACGCCCAAGTCCAGCAGCAGCTGACCACGCGGGTGGCTGTTCAAGCCACCACACGCACCTCCTGATACTGCAGACCAATCCGCTCGGTCAAGGGTAATCCGAGCGGAAATCACTCTCACCACCGGCGCCGTGGACGCTTGAGCCTCGCGCCGGCTGTGGGACGTGTCGCCCTCGCGTACGACAGTTCTGCACGATCCGCGAGCGCCGGGTGTGCTCAGCGGGTCAGGGGTGCTCGTTCGGCTTCCTGCTGTTGTGGCGGTCAGGGCACCCACTGCTGTAGTAGGGCGTCGAAGAACTCCTGCACGGTGAGCCGGGCGTGCTCACCGATCAGCTCGGCGCCGCCGAAGCGGTGCACGTGGTAGCCGCTCAGCTGCAGCTGGCGTCCTCCTCGCACCGTGGCGGCGTAGCGCTCAGGGCTGGGGCGGTCACCGTCGCTGTAGTGCTGCCGTCCATCAACCTCGATGACAATTCGTGCGTTCCCGGGTAGCAGCATGAGGAAGTCCATTCGGTGCGTCTGCAACGCTGCGGCGCCACGCTGGGACTTCGTGCGGGGGTCCCAGTGGACCCACACTTCCGGCAGCAGCGCGAAGAAGTTTGCATCCGTCGTGGTGCGGGCGTACAGGTCGTGGTAGATCTCGAACAGGGCCCGCTGCGGTGGCGAGTTCACCGGCAGGCTAGCTCTGAGTCGACGCCACAGGTTCGCCTTGGCCTCACGCTCGTTACGCCCGGCCTGGTCGGGTCGGCGCAACCACCACTGCAGTAGGTGGGCTCCTGTGAACCCGTCCGTCCCTACGGGTTCGTCGTAGCGCAGGACGGTGTCGGGGTTCATCACGCCGATCTGCTGGTCCAAGACGTCTTCCAGGCGCAGATCAGGTTTCGAGTCGATGGAGGCGAACAGTAATAGCTGCGGCGGGCGGCGCGCCGCCCCCGTCTTGAGCAGAGTGAAGATCGGGTAGCCACCGTCCTCACCGGTCTGCTCCATCCGCACGCCCGCGCGCGCCAGCGCCGGGTTAAGGACTGCGACCATCGCCTGCTGGTGAGTTTCGTCCGGACACACCCGGTGGGACGCCAGAGCCTGGAGGAACAGTGCGAAGCGGCGGTCACCGGCGTTCAACGCTCCCAGGCGTTCGAAGAGCTGCAGCGCGGTCCAATCCTCGTTATCCACCACATGGCGCTGCACCTCCTCGGCCAATCCCGACGCTCCCCAGAACGTGGCGGCGTCCTCCAGGACCCACAGGCGGTGCAGGACCGTCATCAACCCATCGGGGTTGTGCCGGGGGAAGCCGACCTCGTCCAGCGCGACGGCCACCTCACGCCTGACACGCTCACTGATCGGCGGCCACGCCTGCAAGGACCACAGCAGGTCCTCGGCGGTGTTGCGCTGAGCCGGCGCCAACCCGTGGTTTACGAAAGCAGCCAGGATTGCCAGGTAGGCCGGTTCAGGTTGAGCGTCCAGTTCCTTGAGCACGACCTGCAGCCGGTCGCGCTTGCTGCGCGGCGGGCCCTCGGGCGCGTCCTCGGGGGGACCTTCTGGTGGAGGTGCGGGCAGGCCGTACTGCACGCACACCTCGGCCAGGTCGATGTGCCGGTGAAGGGGCCCAAGCTCATGGACAAGACCATGGACCAGATGACGTGCTTGCGCGATCACCTCCGGCGTCACGTCTGCCCCTTCCCGCTTACCTCGCTGGGAGATCATGGCGTCTGCTCTGCGCGAGTCCGGGCCGCGCCCTGCAGGTGATACACGTTGCGATAGCGCCGAGCATCCAGGTCGCTGGCATACGGACGAGCGGCCAAGGACTGCCGCTCCAGGAGCAACAGCCCTTGCGCGATGAGCTGCTGGGTCCCCGCGGCGCGGGTCTTGTGACTGATCCGGTAGCGGGCCGGGAAGCTCTCGGTGCTGAACCACACCGGCACCCCTTGCCCACCCTGCTCAGCCAGCAAGATCAGCAACATGACCAGCCCTGGCCCGGCCAAGGACTGCATGTGCCCCTCGGTCCATAGACGGCCCGGCAGCAGGAAGTACCGGCTCCGCGCGCGCACCTCGTCCCCACCCCGGCCGGTGGGGGCGCGGGCGTAGGCCGTGGAGGGCAACGTGTAGTCCGAGCCGTCCCCGCTCTCATCGAGCAACGCCACCACCGGCGACTGCCCACCGCGGGAGGTCACCTGCACGAGCTGATGAGCTGCCAACGTCTTCAACGCCGCCGCGACCCGGCGAGCGCCGCGCCCGGCGGGGTCTTCCAGCCCTAGCAGGCTTGCCCAGCCCCGGGCCGGGGCGCTGGTCTCGTATGGGGCCGTCGAGCAACGCCACACGATGGTCAGGTACAGCTTGAGCGCCACGATCCCGCTGCGGCCACCGGAGGCGTACAGACCCGCCAACGGGGGCACCCCGTCCTCTCGGCGCACGAACAGCTTGCGCACCGGCGCCGCCAGCCGCCGCGGGGCCCTCGCCTCCACGTCCCGGGCCGTCTGCAACGAGGCGACCGGTACCGAGACCCGGCCAGTACGCGCCGGCGGCCACGGCCACGTCAGCTCTAACGACGCAGGAGTGACCGCGGCAGGCCATGCGCTCTCGGCAGTGCTGGGAGCGCCGGTAGGTGCGAAGCTGTCGCCACTCGCCTCCGGGTTGTCGGTGTGATCCATGTGCCCTCGCTACTTCTCACCGTGGAAGTAGTCATCATCGCACCACAGACGTAGTGTCCATAGATCCACGAACGGTATTTTCGACGTCCCAAAACCGTACCCTCAATATGTGAGTCTTTGCTATACTGGAGGCGCCGAAGCTGTACTTGACGACAGGCCTCGGATGGAGCTACCCTGTCCTCATGCGGTTGGGGCTACGGCTCTGACCGGTGGCAGTGCCGATACCCGGCCCATTTCCCGGTGAGGTGCGCGTTGCGCCAAGACCCGGCCCATCACCCGGTGAGGTTCCGCCCCGGCGGAGACAAGGCGGCAGACCATCGAGCCGGCAGGCCGAGGTGGCGTCCCACGGTGTGAGATGCAGCTTCCGGGAAGGGGTGGCCACGGGGGCGTGGTCCACCCCTTCCGTGCGTCTCCCCCC
>NZ_JBFNQN010000028.1 GCF_040796495.1 Kineococcus endophyticus | reverse complement strand
CCGACGACCTCACCCCGCCGATCCTGGCGATGGTCCGCCGGTTCTACAGCGGCTGGTCGGCATGGTTCGACGACCTCCCCACGCACATCCAAGGCACCTGAGGGTCGCTCCAACAGCGCGGTCATCGCCATGACCGTGAAGTCACCCCTCCATGATCCGCAGCGTAGGCCCTAGCTACCTGCTAGCAAGTAGCTAGGCGGTACGGCGGGTTCAGCGCATGACGCGCGTGAGGAGGTCACCCTCGTCGAGTCCACCGAGGACTCCGGGCTGCCCGGTGGGGCTGGACCAGGAGACGGCCAAGACGTCGGGGTCGACGTCGTCCGGTTCGACGGCCTCGACCGTCACCAGGAGGTCGTGACCGTCGTCGGTGATGAGCAGGGTGTCGCCGTCGGTCAGGTCGATGACGCGGACCTGTTCAGTGGCAGTGGGGTCCCAGACCTCCCCCGCGTCCTGGTTGTCGAGGTCGTCGAGGTCGTCCTGGTCGTCGAGGTCTGCGTCCTCTGCGTCCTCCGCGTCCTCCGCGTCCTCCGCGTCCTCCGCGTTCTGGTCGAGGCCATCGACTCCTCGCGCGGTGTCGAGCGTCGGCACCTCCCGCGAGGGTTGAGGTCGTCCGACCTCACTGCCCACGGCCTGCGGAGGGGTCGCACCTGCCGCCGCGAGCGCCGAGGCGGGGTTCGTCGTGTGGCTGGGGGCGCCTTCGTCATCGGCGAGAGCAGCGTCGGTGGCGGCGTCGAGGTGGGGCAGCTCGCGGATGGGGACGCCGAGGGCTTCGAGGATGGACCGGTCGCTGGGGCGGTCACCGCGAGCTGGTGCGAGGTCGGCGCTGGTCGGCTGGGGGGTCCACCACATGTGCACTTCTTCTGGGCGCGTGCCGGCGAAGGAGACCCAGGCGCGGCCCTTGACGTTGTCGAGGAGGCGGCGGGGAGCGTTCTTGTTGAAAAGCATCCGGCCCGATTCTTCGTCGGGGTTGCCGAGGCTGACGCGGACACCGAAGTTGGATCGGGCCTCGGTTCCCAGCCATTCACCGGCGGCCTGCTGGGTGGCAAAGATGACGTTCATGTTCGCCTCACCGGCTAGGGCAAGGATCTGGCGCAGCTTGCCCAGGACGGGGTGCTCGTTGCCGGTGGGCACACCGATGGGGGTCTCCTTGGCCTTCTTGGCGGCGTCGGCCTCGGCCTTGAGCTGCGGGCGCTCGACGGTGGTCCAGTGCTCGCTCAACCGGTCGTAGAGGAAGCGGGCCTCATCGATGAGCAGGACTCGGCGGGGCAGACCGGAGCGGGCGACGTCGCCAGCGTTGATGCGTTCGTAGCGGCGCATCATCTCGTCGAAGAAGCGTTCGATGGCGGCGATGAGGTGTTCGATCTGCGCGACGCTGTACTTGGCGCGGACGGCGGGCAGGGCTTCCAGCCCGCGCAGCCCGGCGATCTTGCCGTCAATGAGGTCCATCTCGACGCCCAAGAGACCGAGCTGGACGATGAGGGTGCGCAGGAAGGACGTCTTGCCGCCTCGGGTGCTGCCGCCGATGAGGATGTGCGGCTGCTGGTCGTCGAGGTCCCAGACGGCGAGGGCGCCGCCACGACGTACACCGAAAGCGACCACCGTTCGCGGTAGGTCGTCGGAGCGGGGCGGGTGCGGGGCGAAGGTCGGCAGCGGGGCGGAGCGGGTGAGAGTGCAGGTGTCCTCAGCCGGGCGCCAGGACGCCTCCCACACCCCGCCCAGGATGGTGCTCAGCGCGGCCGAGACCCGAGCGCGGTAGGCGGTCGAGCTGGCCCGTGCCGCACTGGTGGGGGGCCACTCGAACGTGAGGCTGGTGAGCTTGCCCGTCGAGGTCGACACCGCGGGTGCAGGGTGGCCCTTGCTCAGGGCGAGCGCGGCGCTGGGGGTACCGCCGGGGACGTCGCCGGCCTCGGGCGTCGACTGGTCCTCGCGCTGCCAGGACGTGATCTTGACTCCGGGTAGGAAGCCGGTCAGGACCCCCTCGGCCCGGACGATGTCGGGTGGGGTGTCAGGCGTGGCCGCGATGGCGCCGGGGGTGGTTCCGACCCGACGGATGCTGACGCGGCTCGGGTCGGTGAAGTCGACGGCGACGGGGACGGTGACACGCTTCTCGATCACGCCGCGCAACCGGGCCTGGGCCTTGTCGTCGAGGGTGAGGTGGGAGGGAAGCATCCAGTCGACGGGTAGGCCCTGGTGGTCGGGGCGTCCACGTCGGGGGTGGCGCAGGGTGTCGGTGAGGGGACGCGGGTCGCGCAGGGCTCCCTTCAACCCGACGCCCAGCCAGGCGAGCTTGCGGGCCCGGCGCCGGGCTCGGCGGGTGAGCAGTTCGGCGGTGATGGCACCGGCCGTAGCCAGGACGGCGAAGACGATGGCTACCGCGGTGCGGTCCAGCAGGACCGCCGCGCCCAGGCACACCACCGCCCACAGCAGGTAGGGGCGCGCGCCGGTCCAGCCTCCCCCGCTGGCGCGCCAGTAGCAGGCCAGCAGGGCAGCAACGCCGAGGGCGACGGCGCCGGCCTCGGTGGTCAGGTCCGAGCGGGTGAAGGCATGGGCGGCCACGGCCAGGGCGGGGCCGAGCAGGGCGGCGCCGAGCAGGTACGGGGTGCGGGTGGTGGTTAGCGCAGCGGTGAGGTCGTCGAGGGCGTCAGCATCAGCGCCGCCCCCTCCCCCGGTGCTGGCTCCTGAGCGCAGGTCGCTGCCTGAGGGGCGCTCTGTCGCGCTCAGCGTCGGGGTGCTCGCTGCGCTGTCCTGGTCTTCATCGGGGGCGCCGGCTGGCGCTGCGAACGCGGTGGGCGTGGTGGCCTTGCCGGCGCCGGGAGTCTTGCCGAGGCCGGTGGTCTTGCCGGGGGTGCGAGGCATCGCGGCTCTCCTGACGGGCGTGACGCGGGCTGGGTGCTGGTGGCGCTTCCTCATGACGGTGGCGAGAGGCAGCGACGTCGCGGTCTCGAGGTCTGGGGTCTGCGCGGAGAAGGTGATGGCGGGGCCGTTGAGGCTCCGCGGAGGCGGTCCGTCCCGGTTGCTTGCCGCAGTGGCCGCTGGCGATCAGCTAGCTGCCGGACAGCGAACTGATCTTGGCTCGCTCGCTGTCGGCTTGCATGACCGTGCTACCGTCAACGACGCAGGTTCTCGCAGAGGTTCTGACGACGTTGACATAGCCCGTCCAGGCAGCCTCCGCTCACTTCTTCCCCCGCGGCCCGTTGGGCGCCCAGGTGGGCCACTGCGGGGCCGGCACCTCTTGGTCGGCGGCGCGGGCGACGGCTGCGACCAGTCCCTTGGAGACCTCCAGCTCGGTGGCGATGCGCCCCAGGCTGACGCCGTGCTCGACGAGCTGGCGGAACAGGTGGTCTCGCTGGGCGCGGATGGTGTCGGCGCGGTGGCTGGCGGCGATGTGCTCGGTGATGACGGAGCGGGCCTCCTCCAGCAGGGCGAGGGTCTGCTGGTCGAGCACGGCGGGCTGGCGAGGCGACATGAGCGAACGGTAGCGATCAGGAACGTGTCGCGTGTAACGCGCTGTACGCGACTCAGGTGCGCTCACGGCTCGGTCCGCTCGACCAGCCCGGCGGGACGGCCTGCGCCGCCGAGGCCGTAGTGGGCCAAGATCGCGGCGCTGACCAGGTCGTCCTTGGTCGGCTCCTCCCCCGCCTCCCACAGCGCGTTGTAGACGTCCTCGATCAACTCGTAGGCGGGCACGCGCAGCCGGTACCCGACGGCCTTGCGCGCGACCTTGCGTCGGCCGCCGGTCTTGGGCGTCGAGGGTGCGGGCGCGTCGGGGCTCACCGTCGGTGCGACCGGTGCGGCCCCGTCTGCGACGACGGGAGGGGTGCGCGACGCCCGGGTGGTGGTCTTGCCGTTGGCCTTGGGGCGCTCCTTCGTGGCGGCGCTCGCAGGCTCGGCGGCGGGCTCGGCGGCGGGCTCGGCGGCGGGCTCGGCGGCGGGCTCGGCGGCGGGCTCGGCGGCGGGCTCGGCGGCGGGCTCGGCGGTGGTCGCAGCGGTGTCGGCAGCGGTGGGCTCCGCTCCCCCGGCGTCGGGTGCCTCGACGGCCGCGGGCGGCTCAGCAGGTGCCTGCTCGACGCTGTCCTGGGGTGCCTCGTCGAGCGGTTCGCGGGGCGCGGTGTCACGGCGGCCAACGGCGGCGAGCCAGTTGCTCGCAGGCTTCTTCGTGGCCATCAGCGCTCACCCTCCGTAGCGGTGTCGTCGATGCCGGTGCTGTCGGCGGTGTCGTCGTCGGCGTCGGCTGGGGGGCGGCGCAGCAGCTCCTCCAGGACGTCGGGGTAGGTGCCCAGGTCGGTCGGGACGGAGCCGTGGGCGCCGCTGTACGCTTCGCGGCGACCCACCTCGGCGGCCAGGACGTGCAGGCCCATCCCCTCCAGGGCCTCGCGTGCCTCGATGCGGCTGCGGGTGTTGGGGACGACCCGGTTGAACAGCAGGCTGAGCTGGATGGGCCGCAGGACGGCCACCTCTGCGGCGACGTCGAGCGTGGGCGTGACGCGCTTGACCTCGCTCATGCTCGGGGCCAGCGGCAGCAGGAGGTGGTCCGTGACCTGGAGGGCAGCTCGCACGATCCCGGCGTCGTGCGGGCCGGTGTCGACGATGACGTGGTCGTAGTCACCCGAGACCTCCTTGATGCGCTTGGCCAGGTGTACCGAGGGCCAGCGGTTCACGACGATCTGCGCCGGCCAGTCCTCGGCAGCGTCTTCGCTCCAGTCCCAGGAGGTCGGGTTGCTGGCGTCTGCGTCGACCAGCAGGACCCGCTCGGTGGGGCGCAGCCGGGCCAGGGTGAGAGCGAGGTAGACCGAGGAGGTGGAGCGGCCCACCCCACCCTTGAGGTTGGCCAGGGTGATGCGCAGCTTGCTGGTCTCTTGCGAGTTGCTAGCAAGTCGCTGGTCGGTGTCTGTCATGGACCTCTCCGCTCCGGTGGGGTGCAACTCGCCAGCGAATCGCTATCGCCCATCTGGCAAGTGTCTTGCAGTCCGCTGTCAGTCCGCTAGTTACCTGCTAGCAGGTTCGTAGCTGACTGGTGGTGATGTGCTGTCGTCAAGTTAGAGAACTGCTAGCAGTTTACCAGCATCTAGCGTCTAGGTAGCAAATGGCTTGCTACCTGCTAGCAGGTAGCTTGCTACTGACTAGTGCGTCGCTAACGAGTTGCTGATCGAATGCTGGCGTCCTGCTATTCGGATCACCAAACGGTGATGGTCACTCCGGTAAGAACAACGCCGTCGACGTCAATGTCTTCATACCGGTGCGCTGATTCTCCACTCAGCCACGCATAAGGATCGTTTCCTTCATGACGCGATCGACGCAAAGCATCCGAAGCGTTGTATCCGCTTTTTCCACCGATTTGCACGCCGCGCCCATTGGAATAGTTCGCCGTGAAAGACACGCGCCGGCGGCCCCGTGCTGCTCGACGCAGAGCGTCCAGTACCTCCCGCCGGCCGCGTTCACGGCCAGCGCCTTCGGAGCGGGGGGAGTTGACCTCGATCTGACGGGCGCCGCCCTGGAGGTACGTCGTCCGGGTCGTGAAGGTGCCGCGTCCACCGCGAGCTGTCGCGGGGGAGGAGCTGGCGGTCGATTCGGCGTCCTCAGGTCGCACGACCGGCGCCTCAGCCCCGCGTGGGGCGCGCACGGGGACCGCTCGGCCCTGCCGGTCCCGGCGGCGGGCCGGTCGCGTCTGAGTGCTGCCGGTGGTGTGCAGCTCGGTGAGGGCCTGGCGGTAGGTCTCGCCCGTGCTCTCCCCGCGCACGACCTTGCGGACCATGCGGGGGGAGCGGCCGAGTTCCCGGGCAATCTCGGTCACGGTCATCCCGTACTGGCGCAGCGACCCGATCAACTCAGCCGGGCTCATGGCCTCCGGGGAGGGGGCGTTGTTCTCAGGCACCGGTCGTCGTCTCCTCGGATGCGTTGGGGGAGTGGGGAAGTGCCCCGTCGATCCCGGCGGCCACGGCCTGCTCGCGCAGCTTGTTACGTTCGGCGGCGCTCGCGGGCAGTTTCACGTCGGGCAGGAAGCCTTGCAGCCGAAGCCGCCCCTCGCGGCCGTCGTCGCCACCGCCGTACTGCGTGGGTAGCGACCAGGGCTCGACGGAGGTGGTGAAGATCGCGTCACCGTTGATGCCGAGCAGCGTGGTCGGGTCGACCTCCAGGGCGCCCACGGTGGTCCACGCGCCGAAGGACAGCTTGACCGACAGAGCCGAGGGGCAGGACAGGACTCGGGCCCGGCCACGGGCCCAGACCTGCGCTGCCAGCTCGATGCGTTGGTAGGCGGCGTTGTTGCCGCTCAGGCCGCGGGCGGGCTCGCGGTAGACGAACGCCTCGCCGTAGCGACGCACGTCGTGGGCGTACTGCGCGGGGACGTCGCGTGCCGACCACACGACCCGGGTTGTCTCCCGGCCGCGGGAGGCGAAGGCGCCGATGCCCTGGATGAGGATGGCGCGCAGCGCGGCCTGAGTCGCACGCCGCACGGGCAGGTCGAGGCCGGGCATCTCGGCGGCGCGACGTCGAGCGCGCACCAGCCGGTCGGCCCAGGTGTCCAGGACCCGTCCCTTGGCGAAGCTCAGCCCTTCCAGAACCTCGACGGTCCATCCGTGGTCGAGGGCGAGCCTGACCTCGACGGCGTCGGCCCAGCACTCGCCACCGGCGCCGGGGACGTTGGGGTAGTGCCACCCGTCGCGGACGTTCTCGTGTTGAACCCCCAGGAGGCCGACGTGGTCCCAATAGTCCGGGACCGTGAAGCGGACGCGGAACCTGGCGCGGCAGAACGGGTCTCGCTCGATCAGTTCGGCGGCTTGCGGCCCGGTGAGGCGCGTGACCGGGCCGGTGCCCAGCTCGCGGCACAAGCTCGCGTACATGAACCGGCCGTCGGTATAGGCGAACGCGCCCCGGGGGGTTTCGGCCAGGTCGACCAGCGGACGGCAGCCGCCGCAGGTGCACGCGGCCGGGCCGGTGGTCAGGTGCTCGATGCGGTGCTGGCCAGCGGTGCGGTGCAGCAGCTCCGCAACGTCCTCGGGCAGGGGCTCGGGGTCGATCGTGCGGGGCAGGCTCAGCGCCCACAGGTTCGTGCCGGTGGCCGCGGGGGACAGGAACAGCTCGGCCTTGCGGTCGCTGGCCCGCAGGGCGTCAGCGGTCGCGGCCCAGGCCGCGCGAGCTTGCGCCGGGGTCACGGTGGCGGTGCCGAACCACTCCGCGGCCAGGCGCACCTCCAGGCGGCTGTGGGTGACCTCGTGCTCGAACCGGCCAGTGGGCGGGGTGCCCAGCCAGTGCACCAGGGGCGTCCACTGCGGGGTGGGTACCACCAGCCAGTGCTTGTCCTGGCCCGGGACCGGGTCGGGGACGGGTCCGGTGAGCATCAGCCGCTGGGCGCCGCGGGCCAAAGCGGTGTCGAGCAGGTCGGCCAGGTTGGGGTACTTGCGCCGGCCGCCGATGCGTGGCTGCACGCTGGCCCCGGAGTCGTCGACCCCCACCCCGGTCTTGTGGTCCAGCCAGACGGTCGGGATCGGCTTGGGGTGCCAGGGGACGGGCCTCATGCCGCGCTCCGGCGCTGACGGCGGGTGCGGCGGGGGGTGTGAATGGCCCCGGCGGCGACTCCCTCGTAGTCGCGTTCGGTGGCGACCCAGGACGCGCACTGTTCGATCACGGGGCAACCGTGGCAGAGGCTCAAGGCCGCGGAGGCCTCAGAGCCCTCTACGGCGTCGACGAGTCCCCAGCGGC
The DNA here is from genome assembly GCF_040796495.1 of Kineococcus endophyticus. NCBI lineage: Bacteria > Bacillati > Actinomycetota > Actinomycetes > Kineosporiales > Kineosporiaceae > Kineococcus > Kineococcus endophyticus. Next base: position 1,705 of record NZ_JBFNQN010000028.1, on the reverse strand, counting down.
CCAGGCAGCGGGCGAAGTCGCGACAGCGCGAGGGCGAGGCGCTGACGGCTTGCTGGACGGCCTCCGCAGGCAGGCCGGAGGGCGGGGGGAGCGTCGGGAGCGGTGCATGCACGTTGTCACCTCCACGAGAAGCGGGGGAGCGGTCTCGGGACCGCCCGTGTTTCGTGTTACACGATACGCGGTTTTCGGTGGAGGTCAACCCCGGGATGGTGCGAAGACGCGGGAGGGGTCAGGCACCCCGACGGACGGAGTCTCGGCGGTCGAGGCCGGCGATCTGGTAGACGCGCTGAACCGCGATGCCGAACAAGGCCGCGATGACGGCCCAGCCGTGACCCTGGGCGCGCAGCTCCTCGACCAGGACGGCGCGGCGCTCGCGCAGACGATCAGCCCTCTCGGTTAGCTCGGCCAGCTCGATCCTGAGCTGGCGAGCCTCGACGACAGCAGGGTCAGGGGGTAGCGCATCGGCCATCGACTTGGCGCTGTCACGAGTCTGCTTGTGCGGCACGTCGACCCCCTCCCGCTTCCCAGACGGCGACTCACCGCCTGTCGACCACCTGACCGTTGTACCGGCCACCCGCCCCGCCGTCCCGTCACTTCCGGCGTGTCGGAGTTCGACCGAGGGTAGCTGCACCCCTAGAGTCCGTGGATCAAGGCTCTACGCGCGTCGTGGGGCGAAGGACTTCGTGGGAGGAGCAACACCCCACAACTGAAGATGGCGGGAGCCGCTGAGGACTCCCGCCACCGGCGTCGCATCCACAACGCCCGGGTCGCCATCACGCGACCCACGATCTGCAACCCCTGGCCGGGGGTTCGGATCATTTACTGCTACTGACCTGCTAGCAGGATAGCGCGGGGTGCGTCGTTGGTCGAGCCATGCCCGCGTCCGACACGCCGGTGTGGTGATCCTCCTGCGCCCCTCCGGGGGTGGTGCCCGAGCACCGCGGGTTGGTTGGCGTCATGAGCCGGCCGCCGCGGAGAGAGGGCCGCTAGCGGATGGGTTGCCCGGAGTCGAGCCGGGGAGCGCGATCGGAAGCCGCATCTAGTCGGCGTACCCACTGACCACCTGCCAGCACTCAGCCAGCCAGCAGCCAGCGAACAGCGAACAGCGAGTCAGTTGCGAGGAACCTGCTAGCAGGTCACCTCCAGCTACTCGACCCGCGGCCTCGGACACGAGCTGGGGCTACGGCCGGTGGCTGACGCACGAAGGGCATCGGCCGAGGCGAACCCCGCCTCCGGTGCCGGCTCTCGTGAAGCAGCGAGCTCGTGGACGAGGAAACTCCCCACCGGCTGTCGGTGACGTGCTTGGTACGCCCACAGACGGGAAGTGTCGCCGTCCGAGACGACCACCAGGGTTTCGGACGGGGGGAGGCAGATGTTGGGGGAAGTGTGTCGCGCGCCAGCGCGGCACCTCGCCTGGGCGACAACTGGATGAGGTGGAGGGGGTTCAGCGGTGATCGGGGCAGGGGGCACGCCAGGCCCGCTGGCGCGGGCGAGGTTCGCGCGCCAGGGTAGAACTCGCCTGTCTGGGGCTGGGTTTCAGTCTAGGTATCTCGAAACTCTGGCACTCCCAACGGCCCGAGCGAGCGCCAGCGAGGGAGAGCCGTTGCTACGCAACGGCTTACGAAACTCCAGGCCGCGCCAGCGGCCACACGGTGCACAGCTCGCGCGCCAGCGCGAGGGCACGAGGCGGCGCGCCAGCGCCGCC
>NZ_JBFNQN010000027.1 GCF_040796495.1 Kineococcus endophyticus | reverse complement strand
GGGAGCCCAGTACACCTCGAAGCAGTTCGCGCAGTTCTGCGACCGAAACGGTGTGCGACGCTCCCTGGGTAGGACCGGAATCTGCTACGACAATGCCGTGGCCGAGTCGTTCTTCGCGACGTACGAGAAGGAGCTGATCCACACCCGACCGTGGCCGACGGTGCACGACCTGCGGCGGGCGACGTTCGACTGGATTGCGAACTACTACAATTCGATCCGGCGCCACTCGACGTTGGGGTACTTGACCCCGAGAGAGTTCGAGTTGGGCTATCGACACATCGACCAGATCGCTGAACTCGCAGCTTGATCCTGTGTCCATCAAAGCGGGAACACTCCACTGGTCCCTGGCCCGGGCGGGCGGGCTGACGGCCTGCCCGCTGTGCGTCCACGAGGACGACCACGAACTGCGCGCGGAGATGGAGGCGTGCGGGCGCACAGAACCGGAGTGAGGCCTCACGGCCGGCGGGACGACCGGCAGGTCGGCGACGACTCCCAGGCGGCTACGGGTTCCTTGCGAGGCGGGCGATGACTTCACGCGCGGTGTCGAAGGCGCCTGCGCGCACCACCCAACGGTTGATGCCCCACCGCTGACGCGCGGTGTGCACCTGCTCGACGATCTCCTCCACGGTGCCGATCCACAGGTAGGGCGCGGTCAGCAGATCTTCCACGCGGGACCCGGTCTCCTGCGCCAGTTCAGCCGCCGTGCTGCGTCGGTCCTCGGTGGTGGTCACCACCTGCACCAGCGCCTCCAGTGGTGGCAGGTCCCGGCCGGCCGCCGTGGAGCCGGAGTGCACCGCGGCGGCGGTGGCCCCGATGCGAGCCGGCGACCAGTCCACGGTGTGGGAGTGCCCATCGGCGAGGGTCCGTCCCAACCCGGAAAGGCCCACCGCGTCGGCGTGGGCGCCGACCCAGGCCAGCAGCTCGGAGTGGTTCCCACCGATCAGCAGCGGAACCCGGGGCTGCACGGGACGGGGGGCGGTGAGGACGACGTCGCGGCCTGCGCCGATGTCGGCGGGCACGTTTCGCCCTTCCAGCAGGGTGCGCACCGCACCGGCCACCTCGATCAGGTGTTGCACGCGCCCGGAGGCATCGGGGCGGGTGCGCCCAGTCATCTTCCACTCCGCGGGGGTGTGACCTGCTCCGAGGCCGACCTCGGCACGTCCACCGGAGACGACGTCGAGGGTGGCGGTGTCGGCGGCGATGAGGAGAGCGTCGCGAACCCCAGCGTTCAGGACGTAGGTGCCCAGGCGCAGGGTCGTGGTGGCGGTGGCTGCTGCGGCCAGGGCGATGAAGGGGGGAGAGTCCAGTGCCGGGGTGGTCGGAGACCAGCAAGGCGCGAAAGCCGGCGTCTTCGCAGCGGCGGGCGAGGTCTGCCCAGGACCCAGCGTCCTGCGGTGAGGCTTGCAAGGACACCTGGACGGGGGGCTCGCTCACACCCCCACCGTGCTGCCCAGAGCACCTGGACGGCCAGCGTCACAGCGTGCGCTGAGGGCGAACGGCGACAGGGCGGATCGACACGAGCGGACGTCACGGTCGGACGAGATCGCGTGCTGAGTGCGGGATGACCGCGCGCCGCGGGGCCAGGCCTGCTGACGGGACGCGCAGTCCACGGCGCGCGGACGGTCCACTGCGGTGCGGGGATCGCGAGAGCCTGCCGTCGCGGGTCGGCCACGATCGTCCGAAGGGCATCAGCCGTCGCCGGCGAGGATGCGGAGCCGGCGCAGGAGCCTCGCAGGCTGGTGGGCACCCACCCGACCCGCCAGCAGGCTCTGCTCGTCAGGTGCGCAGCGCGCCCGCCACCCGGACCGCGTCGGGAAGCGCGGCCAGTACGCGATCCACGTCGTCGCCGGTCGAGCCGTTCCCGAGCGTGAACCGGACCGCCGTGCGCGCGAGGTCGGCGGACAACCCGGTCGCGAGCAGGACGTGGGAGGCGTCGTCCGAGCCTGCGGCGCAGGCGGACCCGCTGGAGCAGACGATGCCGGACTCCTCCAGCTCGGCGAGGATCGTCTCCCCGCCGACGCCCTCGAAGCAGAACGAGGCGTGGCCGGGGAGCCGGTGGCTGCGCGGCCCGGTGAGCCGGGCGCCGGGCACGGTGGCGAGAACACCGTCGACGAGGCGGTCCCGCAGCGCCTGCAGGCGCGGCACCTCGACGTCGCGGGCGGTCGCGGCGAGGTGCAGCGCGACGGCGGTCCCGACGGCCGAGGCGACGTCGGACGTGCCCGAACGCCGGCCGAGCTCCTGGCCGCCGCCGTGCAGGACGGGCGCGAGCGGGACGGAACCGCGCACCCAGAGGAACCCCGCCCCCCGCAGTCCGCCGAACTTGTGGGCCGAGGCCGACAGCGCGTCCACGCCGAGGCGCTCGACGTCGACGTCGAGGTGCCCGGCGGCCTGGACGGCGTCGGTGTGCAGGGGGATCCCGTGGGGGCGGCACAGCGCGCCGATCTCGGCGAGCGGCTGGACCGTGCCGATCTCGTTGTTCGCGTACATCACCGACACCAGGGTCGTGTCCGGGCGCAGCAGCCGTTCCAGCTCCGCGAGGTCGAGGCGTCCGTCGGCGTCCACCCCCACGACGTCGACGGTGAACCCGCTGCCGCGCAGGGCGGACGCCGTCTCCAGCACGGCCGGGTGCTCGATCGCGGAGACGACGACGTGCCGGCCCCGGGGGTTCGCCGCGGCGATCCCCGTGACGGCGAGGTTGTCCGCCTCGGTTCCGCCGGCGGTGAACACGACCTCGCCGGGCCGGGCGCCGAGGACGTCGGCGACGGCCGCGCGGGCCGCGTCGAGACCGGCCTTGGCAGCCCGTCCCACCGCGTGCGCGCTCGAGGGGTTCCCCGTGACGTTCGTCAGGTACGGCCAGACGGCCTCCAGGACCTCGCGCCGGGGCGGGGACGTGGCCGCGTGGTCCAGGTACGCCACGGAGGCCACGGGGGTCTCCACGTCAGCTGCCCTGCACGGTCGTGTCGAGCCCGAGGTCGAGCGTGCGGGCGTTCTGCGTCAGCGCGCCCACCGAGACCAGGTCCACGCCCTGCTCGGCGATGCCGCGGACGGTCTGGAGGCTGACCCCGCCGCTGGCCTCGACGAGGGCGAGGGAACGGGACCGGACGAGCGCGACACCCGTCGCGAGGTCAGCCAGGGAGAAGTTGTCGAGCAGGACGACGTCGACGTCGGCGGCCAGGACGGCCTCGAGCTGGTCCAGTCGGTCGACCTCGACCTCGATCGTCGTCGTGTGGGACACGCTCTCCCGCACGGACTTCAGCGCGGTGGTGACGTCCAGCCCGCTCGCCAGCACCACCGCGAGGTGGTTGTCCTTGACGAGGACCGCGTCCGACAGGGACCAGCGGTGGTTGTGCCCGCCGCCGGCCCGCACGGCCGCTCGTTCCAGCGCCCTCAGCCCGGGGGTCGTCTTGCGGGTGTCGACGATCCGCGCGTCCGTGCCGGCCACGGCGTCGACGAAGGCCGCCGTCAGGGTCGCGACGCCCGACAGGTGCTGCAGCAGGTTCAGGGCGATGCGCTCGGCGCGCAGGACCCCGCGGGCCGTGCCGCGGACGCGGCCCAGGACGTCGCCCGCGGCGAAGCGGGTGCCGTCGGGGGACAGCTCGAGGACGTCCAGCGTCCCGCCCGTGAGCGCTGCGGCCTGGGTGAACGCCTCGCGGGCCGACGCGGACCCGGCGAGGACCCCGGGTTCGCGGGCGACGAGCTGGGCGTCGGCGACGGCGTCGGCCGGCAGGAGCGACTCGCTCGTCACGTCGCCCCAGGGCGCGTCCTCGGCCAGGGCGAGCGCGACGACACCCGCTGGGGTGTTGGCGGTGGGGGTCACGGAGTCCTCCGGAGGCTGCGGCGGCGGGGCCGCGCGGGGGCGGTGGGGTGGTCGGAGCGGAAGTGGGCGCCGAGGCTCTCCTCGCGCGCGGTGGCGGCCGTGACGAGCAGCTGGCCGGCCAGGAGCAGGTTGGCGTCCTCCCACGTCGAGCGGGGGACGTCGAGGTCGTCCGCGTCGAGCTCGACGGGGGCCTCCTGCGGGGTGAGCAGCTTGGTGGCGACCGCGAGTCCGGGGGCCTCGCGGACGAGACCGGCGTGCTCCCACAACGCGGCCTGCAGGTCCAGCCGCCCGACGTGCGCGGCGACGGGCCGGTCCGGGGCCGGGAACCCGGTGACCTCGTCGTCGGGGAACGACGCCGCCCCCGGCCCGGTGGCGAGGTCGGCGACGACCGCGCCGCCCACGACGAGGGCCTCCAGGAGGGAGTTCGAGGCGAGCCGGTTCGCGCCGTGCACGCCCGTGCACGCGACCTCGCCCGCGGCCCACAGCCCCGGCAGCGACGTGCGGCCCGCTGCGTCGGTGCGGATGCCGCCCATCCAGTAGTGGGCGGCGGGGGTGACCGGCAGCGGGTCGTGCTCGGGGTCCAGGCCCGCGGCGGCGCTCAGCGCCGCGATGCCCGGGAACCGTTCGGCGAACGGCCGCCCCAGGTGCGCGGAGACCCCGGTCGCGTCGAGCAGCACCGGGGTGCCGCCCTGGCCCGCCATCGCGGTGGCGATGGCGCGGGCGACCACGTCGCGCGGGGCGAGCTCGCCCCGGGGATCGGCGTCGAGCGCGAACCGCCGTCCGGTGGCGTCGCGCAGGACGGCGCCCTCGCCGCGGACGGCCTCGGAGACGAGGAACGGCGTGTCGACCGCGGCGACCGTGGGGTGGAACTGGAAGAACTCCAGGTCGGCCACGAGCGCGCCCGCCCGGAACGCCGCGGCGAGGCCGTCGGCCGTCGCGACGGCCGGGTTCGTCGTGCGGCTGTAGAGCTGGCCTGCGCCGCCGGTGGCGAGCACCACGGCGCCGGAGTGCACGCGCAGCAGGGTGCGGGTGCCGCCGCGCGCCGGGCCGACGGCGAACTCCGCACCCGTCACGCGCCCGTCGGACGTCAGCAGGCCCAGCAGGAACGCGTCCTCGCGGACGTCGACGTCGCTGCGCCGCACCGCCTCCGCGAGCGCCTGCGAGACCGCGGCCCCCGTGCGGTCGCCGCCGGCGTGCAGGATGCGCGGCCGCGAGTGCGCGGCCTCCAGGCCCAGGGCCCACCCGGCTCCCGCGGTCGCGCTCCGGTCGAAGGCGACGCCGCGTTCGGCCAGGACCCGCACCGCGGCGGGTCCCGCTGCGCAGAGGGCCTGCGCCGCAGCGGGGGAGGAGAGCCCGGCGCCCGCGGCGAGGGTGTCCCCGACGTGCGCGGCGACGTCGTCCGGCCCGGTGGCGGCGGCGATCCCGCCCTGGGCGTAGGCCGTGCTGCCCTCGCCGAGCGTCGTCTTGGTGGCCAGCACGACCCGGCCGCCGCGGGCGGCCTCGAGCGCCGCGGTCAGGCCGGCGACGCCCGCACCGACGACCAGGACGTCGGTGCGGACGTCGGTGGTGACCTCCGCGGCCGGGCTCACGCGCCGACCGCCAGCATCCGCTCCACCGCCGTGCGGGCGTTGGCCGCGACCTCGGCGTCGACGCTGACCTGGTTCACGACGCGGCCCTCGACGAGGGACTCCAGCACCCACGCCAGGTAGGCCGGGTGGATCCGGTACATCGTCGAGCACGGGCAGACGACCGGGTCGAGGCACTCGATCGTCAGGTCGGGGCGGGTGTCGGCGAGCCGGCGCACCATGTTCACCTCGGTGCCGATGGCGAACGCCGTCCCGGCCGGGGCGGCGTCGACGGCGAGCTGGATGTACCGCGTCGACCCCGCCTCGTCGGCGGCGTCGACGACCTCCATCGGGCACTCGGGGTGCACGATGACGCGGACGTCGGGGTTCTTCGCCCGGGCCTGCGCGATCTGGTCGACGGTGAACCGCTGGTGCACCGAGCACCAGCCGCGCCAGAGCACCACGCGGGCGTCGAGGAGGTCCTGCTCGGAGTTCCCGCCCCGGGGTTTGCGGGGGTCCCACAGCGGCATGTCCTCGACGGCGACGCCCATCGCCTTGGCGGTGTTCCGGCCCAGGTGCTGGTCGGGGAAGAACAGGACGCGCTGCCCGCGCTCGAACGCCCACTCCAGCACCTCACGGGCGTTGGAACTGGTGCAGACGATCCCGCCGTGCGCACCGCAGAAACCCTTGAGCGAGGCGGCGGAGTTCATGTACGTGACGGGGACGACGGGAACCCGGCCGTCGGCGTCGGGTTCGGTGCCGTAGACCGCGGCGAGCTGGTCCCAGCAGGCCTGGACGGCGTCGATGTCGGCCATGTCGGCCATCGAGCACCCGGCCGCGAGGTTCGGCAGGATGACCGGCTGGTCGTCGGTCGTCAGCAGGTCGGCCGTCTCGGCCATGAAGTGCACGCCGCAGAACACGACGAACTCGGCCTCGGGGTGCTTCAGCGACTGCTGCGCGAGCTGGAAGGAGTCGCCCACGAAGTCGGCGTACTGGACGATCTCGTCGCGCTGGTAGGCGTGCCCGAGGATCGTCACCCGGGAACCGAGCGCCTCCTTGGCGGCACGGATGCGCCGGTCCAGTTCCTCGGCGGGGAGCAGGCGGTACTGCGCGGGGATCTGCTGCTGCACGGGGGAGTCGGCCGGGGCCGGGTCCTGCCGCGACGCGCCGGCGCCGTACGTCGGCAGGGGCAGGGGCTGCCCGGGGACCGCGTCGAACTGCCACGGCGCGGTGGGCAGGTCGGGGTCGCAGGTGCTGTCCGCCCCACCCGGGGCGCGGGTGAGCAGGGCGATCTGCGTGGGGACGGACGCCATCGTGCTGCCTTCTCTCGGGAGTTCCCGCGCGTGCTCGCGCGGGTGTCGTGGGGGTTCCGGGCGGTTCGGGTGGTTCGAGTGGGGCTGGTTCAGGCCAGGGGACCGGCGGTCCGCAACGGGCCGGCGGACCCGTCGGGGACCACGGCCCGGTAGAGCTTGGGCGGGCGGTGCCGACCGCCGGTCTGCCGTTCACCGGTCTCGACGACGGTTCCCGAGCCCTCGACCTGGCGGCGGAAGTTCGCCGGGTCCAGCGGCCGCTGCAGGACCGCCTCGTGCACCCCGCGCAACTGTGCGAGGGAGAACTGCTCGTCGAGGAAGTGCTGGGCGACGTGCGCGAACTGCACCTTGCTGCGCAACCGCCACAGCGCGTACTGGACGATCCCGTCGTGGTCGAAGGCCAGCCCCGTGCAGTCGTCGGCCGACGTCCAGCGCACGTTCTCGCCCTCCACCGCGGCCGCGGCCTCGTGGTTGCGCACGAGGGCGGAGTAGACGACGGAGACGACGCGCTGTCCGGGGGAGCGGTCGGGACGGCCGAAGGTGTAGAGCTGCTCCAGGTAGCTCGGCCGCAGCCCCGTCGTCTCGGCGAGCGTGCGGCGGCCGGCGTCGGACAGGCTCTCCTCCTGCCGCACCCAGCCGCCCGGCAGCGCCCACTGGTCACCGAAGGGGTCGCGCGTGCGGCGCACCAGTGGCAGGTGCACGCGGACGTCGCCGCGGCGGTCGGGCAGCAGCGCGAAGATCACCGTCGAGACCGCGACGAGGATCACCTGCTGGGACGAGCTCATGGGACGACCGGACCCCGGATCAGTAAGGGTGGTTCTGACAACAACTCGGACGGCGAGCACTGTAGGCCCCCGTGTCCCCGATCGACAAGCGGCGCGCTCGGACGAGTGGGCGGTCCCCGGTCACGCCTCGGAAATACGGGGTGACAACTCCCGGGGAGCAGTCGTACCGTCGAGGTACACGGGAAGGAGGTGGTCCGAACACATGGTTTCTCATCGGACGCGTGAGGTGGCTGCCCGCTAGCAGCTGCGTGCAAGGACGCGGACCGCTCTGGTCGCCCCGCGCAGCGCGGCGAATCCACGGCAGTCACCGGGTCCCCGGGTGCCGGGTTGTCCACCGGCCCACGTCGACGGTCTCGCGACCGGCGGCGCGGAAGCACCCGGGGGCTTTCCGCGTCCGGGCCGGGTCCTCGCCGGGTGGTTCTCCCGGACAACGACCTATCCTGCGGCGGTGAGTTCACCACCCGCCGCGACGCGGCGGCGCCTGTTCGCCGACACCACCCCCCTGCGCGAGGTCCCCGCCTTCCGGTGGCTCTGGGTCGGGCAGTCCCTGGCCGGCATCGGCACCCAGCTGACCGTCGTCACCGTCGGCCTGCAGGTCTTCGCGCTCACCTCCTCCACCTTCGCCGTCGGCCTCGTGGGCGTCGTCGCGCTCGTCCCGCTGGTCGGGCTGGGCCTGTACGGCGGTGCGCTCGTCGACGCCCACGACCGGCGACGGGTCGCGCTGCTCGCCTCGGCGGTCCTGTGGGTCCTGTCGATCGCGATCGCGGCCCAGGCCTGGTGGCACGTCGACTCCGTCGGGCTGCTCTACGTCCTCGTCGCCCTGCAGAGCGCGGCCTTCGCCGTCAACAACCCGGCCCGCTCGGCCATCGTCCCCGGGATCGTCCCGCGCCACCTGCTCCCGGCGGCCAACGCGCTGTCCGGGACGACGAACGCGATCGCGCTGACCGTCGGGCCGCTGCTGGCCGGGTTCCTCGTCGCGACGTGGGGGTTCCAGGCCGCGTACACCGTGGACGCGGTGACGTTCGTGGCCGCACTCGTCGGCGTGCACCGGCTCCCGCCCATGCGGCCGGAGGTGCTCGAGGGCAGCCGGCGGCCCGGCCTGCGCTCGGTGCTGGAGGGCGTCCGCTTCCTCGCCACCCGGCCCAACGTGCGGGCCACCTTCCTCGCCGACCTGTGCGCCATGGTGTTCGCCATGCCGCGCGTGCTGTACCCCGCGCTCGGTGCCGCCGAACTCGGCGGGGGAGCGCGGACCGTCGGACTGCTCGGGGCGGGGTTCGCGCTCGGTTCCGTCCTCGCGGGGCTGCTGTCCGGGCCCCTCGGCGGAGTCCGCCGGCAGGGCGCGGTCGTCGTCGGCTGCGTCGCCGTCTACGGCGCCTCGGTCGCCGCGTTCGGCGTCGTGCTCGTGCTCGCCCCCGACGGGGCGGACGGGAAGCTCTGGGCCTGCGTCGGGCTGCTCGCCGTCTCCGGGGCCGCCGACGCCGTCAGCTCGATCTTCCGCGGCACGATCCTCCAGGTCGCGACCCCCGACGCCCTGCGCGGCCGGCTGCAGGGGGTCTTCATCGTCGTCGTCGCCGGGGGTCCGCGGCTCGGCGACCTCGTCCTCGGGTCCGCCGCGACGGGCATCGGCGAGGGGCTGGCCGCGCTCGCGGGCGGGGCGGCCTGCGTGGTCGCCGTGCTGGCGCTCGCGAGCGCCCAACGGGGGTTCCTGCGGTACGACGCGCGCCACCCCGCGCCCTGACCCTGCAGGGTCGGGGCTACGGACGGCGCGGCGTGAGGTCGAGGCGGCCGGCGCAGACGTCGCGTGGTGCGGGGAGGCCCGGTGCGCCACCGTCGACTCGAGCAGGACGGGAGAGGCGGGTGCGTGCTCCAGGAGCAGGAGCGCCGCGAGTCGGACGGTGCGCTCGGCGGCCCTGAGGTCCACCTCGAGCAGCCCGTCGCAGCTGCTCGGTCGGCCTCGCCGCCGTCGGCCCGTCGAGGACGACGGCCACGTCGGCGTCCTCCCGGCGGGTCACGTCGACCCGCCGGGCGGCGCCGCCGGGACGGCGCTCGGCGAGGACGGCGCGGTCCCGTCCCGGGCCTGCACTGCCCAGCACGCCGCCGAGCACCGTGGGGGCGACGGCTGTGCCGACGAGGCCCGTCGCGCGACGACGACGGTGCCGCGGGTGGGCCGGTCCCCAGCCGGCCCGCGCCGTGGCACCACCGTCGTCGTCCTGGCGCAGGCCGGTCTCAGGCCCCGGATCCCAGGGGCCCGTAGGTCATGACCGGTTCCTCCATCTCCAAGTCCGCCGTGGCCTGGATGAGTTCGATCAGTTCGGGGTCCAGGCCCGGGGCGAACTCCTCGTACCGCTCCTCGGCGATGGTCAGGGGCGCGCCTTCGGGGGCCTGCTCCGTGCCGTCGAGGTCGGTGCCGTCGTTCGACGGCGACGCACCGCGCACGATCTTGCCCGCCTCGGAAGCTCCGGTGAGGTCGAACGTGTACTGCTTCGACTGCCACCCCAGGTCGACCATCTGCTTGACCTCGGGGAAGCGTTCGGCGTTCGTCTTCGGGATCGGCAGGAGCTTCTTCCAGTCCACCCCGAGCGTCTCGAGCGCCTTGGCGTAGCTGTTCTCGTGGGCCTGGTCCCGCACGATGAGGTAGCTCACGGTCGAGCGCAGCGTCTTGTTCGACGACATCTCGTAGATGCGGCACTTCTGCAGGCGTCCGGTGGACTCCAGCATCAGGTTGTACAGCAGGTCCAGGACGAGGTTGCCGGAGTTGTAGACGTAGCTGCCGCTCCACGGGTTCCCCGCGGAGTCGACCGGCAGGGCGCCCTGGGCGCCCACGAGGTAGTGGTGGATGTTGCCCTCGGTCAGGGCGCTGGCCAGGGGGGTGGCACCGCCGGCGCCGGGGGTGTCCAGCGGGTCGGAGTCCTTGCCCTGGTAGCGGGGGGAACCGTCCAGGAGGCGGGCGATGGTCGTCCCGATGAGCTCGACGTGGCTGATCTCCTCGGTGCCGATGCCCTGGAGGAGGTCCTTGTACGGCTTGGCCTTCGGCCCGCGGAAGTTCATCGACTGGAAGAGGTACTGCATCATCGTGCGCATCTCGCCGAACTGGCCGCCCAGGCCCTCCTGCAGCGCGTTGGCCGCCGCGGGGTCCGGTTCGTCGTCGGCGATCTCGTGGATGAGCTTCTGGACGTGCAGGTACATGCGGGACTCCGTCCGGCGTGCGGCGGTGAGCTCCACTTCTCGAAACCCCTGTGTCCCGACCTTGCCTCCGGTCCAGACCGCTCGCCACCGGGAGACGGCGCCCGCGACGAGGTCGCGCGCGTCAGCCCTTGACGCGCGCGTAGTCGTCGAGGGCGACCTGACGTTCGTGAGCGTGGTCGACGATGCGCTCGGGGTACCCGTGGGCGTACCCGTCCGCCACGTCCCACGGCGTGTGCGCGGCCTTCCCGCTCACGTGCCGCAGTTCCGGCACGTAGCGGCGGACGTAGTCGCCCTCGGGGTCGAACTTCTGCCCCTGCGTCACGGGGTTGAAGACGCGGAAGAACGGCGAGGCGTCGGTGCCCGAACCCGCGACCCACTGCCACCCGTGGTTGTTGCTGGCCAGGTCCCCGTCGCGCAGCCAGTGCAGGAACTCGCGCGCCCCGTGGCGCCACTCGACGTGCAGGTCCTTGACGAGGAAGCTCGCGACGATCATCCGGACGCGGTTGTGCACCCACCCGACCGACCGCAGCTGCCGCATCCCGGCGTCGACGATCGGGAACCCCGTGCGTCCCTCGGCCCACGCCGCGAACGCCTCCCCGGGGTCGTTGTAGTTCAGGCCGGAGAGCTGCGGCTTGTAGTACTCCCGCGCGCTGTCGGGACGGTTCCACAGGACGTCCGCGTAGAAGTCGCGCCAGCACAGCTCGGTCCGGTAGGTCTGCGCCCCGTCGGACCGCTTGCGGCGCAGGTCCGCCAGCAGCGTCCGCGGGTGCAGCTCACCCCACTTCAGGGCGTGCGAGAGCTGGGAGGTCCCGTCGTGGTCGGGGCGGTTGCGCTCGTCGCCGTAGTCGGCCAGGCCGTGCTCGAGGAACTCGTGCCAGCGGTCGTGGGCTGCCTCCTCACCCGCGTCCGGCAGCGTGAGGTCCCCGAGGTCGGGTTCGGCCGGCCAGTGCCGGCCGTCGACACCCTCGCCGTCGGAGACCCAGCGGACGTCGTCGGGGAGTTCGGCCGGTTCGGGCCACCCGTGCTCGTTCCAGGCGCGGGAGAACGGCGTGAACACCTGGAACGGCTTGCCGGAGCCGTTGAGGATGGTGCCCGGCCCGATCGCGTAAGGGGTCCCGGTGCGGACGAGTTCGCGCTCGTCGTCGGCCAGGGCGGAGGCGACCTCGTCGTCGCGCCGCCGCCCGTAGGGTCCGGCGTCGGCGCTCACGTGGACCCGGCGGGCACGGACGCGGCGCGCGACGGTGCGGACGACCTCGGCCGGTTCCCCGCGCTCGACGACGAGGCGACCGCCGAGGTCGGCGTCGAGGGCGCGCAGCGAGCGCAGCAGGTACGCGCGGCGGACGTCGCCGGAGGGCCCCCACAGGGCGGGGTCGACGACGAACAGCGGCAGGACCTCGCCGTCCGCGACGGCGGCCAGGAGCGCGGGGTGGTCGTGCAGGCGGAGGTCCCGCCGGAACCACAGGACGCCGGTGCCCTCGCGGGTGGAGGAGGATCTCGCCACGGACGTCGACGCTAGCCGTGGCGGGACCGGGCCGCTATCGGGAGACGTTCGCAGCTCCCGTGCTCGCGCGGTGCGGGACAGGGGTGCGACCACCGGGGCCGATGCCGGATGATGACCGGGTGAGCGATCTCATCGACACCACCGAGATGTACCTCAAGACGGTCTTCGAACTGGAAGAGGAAGGCATCGTGCCGATGCGCGCTCGCATCGCCGAGCGGCTGCACCACTCCGGCCCCACCGTGTCCCAGACCGTGGCCCGCATGGAACGCGACGGGCTGCTGCACGTCGGCACCGACCGCCGCCTGCAGCTGACCGAGGCCGGCAACGCCAAGGCCATGCGCGTCATGCGCAAGCACCGGCTCACCGAGCGGCTGCTCACCGACGTCATCGGCCTGGAGTGGAGCCTCGTCCACGAGGAGGCCTGCCGCTGGGAGCACGTCGTGTCCGAGGAGGTCGAGAAGCGGCTCGTCGCGATCCTCGACCACCCGCACTTCGACCCCTACGGCAACCCCATCCCGGGGCTGGCCGAGCTCGGCGAGGGCGAGGCGTCCGAGGCCTTCCGGGCCGGGGTGAAGCCGCTGACGGCCCCCGACGTCGAGGGCCGGACGGTCGTCGTGCGGCGCCTGGGTGAGCCCCTGCAGACCGACGTCCCGCTCCTGGCGAAGTTCCACAGCGCGGGTCTGGTGCCCGGGGTGGAGGTCGTCGCGAAGTCCTCCGGCGCCGGCGTGGAGGTCACCGTGGGGGAGACCGTGGTCGATCTCACACAGGCCGAGGCGGGGCACATCTTCGTCGCCGTGGGCTGACCCACCGGCCCCACGCGGCGGGCCCCGGACCACGGCCGGCGCCGTTCCGCCACCGGGAACCACTCGGACGGCCCCCTGGGGGAGCGTTGCAGCGCAGGCTGTGACGTCCACCAGGGGGCCGTCACCCGTTCGGCGCTCACGCAGATCGGCGTTCAGTGCCGATCGGTCACTGTGAGTGAGGATAGGATCCACGGCACGTCACCAGCCCGGCACCTGTTCGTCACCGGGTCGTGACATTGCGGTCGTCGGCGGGTTATGGTCCACCCGCAGCCACGACCACGCACGTGGATGCCCTCCAGCGGACGCCGAGCCCTGCCACCGCGACGAGGTCCCCCGAGACATCACATGGCAGGGGTGGGGGAACCAAGTTCTCCGGGTGAGGCCCGACCGCCAGGTCGACCGAGCCCTTGGGGTGAAGCCGGTGCGAACCGGCCGGGCTACTCCCTGCCCGAACCCGACAGCTCACCTCGCAGGCGTCGGAGAGGCCCACACCTTGACGACTCGCGTCCAGGCGCGCCACCGCGCTGCCGTCCGTCCGCTCACGCCCTTCACCGACCTGTCGGACAGCGTCGCCCGCACTGCCGGAGGGGCCGCTCGCACCGGCGCCGTCGCGGCCGCTGCCGGTGGTCTGCTCGTCGCGGTCGCCCTGCCCGCCGGCGCGGCCCCCGCCGCCGCCCCGTCCGCGGTCGACGCCAGCGTCGCCTCGGTCGCCGGCGTCGTCCCCGCCGCCTTCGGCACCACGGCCCCCGGGGTCGTCTCCGCCCCCGCCACCGCGACGACGCTGGCGACCACCGCCACCTTCGCCGCTGCTCCGGCCCCGGCCCCCGTGGTCGTCGCCCCCGTGATCGAGCGCGCCGCCCGCACCGGCGACGCCGCCCCGGTCATCGCCTCCAGCGTCGCCGAGAGCGCCGTGGCCGTGGCCCAGCCGGCCGCCGTCCAGGTCGCCGCCCCGGCGCCCGCGCCGGCTCCGGCTCCCGCCCCGGCCCCGCTCGGTGCGCAGATCCTCTCCATCGCCGACGACTACGCCGGTGTGCCCTACGTCTACGGCGGCACCACGCCGTCCGGCTTCGACTGCTCGGGCTACACCAGCTACGTGTACCGCCAGGTCGGCGTGAACATCCCGCGCACCGCCAACGCCCAGAAGCAGGCCGCGGCGGCCATCTCCCGCGCCGCCGCCGTCCCGGGCGACCTCGTGTTCTTCTCGAACTCGGGTGGCCGGGCGTACCACGTCGGCATCTACGCCGGCGACAACATGATGTGGGACGCGCCCCGGTCCGGGAAGCCCGTCCAGCTCCGCGCGATCTGGAGCGACGCCGTGTCCTTCGGCCGTCTGGCCCCCACGGCCTGAGACCGTCCCCTCCAGGAGGGGGGGGGGGGGGCGCGCGGGCGCGCGTCGGGCCGCAGCGGCGGGTGCTGCGTGA
>NZ_JBFNQN010000026.1 GCF_040796495.1 Kineococcus endophyticus | reverse complement strand
GGAGGTCGAGGGGGTCGAGGGGACGCGGCCGCGGGCGGGAGGTCGAGGGGGTCGAGGGGACGCGGCCGCGGGCGGGAGGTCGAGGGGGTCGAGGGGACGCGGCCGCGGGCGGGAGGTCGAGGGGGTCGAGGGGACGCGGGGAGGCGAACTACCTGATTTGGCTACACGACTCCGAACGCACTACTCGAAGAAAGTCAGACAGGATGCGGCGTGTCCCGGTAGCCGCCAACGATCTTGCTGCCACGGTTGCCCACCATGACGGGGCTGACAGCGCAGGAGTGGACCTCCTCGCACTGGCGCCCCCGCCGCCCCTTGGCCACCGACGACCTGGCCTTGGGCTGCTGGCGCCAGAGCCGTGAGCAGGCGCTGGACCGGCTGTACGTCGAGCACTCCCCCAAGGCGTTGCTGTCGATGCTGGTCGTCGACGTCGACCACCCCGACACCCTCATGCGCGCTATCGGCCTGCCCCGCGCGCACCCGGAGCCGTCCTGGGTGGCCGAGGGCCTGTCCGGGCGTGGGCACGTCGGGTGGGTGCTGTCCGCGCCGGTGTGCCGCACCGACGCCGCCCGCCCCGAGCCGCTGGAGTTCGCCGCCCGCGTCCAAGAGGGCCTGCGCCGCGCCGTGGACGGTGACCCCGGCTACGCCGGCCTGCTGACCAAGAACCCCACCCACGACGGCTGGTACCCCACCTGGGGCCGGGCCGAGGCGTACGAGCTGCGCGACCTGGCCCGCGGCCTAGGCGACCTGTTCCCCCGCGCGCTGCCCAAGCGGGCCGCCGAGCAGACCGGGCTGGGCCGCAACGTCCACCTCTTCGACGCGCTGCGGCTGTGGGCCTACCGCGCCCGCTACCGCTACACCGACCGCCAGGAGTGGGAGCAGACCGTCCTGGCGTACGCGCTGAACATCAACACCGAGTTCCTCGTCCCCCTCGGCGTCCCGGAAGTCAGCGACACCGCCCGGTCGGTGGCCCGGTGGGTCTGGCGCAAGTTCTCCCGCGAGGGCCTGGTCGTCATCCAGACCGTCCGCGGCCGCCGCCGCGCAGCACAGCCCAGCGCAGCCGAGGCCCGCGCCAAAGGCGGCATCCGCGGTGCGGCGACGACGAACGCACGTAACTCCCTTGAGCTACAGGAGGGACGCCGGCGTGGAGGTCTCGCTAACACTCCCGCGCAGCAGGAGGCGCGACGAGCGAACCTCGCCAAGGCACACTCGAAGCGTCAGGCGCTGCGCGCCGCCATCCGGGAAGGGGTGTGACAGTGCCCGCTGAGGAACGACGTCGCCGGACGATGACCGCTCGCGAGGCCGCCGCGAAGTTCGGCGTGCATCCGACCACCATCCGACGCCTTGTCGCTGAGCCGCGCGAGGACTTCCTCGCCCGTGCCAAGGCCCGCCGGGACCTCGCGGTCGAGCTGCGCGCGCAGGGTCTGAAACACCGCGAGATTGCCGCGAAGATGGACGTCCCGATCGGGACCGTCGGCCGACTCCTGCACGAAGCAAAGCGCGCCGCAGAGGCCCAGGAAGTCGTTGAACGCCCGCAGGCGTCCTAGCCCTCCGCGACTCCCCTACCGCCGAGTCGGCAGTCCCCGGTTCCGACGTCCCGTCAGCTCCTGCGCCTCGGCGTGGGCCTGCTCGATGAGCAGCTCGGTCAGCGGCAGTCCGTCCTTCACGTCCGCCTGCAGCCGCGTCAGCGCCAGCCGCACCAGGTCCGAGGACGACAGCCCCTCCACGCCGAGTGCGACCGGGGTGGTTTTCACCCAGCTGCGCAGCTGTGGCGTCAGCGAGACCGCCACCTTTGAGTAGGTGGTCTGCGCTGTAGGCGCGACGGGAGTAGTCGGCTGCTCGACCAGTTCACTACTCGACTGGTCGACTAGTTGCGTAGTCGCCTGGTCGACTGGTGGATTAGTCGGCTCCGGGCGTGATGCGCCTCGTCGGCCGCGGCTGAGCATGTCCGTGGCGCTGACCCGCTTGCCGGCGCTCATACCTGCTCCCCCGCTCCGGCAGTCGACGACGAGCACGTCGTCGTGGTCCGAGTGAGGACCTCCTCGATGAAAGCGTCGTAGGCCGCGGACAGGTCGCCGCTGGATCCGGCATCGCCGGTCACCAGCCGCTCACCAACCTGGTCTTCAGCGGCGACCCTCCGGGGGACATTCGTGGCGAACAACGGCAGGCCCGAGCCGTCAAGGGCCTCGAGAACCTCACGGGTGACGCGGGTGCGGTAGTCGACCATCGTTACCAGCACGCCGAGCAGAGGAGCGGTAATGACGCCCTCGAGGCGGAAGTCGTCGGTCCACCCAAGGAAGGCGCCCAGGCCAGAGACGGCCAGCTTCGTCGCCGAGACCGGCGCCACGATCGAGTCGGCGGCCACCAGCGCGGCCAGGCTCACCAGCGACAGGCTCGGCGCCAGGTCGAGCACGACGAACTCGTAGGCGTCGCGGCCCGGCTCCAGGGCCCGGGCAATGCGGTCCTCGCGTCTGGTCATGGAGACCAACTGGACCTCCAGCTGCGCCAGCGCCAGCGTCGCCGGCAGCAGGTCCAGTCCTTCGATGCGGGTAGTTCGGACAGCCTCGCGGAAGGCGACGCGTCCGGTGACGACGTCCTGCAGGTCAGCCTCGATGTCGTCGGGGTCGTCGACGAACCAGAACGTCGCGTGGGCCTGGGCGTCAACATCGACGAGCAAGGTGCGATGCCCGCGGCGTGCCAAGCCGGCAGCGAGGTTGACGGCCGTGGTCGTCTTGCCGACCCCGCCCTTGTGGTTGGCAATCGCAATGGTGTGCATACACGTCATTTTGTCGACTAGCAGACTAGTCGAGTAGTCGACACTCCGACTAGTCGACTAGTTTTCTGACGTCCGATGTCACTGCGTCCCCTTGGACGGAACGATTGAGCTCCCCACTCTCTGCATCGGGCCTGTGACAGCATGTTGCGTAAGCGACCGGGGGGGCAATGGGGCAGCAAGGTAGTTGGGAAGCCTTAACGGCAAGCTCCCTACGGCAGCAGATCCCCAAGGAGATGGTCGAGGCCCTGCAGTACCTCGAGGGCCTCGGATGGAGGATCCGCAAGCAAGGGCACAAGGTGCGCATCTACTGCCCCTGCGGAGACGCCGACGGGAGGGGTGCCCCCGTTGGGGGGACGGTACGAGACGCAGGCAACGTAGCTCGACGCATCCGACGACTAGCTGAGCACTGCCCGGATGCGCATGACCTCATCAGCCCCACGGGCCGCGCAGGACACTAGACCGGACGGGCTCCCCGCTTGCCCTAGTCCTGCTGTTTCAGGTTGACAACAGGTCTGCCGAAGTGAACTACTACAGATCGAGGGGGAGGGGACCATGACCAGCTACGAGCTGATCTTCGAGGGCGACCAGATCAACGAGGACACCGAGGACGCCATCCTTGAGAGCGGCCTGGATGCAGTCCTCGTTACTGGGACAAGTCCCGAAGCAGAGACTGTGGTGACCGTAACCGCTGACGGCCCGACGGCAATCGTTGCTGGCCACGCGGCTGCGAGCGAACTGGCGCGCTTGGGTATGCGAATCCGCCGCTCATGCGAGGACCTCGTCACTCGTTCGAACATTGCTAGCCGGGCCGAGAAGACTCCTCAGGCAGTTAACCTTTGGATCTCCGGAGAGCGAAAGGCAAGAAACCCCTTTCCGCGACCCGCTTACCGCGCAGCTAATGGACTCTGGTTGTGGGGAGACGTCGCAGAGTGGCTCAAGATCAACACTGATTACGTCGACAACCTGGGATATCCGACACTGCTCGACCACACTCGACTGAATCACTGGATTTACGCCCAGGGGAAAGTCGCGGAGGTCGCTCGATTCAATCAGCTGCAGTACCGAGCGACAGGAACCGCCACCTCTCACGTCAACACCCCCCCTCTTCACGGGAAGACTTCTAGCGCTCTGATCGACGCCGAGTACAAGCGCCAGGAGTTCACCCTTGCCGGTTGAGGCTTCGAGTGGCGGTGTCAGATACATTGATTCCGCCGCCGAAGCCCTCCAGTACGCAACTTTGTCGGACATTATCTACTATGAAGTGTCCGCACGACGTCTCGAGCCTGTCCCGTCCGAAACCTCGGAAGACCTAACAGAAAACAAAGAAAAGGAGGAGCAGACAGAGGACATCTCCATCCTGGAGCGGCACGACGAGCTCAAGATGGAGGTGCGGTGCAAGTTGCAAATCACTACTTCGGACATTGAGTTAGCTGTCGACGCTGCGTCGCAGTTCAACTTTTCCGAACCCATAGAGATGAATGCTTCAGCGCGCGCCGAATTTGTTGCGAAGGTTGGGATCATGGCCGTATACCCCTACCTGAGGGAGTCGGCACACGCTGTTGCGTCGAAGCTTCGAGTAGAGCCTCCTCTGGTCTCACTCATCAGTTCGGGTGACGTTTCAGTTACACCCATCGCAGATGGCGAGTAGTCATCTGCGCTTAGCCAAGCAGGCTGGCGCCGGACTTAACGCAATTCAGTAGCAAACAAAATTACGACATCATCGTCTCAAATGCGGTGCCTGTCGATATCAGCCTGCATCTTCTCCAGTCAGGGATCTGGAGAGGAGATAGTTGGGGGATCGGTCCAGGTTGTGCCGGGACCGGTCGTAGCGGCGGGTGGTGCGGGGGTCGGCGTGGCCCATGGCGTCCTGGACGTCCTGCAGCGCAGCTCCCAGGCGCAGGCTCTCGGTGGCGTAGGAATGCCGCAGGCTATGCGGGCTCACCCCACGCGGCAGACCCACCGCCCGACACAACCGCCCCAGCTGCTCGTAGGCACTGGTGTACGGGTAGCGACGACCCCCACCGGCCGCCAGGAAGAGCGGGCCGCTGGCGCGCGGCTCAAAACGACCAGACGCCCCAGTCCCCTCAGCCAAGGCTTCACCGGCGGGCTTGGTGCCGGTCTCGGCGAGGTAGTCATCCAGGGCCCGCACCACCGGGGGTGGCAGCGGGACTCGGGCAGCCTTGCCGCCTTTGCGGGTGATCCGCAGGACGCGGTGGCCGTGGTCGTGGCCGTAGTCGCTCACGTCCGCGCCCAAGGCTTCACCGATCCGCAGCCCGCAGAAGGTCAGCAGCGCGACCAGTGCGTGGGTGCGGTTCGAGTGCGCGGCCGCGGCGGCCAGCAGGCACCGCAGCTCCTCAGCGGTCAGGCCGACGGCTTGGCTGTCGTCGCTGACGCGGGGCCGGCGCACGGAGGCGACGGGGGAATGGGTCAGGAACTGCGCGTCGTGGATGCCGTAGTCGTAGAAGCGGGACAGCGCCGAGAGGCGGCGGGCGATGGTGGCCGCCGAGGTGGGACGGCCGGTCCGGGGCTGCGGCTGGGTGGTCAGGTGGCGGACCCAGGCGTCGACGTGGAAGCGCTGGGCCGCCAGGGGGTGGACGTCCAGCTGCTGGCACCAGGTGGCCCACGCGCTCAGGTCGCGGCGGTAGGCGGCCTGAGTGTGCCCGCCGTAGCCAAGCAGCCAGGCCGCAGCCAGCCGGTGGAACGGGTCATCGCCGCTGGCGCCGGGCAGTCGGTCCAGCGGCGCCGGCCGCACCGCGAGGGACGGCGCGACGGTCACCATGGGGACCACGGCGGTGGCCGGGATGGTGGTCGGAGCAGTGCTCAGTGCCCGCTCGCCGGTCACGCGAGGCCTCCCAGGACGGTGCCGGCGAAAGTCAGAACGAGGCTGGCGTAGATCCAGGCCAGGCCGCGGTGAGCGTCGGCCCGCTGCGACGCCTCCATACCGGTGACGGCGTCGCGGACCTGGCGGGCAGCAAGGTCGCGGTCGGCGGTCTGCTGCTCGCGGAGCTGGTTGAGGTGGCCGTAGACGCCCTGGAACTGCTCGGTCAGCAGTGCCAACCACTCCCGATCGCTCACCGCGCCCGGATCGATGGGCCGAGGGCCGACCGTGGCCGTGACGGTACTGCTCAAGGTAGCGGTGGCTGACAGCTGCACCTGGGCAGTGCGCACGTTGGGGCGGCCGCGGAGTCGCGCCCAGGCCTCGCCGAGACGCCGGTGGGCACTGCGCCGGGCGCGTCGGGCGTGGGCGCGGATCCAGGCCAGTGAGGTCGTAGTGGCGCCGGTCAGGCTGTGGCGGACTTCGTGCACGCCCCAGGCGCCGGTGAGCAGCCCGAGGATCTGCAGCACGAGAGCGAGCAGGGCCATACCCGTCATCGAGGCAGCCCCGCTGACCTCGTTTGCACTGGCGTCGCCCTAGTGATCACGCTCTGGACGCTAGCGGCCGCCTCGGTCACCTGCACCCGTAGATAACCCCTTTTATCTGCGGGCGCTGGCTGCACCTGCCTCTTGAGCAGGTCCTGATGTCCGCCGATGCACAGATGTGGCAGACAACAAGATGCTCAAGACCGCCGGCGAGCACTGGGTGGCCTCCACCTTGGCCCTGCACGGGTGGGCGCCGGCCCTGACGCGGGACGGCATCGAACGCACCGACATCCTCGCCGTTCACGTCGCCGAGGCCCGCACCGCGATCGAGGTGCAGGTGAAAACCTCCAGCGACGGACGCAACGTCGACGGCGGCCGCGGCGTCTTCATGCTGGGCCGCAAGGGGCTGCTGCCCTCACAATCGCTGCACGAGTGGTTCGTGCTCGTCGTGCTGGCCCGTCCCACCCCCGAACGACCTGCACCGGAGCCGCCGGCGGCGTACGTGGTGCCTCGTGATCACGCCAGCGCAGGCTTCTGGATCGTGCATCAGCGCTGGCTGACCGATCCTTCGGTGCCGGCGGGGCGGCGCAACACCCCGGCCACGCATGGCCGGGTCACCGCGGACGTGTTCGCCAGCTATCGCGACCGGTGGGATCTACTGAGCGTGCCGACCCCCGAGGTACCCGTCCTGCTGCCTGAGTGGGTGCAAGCCGCTCAGCGCGACCAGCGCTTTGGCCTACCCCCAGGACATCCCTGGCACACCGCTGCCTGACCCTGCTGATGCACCGCGCGGCAGGGCATCAGCAGAGCATCAGAAGTGGCGGCCTCAGCCGGTGGCAGTCCGAGCGGCGGTGGCGACGGTCCGACGGCGCCGCGGTCGACGGACCACGGCCGTCGTCGATGTGGCCACATCGACGCCCAGACGGCCCTCATCGGTCAGCACGGTGTAGGCGTCCAGCAGCGCGGCCAGTCGGGTGTCGTCGTCCAGGTCTCGGTGCCCGGTGATCTGGTGGTCGACCTCGCGGTCTAGGCGTGCGTGGGCAGCGGCGAGGTCGGCGGGCATGGCCAGCGGGTCGTACAGGTCCGCCAGCGACGCCCCAGGGTGTGCCGCACGGGCGTCGAGCACCGCCTGCGCCGCCGCCTCGACCCGCTTGCGCCCGGCAGGGGTGTCCTCGGGGAAGGGGAAGGTGCAGTACGTCAGGTCGGGGGATAGGCGGTATCGGCTTTCCAACCGCCCGCCGACGGCGGCGACCCACTGGGTGAAGGCGACCGACTGCAGCAGCCCGAACAGACGAAGGTCGGCTCCGTCCCAGCACAAGAGCTGGTTGCCGGCGATGTCGGTAGCCGGCAGGAGCGAAGCAGGGATGTAGCGGCGGTTCTCGCTGCTGACTTCGGGCATGGCGACGTACTGCTGCTTGGGCTGGCGCCGCTGGGTGAACAGCGCGGGGACGTTGGCCTGTTCGCGTACGGATGCGGTGGGAGAGGCGACGCGCACGGTACGGACACCGGCGAGGCGCTGGCGCAGCTCAGATGAGTTCCGCAGCTCCGTCGCGGTGGCACCTTCCAGCCACAAGCACCAGCGCGGTTGACCGTTGAGCAGCTCGCGGCCCTGCCAATAGGTGCGCAGGTATTTGGCCGCGATCGGGTCGATCATCACCGAGCTCCGCTCAGCTGCGGTGACGATGAGGTGACCTCCGTCGGTGGCCTGACTGCCCTTGCTAGCTGTAGGCATCCCGGGACGCAGCGGGGTGCGCCGTTTGGCGGGCACCACGCTGGGTCCGTCCACCAGGTAGGGATTGATGTTGTTGGCTGCGGTCTCGACGTACTCACCACGAACCGTGGGGTAGCTGAACAGCCGTAGCGGTCGGGGGTCAGCCCGGGTGGAGAAACCGATGATGACCACGTCGACGTGGGCAGCCCCCTTAGCTTCAGAGACCCAGGCGAAGGTGCGGTGGGCGAAGTCGATGCGCACCCCCGAGGCGAGCATGAGCGGGCCCAGCGCGCGAGCCTGTTCACCTTGGGTCAGGGAGTTGGTGGAGACGAACGCCGCCCGGGCGGTGGAGTCGGCCAGGTAGTCGATGGCCTTGGCGTACCAGCAGGCGACGTAGTCCAGCCGTCCGGTGCGGCTGCCCTGGATGGGCAGGGAGGAGAAGACCAGGGTCCGGTCTTCCTGCTGCGCCTTGGTCATCCAGGACATACCCACAAAGGGCGGGTTGCCCATGAGGTAGGAGCAGCGGGCGGGGTCCAGCACATCGGCCCAGTCGGTGCGCAGCGCGTTGGCCACGCTGATGCGGGCAGTGTCGGCGATAGGGAAGCGGGCGTAGGCCAGACCAATGACGTTGGACAGCTCGCGGTTGGCCAGGTGGTCGGCCAGGTGCATCGCGGTCTCGGCGATGCGGGCGGGGAACTCCTCGATCTCGATGCCGTAAAACTGCCCCACGCTGACCTTGGAGTCCAGCGTGACGTCGACGGACTGCTGCCCGGGACCGGCCACGCGGTTGCGGCCGCGGGCCACCCGCCCGGTAGTGGCGGTCTGCTCCAGCTCGCGTAGCCGGGCCAGGCAGTCGGTCTCCAGGGCACGGATCTCGCGGTAGGCGATGACCAGGAAGTTGCCGCAGCCGCAGGCGGGGTCGAAGAAGGTCAGCTCAGCGAGGCGGTCGCGGTAGGCGCGCAGGTCGGCAGCGTTACGGCAGGCGTCGAGCTCGGCGCGCAGGTCGTCGAGGAAGAGCGGGCCGATGGTGCGCAAGATGTTGGCTTCGGAGGTGTAGTGCGCGCCCAGGGTGCGGCGTTCGTCCTCACGCATGACGTTCTGGAACATCGAGCCGAAGATGGCCGGAGAGATGCGCGACCAGTTGAAGCGGCAGCACGACAGCAGTGCGGCGCGCATCTGCGGCGTGCAGTCCGAGATCGGCAGCGTTTCGGCGAACAGGCCGCCGTTGATGTAGGTGAAGCCCTCAGTGCCAGCCGGCAGCCGCTTGGCGCGGCGTGCGAGCGGGGTATCCAGCAGCTGGAACAGCCAGGCCAGCTGCACGCCGAGGTCGGAGCCGTCGGGGTCGGTGCGCAGCCGGATGAAGTCCTCGAAGAGGTCAGGTCCCCCGGTCCAGACCGCGGCGTCATCGGCGAACAGGCAGAACAGCACCCGGGTCAGCAGGACCCGGCGGGAGTGATCGGGATAGCCGGCCTCCCACAAGGCGTCGTGGAAGTCGGCGAGCAGGGCGGTGGCGCGCAGGTTGACGTCCTCGACCGGTTCGGCGTCCAGGCGCCGGTCGTGGCCGGTGAGGATGCCGAAGGCGTCGAGGTGGTCAGGTAGCTGCTCGAGGATGAAGGCGGTGGTGGTGTCGGCGTCGAGGTCACGGACCAGGAAGCGTGCGAAGTCGCAGACGATGATCAGCTGCGGCAGGTCGGCCTCGTCCATCGCCGGCAGGTAGTCCATCGCCTGCTCCATCGCCACATCGAGGTCAGCGCCGGCGGACTTGTGCTCGACGAGGAGCCGTCCGGGCCAGAGCAGGTCGATGAAGCCGTGGCGGCCAGTGGAGTAGCGGCGGGCGACGGGCTCGAAACGGGCGACCTGGCGGCGGTTGACGCCGAAGACGGCGAGCAGCTCGTTCCAGAAGGTGTCCTTCTCGGCCCGTTCCCGTTGCTCCCCGGCCCAGGTGGTGACGAAGGTCCGGGCCCGGTGCTGCACTTCGGGCCAGCCCAGCGGCGGACTGGCGGGTGTCACCGTCGCGATGCTCACCGCGCCGGTATCGGCACGGTGGGTTACTCCACTTGAGTGTATGCGTGACGGAGAGTGAGGTGATCATGGCGCTTCTCACTCGATACGGTCAGGCCCGTGGCGGAGAGTGTCTGGCAAAGAGCACTACGAGCACTGGACGAGTACTGGACGCCCCACCCTTTGGACCAGAGGATGCAGCGCGAGCTAGAACGGGTCTCCCAGAACGTCGCCCTGACAGCACGGCTCGTTAGCGAGCATGAGGCTGCGCGCCAGAAGGTCAAGATCCGTCAGCGGTGGCTGTTCAGCACGTACTGTGCGCTCTCCCTCAGTGGCGGCGTGCTTTTCGGCTCCGTCGTCTCCTTGGCCCTTTTTCCTGCAGCAGTAGTCCCGGCCGTCGGGGGACTACTCGCCTTCCTACTCGCCCTTGCTGCCTACGTCGTCCTTGCTGTGCTCTCGTGGCCCACGCAGGCCCGGCGATCCTCTGAGCTGCGCATCTCATCCGCTGCAGCGGCCGGTCGCTGCAGCAACGCTGTAGCCGAGGGGATGGACCTGACCTGGCGCCGCAGGGTCGCAGACGGACTCGCTGCTACCGCCGAGGACTTCTACAAGCGTCACCGCAGGCGATGGCTGGCGCCGGCCTCAGGTACGCCACTGAACATCACCACGATCCGACTGGGTCGAGTGTGCGCACGCTCCATCAGATCCATGATCGAGCGCACCCTAACCACCGATGACGTGGCAGAACTTCGTGATGATCTGTGGCGCCTGCACCTGCGCGTCATGGCTCACGACTTCGCCGGGGTCATGGCACTGCACCACGAGGGAGTGACGGAGCGGCCCAGAGGGAACGGTGAGCTGATCAGCTGGAGGCAGGTGCTGGTCGCCGTTCCGGTGATCATTACTACGGCGGTCGCCGTCTTCAACCTGGTGTGGGGTACGGATACATCGCTCAGCGATCTCATCGACGGGTCTAGAGCTGCGCCTACACCGCAGCCGTCGACCACAGTGGACTAGCCCCCAACGGCATCTGGCTCCACTCCTAAGCGTCCTGTCCGTGCTTCACGCGACACCAGAACGGTCATTACGGTGTCGATGGTCAGTGTCACCCCACAACACCAAGTACGACCGGGGATCATGGAGCCGTGGCCCAGACGACGCGCATCCTGCTGACCGATGACCTCGACGGCTCGGAGGCGACCCAGACGGTGACCTTCGCTGTCGACGGGATCACCTACGAGATCGACCTCAGCGACGAGCACGCCGCTCAGCTGCGCGAGTCCGTCGCTGTGTACGTCGACCGCGCCCGCAAGCTCCGCGGTTCGGCCATCAAGAAGCGCACCGCGTCTAGGCCGGCCAGCCGCAAACCCGCTGGCGACAAGACCGACACCCAGCAGGTACGGGCGTGGGCCAAGGAGCACGGCATCGAGGTCTCCGAGCGTGGCCGCCTCAGCAACGACTTGATCGTACGCTTCCAGGAAGCCACCAGCTAAACCCCGTAGGCAACTCCCTATTTAATCTGCGTGGATTTGAATTTACCGATGAGCCTTCTTGCTGCCGCTTTCTTCGACAACGTCTCTAATACGAACTGGGAGCTGATCGCTGCGGGCGTGACCAGCGGCCTTGCATCTGTAACTTCTGCACGCTTTTTTCGAAAGAATCCAAGCAAGGCCGCTGGACCCGTAATTTCGATTACCGGCGGGGTGGCCTCTACATGCCTGATTATTTGGGTTGCCAAATCTCCAGACGATATTCTTATGCCAATTCTCGGTGTCTCTATTGTGGGCCTTGGAGCATACCTCGCGTCAGAACTCAAGAAACCCATTAAGACTAACCCTGAGACGCCCGACGACCTCTAAGATTCGGGCCACCGTGAGTCCCGAGAAGGACTCGTCAGCGCCTTCTGCGTTTCCTCGGGTGCACCGTGTCGAGCCGCACCGAAGCGCCGATCCCTCTGCGCGTACTCGTCCAGCATTTGCTGCAGATGGCGTGGTTCAAAGTCCGGCCAGAGCACATCACTGAACATGAGTTCGCTATAGGCCATGTGCCAGAGCATGAAGTTGGAGATCCGCTGCTCTCCCGATGTGCGAATGAAAAGGTCCATGTCCGGGAGCCCTGGCTGACTTAGGTAGTCCGCGAACCTGGCAGGGAGCTCCTCTAGGTCCAGGTTTCCGCTCTGCACGTCTCGCGCCGCGGCCTGAGCCGCATAGCTCAGTTCGTCCCGTCCGCCGTAGTCGGTGCAGTAGATGAGCGTGAGGGACTGATTGGCAGCTGTCGCTTTCTCGATGAACTCTAGCTGTTCACGGATATTGAGTGGTACACGGTCTCGACGGCCTGCCCACGACATCTTGACGCCTAGCTCCTGCATTGCATCCAGTCGGTCATACCAGCCGCCGGCGATGAGGTTCAGCAAGCCTTGAACTTCTTCCTCTTCTCGGCGCCAGTTTTCCGAGCTGAAGACGTACAGCGACAGGTGCGAGATGCCCAGATCGACGCAGGCGTCGAGGATCGGCCATACCGCCCTAGCACCCTGGATGTGCCCCTGATGGCGTGGCAAGCCGCGCTGGGACGCCCACCGGCCGTTGCCGTCCGGGCAAATCCCCAGGTGGCGTAGGGGGGGTGTGGTTGACGAGTTCACGTGTGTAGATCCTCTCTAGGACAACGGGTTGCTGCGAACTGCCATGCGTCCTCGCCCCGTCAACGACGCCTAGCGACCTGCTGCCACGCTTCGATGAACTGGCGTACCGAGGCGAAGGCTTCGTCGTCCAGGGCAAGCAGTGCATCCGTCATTTCGCGCCTGGCCTCCGCGGCCTGTTCCATGACCCGTTGATGGGTCGCCTTCTGACTTCTTGCGTGAGCCTGGGCAATTTTTCCCTCATCCTCCGTGGTGAAGTAGTCCACCGGAACGGAGAAATAATCGGCCAAAGAAGCGACTAGAGCGAATGTCGGATTTGACGACTGCCCCAGCATGAAGCGACTAAGGTGCTGGGGAGAAACTTCTACGCCATAGTAGGTTTTCAAGTCGCTAGTGATTTTCGCGAAAGGCAGGCGGTCGCCATTCTCTCGCGCCTCTTCCACGATGCGCCTAAAACGCTCGGAAAACCTCTCGCCAATAATGTCACCCAAAAGCTGTTTCATATCCGCCCCCGCCGTCATTGTTTACCCATCGCTGAACGCCACACAGGATGCTGCCAGTGCATTCCAGCTTCAACCAAAGCCCACCGCGCACCCTCAAAGCGCAGAGCTTTACCCTTGGGAATGTTGGCGATATCTCCTTGGTGCAGAACTCGCTGACGCTGCGTCGAATAAGTGGGGTTCTGCTGTCGAACTGCCCAAGGGAAGGTCTTGAGTGGCGTTACGCTCTCGCTGTAGCTGACCATCTCGCGGTCGTACTCACCCGCAGCATTACTCAAGGCGTCGAGCGTGTAGGGCTCGACGCAGCCTGGAAGAATAATCTTTGACGGGAACAAGGTCAGGAATCCATCGGCGTCCCTACCCCACCGGCTACGGGCTCGGGAGAGGTCCTGAATGCCCACGACGACATGCAATGACTGCCCGCCGGCCTCGCTGATGATGGCCGGGAGCGGGATGGGTGCGGTGTTGTTGGCCTCGTCCAGGACAAAGGTGACATGGAAGTGCTTGCGCTCCTTGCCGACCTCTTCGGCGCGGTGCCGGGCGTAGGTGGCGAAGCGAATCTCCTCCAGCAAGCTGGCAAGAAGGGGCGCGTACGCCTGCTGTTTGTCCGGGCTAGCGGTGATGTAGAGCGTGGAGCGGCTGCGCACGAAGCGAGCCGGGTCGAAGTTCGGGGACCGGCCCAGGTCGCGGGCGGCCACCGACCCGTACAGGCGCAGCATCCGCTGGAGGCTGGACAGGACGCCGGAGCGTTCTCGGTCGTCGATCGCCAGCAGACCTTGCAGTTGGGTGCTGGCGATGCGCGCGCCCTGGTCGCCGCTGGCCGCGGACCTCTCCAGGTGGCTCAGGACGGTCTCGACGGTGCCGTCCTTGTCCATGTCGGTCGCGGTGGCGGCCCAGTCGGCCACCGTGCCGATGTACTCCCCGCCGATGACGGCGGCGTAGAGCAGGACTTCCAGCCAGTCGCGGGCGCGGTCGGTGAAGTGCGCGCCGTTGCCTTCGCCTCCCTCGGGGCGCATGGCGGCCGCCATGCGGTCGGCCATGCGGCGGGCATCTTCCCAGCTCTGGATGGAGACCAACGGGGACCAGCGGACGGTACGTACCCCGGGAGCGGCGCTGACGTCGCCGCCCGGGTCGAAGTGCCACACGGTGCCCAACTGCGCGCGGGCGGGGGCGGTGGCCTCCATGACGTCGCCCTTGATGGAGGAGGCAACGCACGCACCGGGCGCGACGATGACCGAGGGGATGAGGAAGGCCGACGTCTTGCCTGAGCCGGGCGGCCCGATGACCAGGACCCCGCCGCGCGGGTTGGCCGAGAGGTAGCGGCCTGCTGACCAGCCCATGTGGGCACCCGCTCGTCCGTGCTCCTCGGCGGCCAACGCTCGCACTCGTGCCAGAGCAGGCCCTGGGGTCTGCGCCGCCGAGGAGGTCGGTTGAGCGGTGGCGGACAGCGGCGTCGAGGCGCTCCGACGCTGCGACCGTCCACGGCGTACCCACTGCCCGTACTCGCTCCACGGCAGACCCACCAGGGTGTAGCCGGCGATGTAGGCGATCGCGCCCGCTGGCCCTAGCAGGATGCCGCGGCGGGTCGCCAGCCTGCGCAAAGGCACGTAGCGGCGGCGGTACCGGTGCCAGCACCCGGCAATGACCCCCAAGAGGAGGGGGAACACGGCCCACCCGGTCAACGGCAGCAGGTAGTAGCTGACGATGAAGACGCTCAGGCTCGGGGAGCCGGTCAGCCCGGCCAGGGGGATGAGGGTGGCGCTGTAGATGAGGACGAGCCGCCAGGTGGTCGGCTCCAGCCGAGGAGAGCGGCGGACCTCCTGACCTGGGTAGGCGTACCCCTGCGGTCCCCACTGGTGGTTGCTCATCGCTCCATCCCCTGCCCTTCTCGACCGTTCCGACGACCGCGCAGGCGGTCCATCACGCGACGTACGGCGTCTTCTGTGGCGTTGGATCGCTCGGCGGGGGCTGGTTGCTCCGCCGGACGGGCGCGCTCGGCGGGCGGCTCCTGGACGGGCCGCTCTTGCGTGCTCTGAGCGGGGCGGTGCGGCTGTTCCCCACGCTCATGAAGCTGGCGTTGGGTGGCCGCCCAGCTGAAGTCCTTGCCGAGCTGCGAACCCTTGAACCAGACCTGCCCCCCCTGGGCGTCGACGTGGCCGAGCAGACCGTAGGAGTAGCCGCTGACACGGCCGGTGGACGCCTGGTTGCGCTTGAAGATCAGCCCGTGGGCGCCCAGCTCACGGTCGAACCCGCTCAACGAGCCGTCGCTACGGGTGATCGCTGAGCGCACCCGCTCGCGCATCTGAGCGCGCTCAGGCTGCACGCCCCGCCGGACTGCGGCCTCGCGCTCTCCGTGGCTGACCTGGGGCTGACCCCGGTCATAGCGGGTGGAGGCGTCGAGCAACTGGTGCTCCCCCTCGACGACCCTGGCCGCGGCCTGGGCGCGGGCGTAGTCGTGACCGACGTCGAGCAGCTTCCCGTCCCAGCGGACACGCGAGACGGTCAGGTGGATGTGGTCGTCCGCGTGACGTGTCGCCGTCCACGGAGCCTCTTCAAAGCCCATGCGCTGGATGTAGGTCTCCGCGATTCGCCGCCACTCCTCATCGCTGAGGGTCCGGTCCTGCTCGGCCGCGCGCAGACTCGACCGCCACACCGGCTTGGTGACCTCAGGGCGCATCAGCTTGATGTGCCCGTCCATGAGCGCGCCCTGATCCCGCCAGTCCCCCGGCAGGTTGCCCGCCACAGTGCGCGGGTTGACGTGCTCCTCCCGCCTCCCCGGCCCGAAGTCGTAGGCCAGCGCCGCGCGTCCACTGCTGCCCTTGCTGATGCGGGGGATCACCGGCGCTGTCCATCGAGTGGCAAGGCCGACCCGGCCCGCAGGGCCGGCCACGGCCCGAGGACCGGAAGCGGGCGCGGCAGCCCTCTCAGCTCAGCCCTCGACCAACAGGCCACGGACGCGCTCACTCCTGCCCGTCCTCCGGCTTCCCCTGCTCGTAGATGGCGTAGCCCTGGTGGCTGCCCGAGGGGTGGAGGTTGGTCTCCTCCACGCCGGCCGGGCGCTTCCAGATGACGGCTCCTGGCTCGGTGACGTCGTGCTTGGCGGTGGGCTGCGTCTTGACCCCGCGGACCTCCATCGCAGCAGCCACGACGGCGCGAACTGCCGCCAGGACTTCCGGGTGCAGCGTCTCGTCCTGGTGGCTGTACCGGGTGAGCTGGTTGAGGTTGTTCGCCGCTGCCGTCAGGTGCGCGTACGCCTCCGCGTTGACTTCCGGCACCCGCGGCACGTCACCGGGGCGCTGGCCAGGCGGGTACGTCCCCAACACGTCCTCCACGACCGCCCGCACCCACGCCCCCATCTCCTTGCGCCCCGACGCCGTACGGGCCGCGTCCCACGCGGCCAGCGCGTCAGGGTCCACCCGCACCGAGATGGTGTGTGTGCGCTTCTTCCCGGGCATACCTCGGACCACGTCAGCGACGCCGTTCTTCGGCTCGCCGCACCGTCTCCGCCTCAGCTCGCCGCACCGTCTCCGCCTCAGCGTCTGCCCACTGGCCGCTGTCGTGGATGACCCCACCTGCGGCGTCGTCCCACCCGACCGGTGGGTACGCCACCGCGCCGCTGATGCTCTCTGCGGCTCCGTCGACATGCGGGTAGCGCTCGACGGCCTGGTCCTCGTTGAGGCCGATCGCAGCCGCCAGCTCGCGCCACGACACGTGCGCGATCCGGGCGTTGGTCAGCCAGCCCGCCAGGTCCAGCCCGAAGTGGTGCGCGACCTCGACGCAGCGCAGCTCGATCGCCGCGCGGGTCGACGGGTCGGCGTACGCAGCACGGTTCTCACGGATCGCCTCGGCGCTCTCACCCATCGACGGGATGCCCAGTTCGGCGTCGGCGCAGTCGCGCACAGCCCGCGCGATGTCGTCGCGCGCAACCTCGCGCGGTGACCGCTGCGCGAAGTAGTCGGCTGCCGTCTCGCTCATTCCGGGCCCCCTCGTCCTTGCCGTGGAGCGGCGGCCCAAGGGCCGTCGCCAGTTCGCTCCGAGCGTTAGCGAGGGGTGAACGCCCTCCTGCGAGCGAAGCGAGTGGGAGCGAGAGTAGCCCATAAGCGAAGCGTTGGGTTATATCTCGCTCTCCTCACCACCGGGGCGCGGAGAGGCGGGTTCGACTGGCGCGCCCTAGCGCGCCAGAACAGCCCGCAGGGCTGTCGGTCGTGCAGCGCCCAGCGCTGCACGTACGGCGACCAGGGACCGGCCGCAGGGTGGCACGGACCGGACGCTCGACGCGCCCAGCGCGTCGGCGGACAGTCCGGGACACCCGGAGGTCGGCCCCGTTCACCCGACGTCCGACACCTGCCGCGCCCGCTTCCGGTCCTCGGGCCTGGCCGGCCCTGCGGGCCGGGTCGGCCTTGCCACCGAACCGAGCAAGCCGGGCAGGAGGTCGAGGGGGTCGAGGGGACGCGGCCGCGGGCGGGAGGTCGAGGGGGTCGAGGGGACGCGGCCGCGGGCGGGAGGTCGAGGGGGTCGAGGGGACGCGGCCGCGGGCGGGAGGTCGAGGGGGTC
>NZ_JBFNQN010000025.1 GCF_040796495.1 Kineococcus endophyticus | reverse complement strand
CATTGGGGGTTAATGCATTGGCATCAACATATTTCTAGCGCACTGTTGAGTTCTCAAGAACCGGACGCACCCACCCCGACAAACCCACCATCAGGAGGGCCAGCGGAAGAGGGGCAACTTTCCCACCTTAACCGAGAACCAGGCCAAACCTCAACCCAGCCCCGCTCAAGCAGCTTCCGGCGCCACCCGTTCGATGCGCGGATCACCTTCGGCCAGAAGCTCCAGGTTCTCCGCCCCGCTTGGGGCGACATGAAGAACAGTACGCCGCGACCGGGCCAGCTCCAAATCCTGCGCCGCCACAACGCCTTTTCCTATGCGCTGCAACGGGAAGCGCTGCTCAGGTGACGTTGACGTGCACTAATGACCGTCGATCTGCACTGGGTCGTCCGTGCCGCGCTGCGTCCACCGAAGCGGTTGCAGCGGACGATCATGCGGGCGCCGTCAGCGTGCTACGGCGGCGGTCCCGCTTCCGGCTACGCCGGTGACTCTCGGCGCACAACATGGCCGAGCTGGTGGACTAGGCCTGAACCGTGACCACCTGTCGTGGAGGACAGTCGGCGCTCGTGGTGGGCGTTGGGGTGCTCGGCTTAGGCCCCGACCACTTCGCGGTCGTCGACGACAGCCTTGGCACCGCCGCTGGCGACGGGCTGCTGCTGGCGTGGCCGGCCGGTTCACCTCTGTGGTGCGCGAGGCCGCCGTCGTTGCCCGCTTCTCCGCGGACGAATCCGTTGTCGTGGACCGCTGCGACGACCTTGACGCCGCCCGGCGCCTCGCTGAGAGACCCCTGGTGATACTCCCCGTGCCCGTCGTCCTCGCCGGCTGGAGGTCGCTGCCTCGGCGAGCATGGGGCGGCCCTGGCCGTACCCGGCCCCGGCCCCGGCCCCGGCCCCGGCCCCGGCGCGGCGGAACGGGCCCTGCACGACGCCGGAGTGGCGATGCATCGGGCCAAGGCCCCTGGCCGCCAGCGGGTCGAGCTGCACACGCGGCAAGCGCCAGCGCGGAAGCGGAACGCCTGCGGCCGCTCCGAGAGCTGCGGCGCAGCAGCTTCGAGGCGCAGCTGCGCCTGCACCACCAGCCGCCGGTCCGACTGGACAACGGACGCCAGACCGGGGTGGAAGCCCTCGTGCGCTGGCAGTACCCGTCCAGGGCCTGCTGCCGCCGACGACGTTCATCGACCTCGCGGAGCAGTCCGAGCTCGTTCATGAACTCGGCGCCTTGGTGCTGGGTGCGGCCATGGCGCAGGCCGCCCGCTCTCAACGCGGGCCGGAGTGCGCGACGCTGGAGATCTCCATGAACCTCTCCACCCGCCAGCTCACCGACCCCGGTCTCGTGACCGCCGTTGCCGACGTGCTCGACCGCCTTCGGCTCCCGGCGCACCTGCTCGACCTCGAGACCCCTCATTGAAGTCCTCGTAGGCGTAGGAGGGGTGAAAGTGCACCTTCTCCACGACACCGCCCCCACGGGCGAGGTGGCCGGCGAGCTTGCGGGCGACGAACGTCTTGCCCGTTCCGGGGGGTCCGTAGAACACGACCTGCCCCTTGTCCTCGAGGAGCTCGACGCCCTCGGCAAGGAATCCTCGGTCATGTGCAGCTCGTCCGCCGGGCCGGCCAGGCACGCCTCAGGGACGTGCTCGCGGTGCAGCAGCCACCAGGAGAGCCGCTGCACACCCCAGGGGTCGTCGGGGAAGTGCGGGTCGAGCAGCCTGCGGATCGTCTCGTTCGTGCGCACCGCGACCTCGGCCGCTGCCCCCTCCCGGGAGTCGGGCCTCCCCAGCAGCTCCAGCACGGTCAGCTTCCCTGCCTTGCCGGTGGACACATCGCCGGGGAACCAGACCTCAGAGTGTGCGACGGCGAGCGCCTTCGTCAGTACCGCCTTCCCCACGCCCGGCAGCTTGAGCTGACCGTTGAGGCAGTTCTCGAACCGGGCGATCACGTCACCGGAGCCGTGCAGGAGGTGCTGCAACGTCTCAGTGACCTAGTCGCGACCGTCCTCGCTCTGCAGGAGGCGGTTGAGACAGGGCTGAGGGCCGGGGGACCTGTACGTGGGGCCGGCCAGGCGTCGAAGTGCAACGACGTCCAGATCGGCGAGGGCGTCAGGGGTGAGCGCGGCGGCCAGCTCCTCTCGCTCCGCACCGCGCTGGACGTCGATCTCGGTGGGGTACTCGGTGTCCTCGCGGAAGCGAGTCACCAGTTCGGTCAGGTCCTCCACGTCTCCCCCTCCGACGAACCGGGCGTCGGCGTCCTTCTCCGACCGGCTCCTCGATTCCGGGGCCTGGCCCGACAGCACCTGCCACACGACGCCTTGGACGTCCAACCGGTCCCTGAGCTGCGGGCCGTCCAGCCGGTTGAAGCGTGCGAGGAACTCGTCGAAGAACCGCAGTGCCTCGGTGTAGCGGGCGGCCGGCGACGGGCTGTTCTCGTGTCTCCAGTTCACCAGCCTTTAGACCCGTTGCCGGGCGGTGAGTCGGTACACCGGGTACCGGGTAACGTGCAGGCCGCCGAGCAGGAAGGAGGCCAGAGCGGCGCTCGTGCCGGGGTGCGTGATGGACGGCGGCACAGGCCGAGTGAAGGCGTCGACGGCGGCGTCGACCTCGCCACCAGACCACAGGGCGCGCAGGGCTGCCGGGAGAGAATCCCGGCGGTGGTGAATCACGCCCGCACGTCAAGCGGGATCCGCCACCCGAGGGTGTTGGTGGCCTTGAAGGCAGCCAGGAGCGGTTCGCGCCAGTCGCCGTCATGCGTCAAGGCGGTGCGCGCTTCCCCCAGGAGCTCAGCAGCGCGCACTTTGTACTCCCGCTCTTCCTCCTCCAGGTCGACGGTCTCGACGAAACGCCGGGCCCAGTGCAGGATTCCGTTCCAAAGGGTGTCGTCCACGCTGTCGTCCAGAGGCACCAGCGCGTGGATGGCGCGCCACTGCGACAGCGTCACCGGGAAGTTCGTCGCGTTGGCAAACTTCAGCACCGCCAAGTCGGCCCGCTCAGGGGTGGTCTTCGCGACGTTGCGGGTGATGTGCGGGATGATGTGCCGGACGATGCGGATATCGACCCGGTACTCCGAAGGACCCGCTTCGTCGGGTCGGAAGTCGGGCGTAGGGCGCTTCTCGGAACGAGACTTCAATCGTCCTACGGCGTGCAGTCCACCATTGGGCCCGGAGGCCCACAGCACCACACCGTCGCCCGATCCCCATCTGGGTGCGGTGCTGGGCGGCGGTCCAGTCCTCCACGTACCTGGGAGGCATGTCCGGCAGGTGCGCGGCGAGGTCCCAATGAATCGGGTTGGCTTGGAAGAGCCAGTAGCGTCGTTCAGCCCCGGACCACGGCGAGCCGGCCGGCCACTCAATGTGGTCGCGCAGGGCGTCGACGTAAGCGTCGCTGCGGCGGAAGAGGTACCCCTGCTTGACGGCGCCGCTCTTGTCGAAGGGGCCCTCGACGGGCGACCGCTCTGGCAAGGAGGCGAGGGGCAGCGGGACGGCCAGCTCGAAGTACTCCACCCGGGTCAGCCACCCGTAGTCTCGCTCACTGACAGGTCCGTAGGGTTGTCGAGCCTGGACCGAGTCAGTGACGACCTCGCCGAGCGCGACGACATCACCGCGGCAGTAGTGCACGACGGTGTCCTCGACGGCCCTCCGACCGACGTCGCGGTGGTGGGCGACGGCGTTGCCGCCCAGACCGGCGAAGACGACACCGACACGGGACTCGTCGGTGAAGGACCCACCCTCGTTGACCCACCACGTCGCGGGTTCGCGATGCCCCCGCCGGTTGAAGCGGGGACGCAGGTGCTCCACCAAGCGGGCCTTGAGGGCGGCGGGGTCGTCCAGCTCGCGCTAGGAGATCGTGAACCGGGCCAACGCTGCCGGCAGGTCGTCAGTGACGTCGAGCTCTGCGAGGAGCTGGTCGCGCAGCACGGAGCCGCCGGACGAGTTCTGGCGCAGCCGGAACCTGAGGTCGCTGGTCTCCCCCACGTAAACAACCATGCCGTCGGCCTCGCGCACGACGTGGACGGCGGCCGTCGTCGGCGCCGAGGCAAGCACGTCCGAGGTGGACGGCGTCGGCGTGTTGAAGCCTTTGAGCAACTCTACGGCGCTGGTCATGCTCCCTCTCCGGCGATCGGTACCTACGCACCGTATCGGGACGGGACGGCACCGCGTGGGTGCGCGAGCTGCCGGCGTCGCGGCCTTCGCGGGGAGCCGCCATGGGCGCGCCCGCTGATCCCTCACCGGTCGGTCTTCGGACGGTGAGGGCCAACAAGCGCGCCGAGTCTTCTACGCTGCGGACGGCGCGGATACCCACCTACTTCGCCCCTGCCGTGGCGCCGCTCGGAAATCAAGTCGAGACGACTCATCGAACTCACCCAGAGATCTGCGCCTCCGCGCGAGCACTACCGGATGCCTAAAGGCCCAAGGCTGCATCCGTGACGTTGAATCCGGAGTCCGCTGCCCTCTTGTGCATGACGAGAAGGCGCTTGGCCTGCGCTTCAGACGGCACTCCGGGTTTCCTCCCCGTGACAAGGTCGAGAATCCCGGTATCAGTGGGCGATAGCAGCCGATTGTTCTTCAGAAACTCTTGGACAGCGACCCACTCCGACGGTTGCATGGACAGCACCTTAACTTGAGAGTTGATGCCCGTGTCGATCTTTTGGGTCGAGGTAGCGGTCCTTTTCTGTTCGGCAACAGCCCTCTGGTCCCTCAGCTCCCCTAGGAGTTCAGGGGACAACCGGTGCTCGACCGCCTGAACCATGTGCCAGCACGACTCTTTCTTCGCCCATTCCGTGACGTTCTGTATCGGACGCTTCTCGGAGGTGAGAACCTCCTGTACCGCCTTGCCGATCCTCAGGCACTCTTGCATTACGGCTTCGGACACCGATTGATTCAACCAGACACGGTCGAAGTCGAGAACACGGCCCCTGCCCTGTCGGCCGACCTCGTAGGCGAGTTTGGCCAAGCTGTACGTCACGTAGTTGGCCAAGTACCCCTTCTGGTACCAGTCCGCCCGGGCGATCGCCGATCTGACGGACTCGAACAGCAGACCCTTTGCGACTAGGTGCCTCCAGTACATGTCGTTGATGGTGTTTGGCGCGGTATCCCAACGACTCGCCACCAACTGAGCGAAAGCCGTGAAGTTTCGCTGCGCCCCGCTGCTCACGACATGTGGCTGCATACCCCACGTGACCTCGTACTTGGCTGCAGTCGTCTTGTCGATGACCTGCGAACGGGGGTACAGCTCGTCGAACTTCTTCTGTCGCGCCGTCGTCTGCTTGTTGCGTTCATTCTGGTAACTCCCCCTCGTCCGCTCGTAGAACCAGTACGTCTGGTAGCTGACACCCGCCTTCGTGGGCGCCATCGTCCGGCGGGACAACTCCTCGAGCCTAACGTGGAACGGGCTGTTGGAGAAGAAATCGGCCTCGCTCACGCGGTTCTGGCTGTTCGCGTACCTCGAAATTAGCGGCACCATGTCTTCGGAGATCTTTGGCTCGACGACGACCAGTTTCATCTGCACGAAGACGTCATCCATCGACGCCGACCGGTTTTCACGGCGGACGTAGAAGAGTGAAGCCGTGGTCTGCCCGCCGTTGACGATCTGGAGGTCGGTGAAGGACATGATATTGCCATCCCGAGTGCTAACACCAACGGCCGTGGCGGTCACCCCGTTGTTGTAAGCCAAGAAGTGGGCCGGCTCCGAGAGCACCGTGGCTCTGATGCCCTTGTTCACCTTCCCCCTGTTACTTAGGTAGGACCGCACATTGCCCTCGAGCAGACGGCTGCCGTACCGGTCATACAGCTCGGCCAGAATTAGCGCAGGCACCGCGGCGAGGTATGTCTTGGTGTCAGCTGAGGTTGCGCTTACCTCGAGCGCGGGAAGGCCGTCGGGAAGCCACTCAGTCAGGTCGATGACGAGCTCATCGCGCCCAGACAGCGATTCGGCAACCTGGAACAGGCGTCGGATGTCCCATATGTGGAAGTCGATCGGAACGCCGTTCAGCTCCGACGACTCGAATGCTTTTGCTGTCCCACTCATCGATTGATCACTCAGGAGGTACAGGCGGTACCTGCTCACGTTCTGACCGCGTGCGCGCAGGTCCTGTGCGAGCTGGTAGTGCTTGGAGCTCTCCTCTCGGCCCACCACGAACTCACCGCTCACAGCCTCCTCCAAAAAGAAGGTCAGGGACTTGAGGGCCGCCGAGGCCTGCGAGAAAGTGAAAGTCTCCTGCTTCTCCCCGCCACCCCATCGCAGAACCGCTAGCGCAACCGAGTTGTCCGAGTCGTCCAAGTCGAAACCGTGGACGGCCAGTTTGCGCCTCCTCTTCCCCTCCCCCTCGAACCGCACGTCGTTGAGTTGTTCGATTTCTCCGGCCGCGGCGAGCCGG
The DNA here is from genome assembly GCF_040796495.1 of Kineococcus endophyticus. Classification (NCBI taxonomy): domain Bacteria; kingdom Bacillati; phylum Actinomycetota; class Actinomycetes; order Kineosporiales; family Kineosporiaceae; genus Kineococcus; species Kineococcus endophyticus. Next base: position 12,134 of record NZ_JBFNQN010000025.1, on the reverse strand, counting down.
TCCGACAACTCAGCGAGGAACGCCTCCTGAGTGAACGTACCTTCGGCGGCACTTCGGACGTGCGCTTGGTTTAGCAAGTTCAATCTGAACTCTTCGAGGTTCACGAGGCATCCCCCGACACTCGCTCGGTCGCGACCAGGAACTGATTGAGGCTTTTTCTGTCGAGACCGTACCGAACCTGTTCGATACCGTCCGGCAAGGCACTATGTCGGATGGCCGGAAAGTCCTCGGATACCTGAAATGTCTCAACGACAGTCACCCGGAACCAGGTGTTTCCGTAGTAGGGATGGTCAAGGTCGACACCCATACGGCTGAGCCGGACGTCCAGATCATCCGTCGCCTTGTTAGAGGACTGCAGCGCCGTCTTCACCTCCTCGACGAGCGTGATGAGGTTTAGGGCGCCGGCGTCGGACTCCACAACTTGGGGAACCTGCAGAACAAGGAGCGTCATGCCCCGCTCATCGAGCTGGTGCGCAGAACTTATCTTGATCCGAGGGGCGGACGGTCCGATCGACTTGGCCTCGTAGAAGCCGGTGGACTCGTACCAGAAGTCCTGCGGCGCGTTGAGCGGGCCGAGCCACCCTGCGATCACCTCGTCGACCGGCATCGCCATGCTGAAGCGGTAGAGCACCAACCAGAGCTCGCCGACGAGTCCGCGCAGCTCCTCGAGGCTCAAGAGACCATGTGGTCGGACGCTCAACAGGCGTTTCCACTCGCTCAACACGACGGACACCGATCTCCACGCCGACTCTGCTGTCGTTTCACGGCGGGACGCGCTGACCAAGTGCGTCACCAGTCGCAGGAAGACGTCGGTAAAGCGGGCATCCTGCAGGTCCAACGACAGAATCCACCAATCACCCTGCTGCCGTCGCTCGACAAGCACGAGATCAGAGATTTCATGCAGGGGAGGTTGCACCTTCGACCGAATTTGCGCGAGCGGACGGCCTTGGTCACCGGCGCCCACATAGATTTCCAGCGGATGCCTGACCTCAACGAGCACCACCCCCGCCTGCCCAGCCAGCAGCCGGGCCTTCCAATCCGTGAGGAAGGACCGCTCAGTCATCGCCACCGTCCAAGTCATCGACGTCGTCTGCTTCTGTCTGTTCGACGACCGAAAGCCGCCAGGAGTTGAGCGCCACAGAGTTCAACATGTAACGGACTTCTGTGCGGGTCTGACCCGGCTTGGTGCTCGGGATGGCGATTTTCACGCATACCAAGTACCTAGAGCCATCCGCCTTGATTGCGGACCATGTGTTGCGGAATACAAGATCGTCGTCTTCTACTTCCTCAACGCCTTGTGCGTCCTCGATCCCAGTTAATTCATTGCCCTTGTCGTTCTGCCCACTCCGCGCGCCAGTATTCGCGGGTTCGATAAGATAGATCATAAGGGCCGGTCCATGGGTAGCGATCCGCTCATAGACCCTCGGCTCAAGGCGGGGATCGTTTTTCGATTCCCCGCCGACACTCTTGATACCGAAGATGCCGGCGATGTCGGTGGAACCGGCAAGTCGGCTGCTCTTCCCGGATATTTTCAACGGGGTGAAGCCGTCGCCCGAGCCTGCTTTATATACCGGCTTTCCTGTCTTAAGGGTGCGTGTTGGGAGTTTGACTGCAAGGCTGCCTGCCACGGGGGTAGGCGTCTGAGTCGTCCGCCCACTCGCGAATGCTACGGTCCAGCTGCTCAGCGCAGAATTGCTGGAGCTTTCTAGGTAGGAGGATAGAACGTTGTCTGCGAATAAGGCGTCACTGATGAACGGCACGTAGTTCTCCAGGAACTTCGCGACGTGCCTTTTGTCGACACCTCTCCGGAGCTGCCAAGGGGACGTCGGGTCTTCCCAGCTCTCATTGGGATATGCCGACTCGACGTCATTGACTAGTTGGGTGACGGCTACAACGTTCTTGGCGACCGTCTCAGGCTTGGAGTCGACCAGAACTGTCTCGATGCGCTGTCCAGCGATGTCTACCGTCCACGCCTTGGCCTCGGCGCCGCCCATCTTTACAGTCGATGTGATCTTCAGCGTTTCCGGGTGCATGCGCACCTTCAATCCGAAGTCCTCAGGTGTCAGATTCTGCTTCTTCATCGCCCGCAGCTGTCCGCGCAATTCCTCCACGATCCCGGAAACGTAGCGGAACTGGTCCGCGACGTCCTCAGGCAACCAGACGCGGCAGAGATCCTCGTACCCAGGTCGGTACCCGAACCAACGAGCCATCTGCAGGAGGGTGTCCGAGGCGCCGACGCTACGGTGGAAGTAGCTCACCGTCAGGCCGTCCAAGGTCAGGCCACGACTCAGCACGTCACCACCGACCGCGATCATCCGTTCGGATTCTAGATCCGCGATATCCTCGGCCTGCTTGACTCGGTCAGAGTTGATCAGCCGCACGGATGTGGCATGAACTGCTGACTTCAGTGACGGAAGGATGTCCTTCCAAGTCTCGGGAACGCTGGCGTAGTGCCTGTTGAAAGTGGACTCCAAGGCCTCGATCTCCGCGTGGCGTTCGCTCGCGAGCAGGGAGACGGAGTGCAGCTCAACTGCGTTCTTGATTTTCTGGAACTCGGACTCGACGAGAGCGTGCACCTGCGTCTGCACCTTCTTGAACCGAGACACGTTCACCAACATCGACCTAGCGCTGGTGTCTCCGCGAGCCTCGCGCACCGCCACTGCGACCACGAACGTCCGGATGGCGTCGAGCAGGCTGGCCGGAAGCGCCGAAACAGGGTGGCCCGACTTGTGTTTGAGCGGGAAGTGGTTGTCGGCGTCCTTGAGAGCCACCAGTTTGGTGGTGTCGACCGACTCTTCGGTCCCGAAGTACGCTTTGCTGCCAACGTAGTTCGACGGTGCATCAATGGTACGGATGTAGTCGCGCGGGAACAGGTCGTCGCCGAGCAGTTCTTGGGTCGTGCGGTGATCGATGAACACGTTGGCGAACGGCGTCGCGGTGAAGGCCAAGTAGGACGACTTGCTCACGGTCCCGAGAATCGAGCGGATGAGACCGTTGATCACCGTGGGTGACTCTTCGTCCTTTGTGTTGACCGACGCGTAGTCGGACTCGTCATCGACCAGCAACATCGGGATGTCGATCTGGGCACCACCCAGCTGCTGGCTCTTCAGCCAGTCGCGCAGGTTCTCCAACGCGGTCTTGTTCTTCTTGAGCACGAAGATGTACGGGGTGGAGGTGTTCGGGTCGATCGCGATGTTCATCGCCCGCTGCGAGGTCTTGCGGAAGTCGGTCGCCTGGGTCGTCAGTCCCTGGGCCGCGACGAATTGGTTGAGCCATGTGCCCACCCCGAACAGCGGGTTGTTGGAGAGGTTCGCACCACCGGCGTTCTTTGATGAATCGCGGCCGATGAGACCCTCGTCGACTCGGAACTGCGTCTGCTTGCGCAACGCCTCGGTTCCTCCCGCCAAGAGGATGACCAGCTTGTAACCTGCGTCGGCCGCTTTGTTCACTGCGCCGATGTAGGTTGCGGTCTTGCCCGACTGAACGTCGCCGATGACGAGGCCCCGTCGCTTCCACGATCCTTCGTCACGCGGATCACCCAAGCAGTTAAGGATCTCGTCCGTCGACGCGTCGAGCGCGTTCTGCACGTTCGGGGTGAAACCCTTCTGGGTGAGCAGCTGCTTGTAGGCGACCCAACGCTTCCACTCAATGTCCTTATGGCGCTCCGGCAGCCAGTTGCGGTATCCGCGACCAGGGAGAGTTTCGCCCGGTTCCATCGTGATGATCACCTGGGTCTTCACGTGCCGCTCGATGTCCGCCCACCCCTCCTCGGGCAGGTCATACATGCCACTAGCTCTCCAGACGTCGATCTGAGCATCGACGGCCGCCGCCGGCACCGGAGGGTTGGGGTGCTTCTTCGCCAGCTGCTGGACGATGAAGGTGATGACTTCGTGGTCGCTGTAGTCCGGCATGCGCTGCTCCGCGGGTTGCATGAGTGGTCACACGGCCAGAGCTGCGGTGAGCGCCGCTCGAAAGCCGTCGATATGGCAGTAAGGCTCCAGAGCCTCGATCATGCTGATGAACGTGGCATCGTCCGGATGCGTATCGGCGAAGAGCGGCCGCAGGTTGGCTGCGTTGGTGACGGCTGTCGTCACCTTGTCGGCCGGCTCCACGAGCACCGCGTCCTCCCCCAATCGGTTATGGGCATCCACGACGGGGAAGGACTGCTCCATTACCTCGATCAGGGCCTCCATGCGTCTGAGCTGTGCCGAGTCGAGCGTCTCCCCAAAGGTACGAATGACCGGATGTTCCCGGTTCACCTCGTACCGGAATCCATGGCGGTCCACAATTACGTTCCAGACACGCGTGTCGCCGCTGGGATCCTTTTCCCTGCGCCCTCTGAACTTTTGCACCCGCGTACTGGGTTCGATGAACTGTGCTGAAAGCTTTTTGAGCGCTTCGCGCAGCTCACGCGGTGGCGTCGCCGATGACTTCTTGATGTCCAGCACCCAGAGGTGGTCGAGGGCATTGGGTACGTCCACACGGACTCGCGCGAGCTTCCCGAGCTCACTCTTCGGGTTTAACCGGAACCAGGTGCCCCACACCACCAGGCGCGCCGCGCGGTAGATGTAGAAGCCCTGACTGTCCCTAAAACCGCCTGGCGCGAGGGCAAGCTTCCGCTCACTGGCCGAGAGCTTCCCGATGAACGGCAGCGTGTACGCCACCACAGGCAGTACTGTGCCGTCCAGTTTGAGGTTTTCGCTCCGCGCGTCCGTAGACCGGTTCCTCCTCAGGAAGGGGTCGAAGGCCGAGAATCCGACGCCGTTGACAGTCATGTTGATCTTGCGGGCGTCATCGCCGGTCACAAAGCGGTGGAAGACCAACGAGCAATGGTCCCTGACCCGCGTCACAGCTGCGTCAAAATCCGCTTGAGAGGACCCTTCCGTCCTGAGGAGGAGGTCGAGTTCGTCCCAACAGACCAACGTGCCGCTCTCGGCGTCGTCGAGCAGTTCGTGTCCGTGCAGTGAACAGAGCTCGTGCGCGTCTAGCTCGATGACGAGCCACCGGCCTGTCGAGATGACGTGGTCCAAGTCCCACCGCAGGATGGTCAGGTGACCCCCTTGCTTAGAGGCCACGGTCAGCCGGCGGCACTGGGACAGTGACGCCGTCTTGAGGCCCAGCCCGAACCGACCCAGGTCCGACTCCTTCCTCGTCTCGGACGGGCTCCGTGCGGCCAGTTTCATGGCCGTGACGGCTGTCTCACGGTCCATGCCCGCGCCATCGTCGAAAATGGACACCCTCGGCTGGCCACTTCCAGAAGTGAGCAGGTGGATAGTTCCGGCCCCCGCTGCCACCGAGTTGTCGATCACATCGGCGACAGCCGTCTCGAATGAATAGCCAACAGCCCGCATCGACTCGAGGAGGTAAGGATCGGGAGTCAGTTCAAACTCGTTCACATGACCTTCTAGAAGTCGACGCCCTTACGCCGAACTGTCTAACGAGTTCGGCGAAGATTTAGTTCCTCATGATTACTCGAGTCAAATCATTTATTGTGCTCCACCAGATTCTTGGGAGAACAGCCAACGGGCGTTAAACTTTTTCTCCGCTCGCCGCGTCGCCCGATCCACGGCGCAACGGCGCAGTCAGCAGAGCGACCGTCCGGTGGCTTGGCGGCTCCATCGGATCCCGCCTCCTCTCAGCCTGCAGTGGCACGGTCGTAACGATCGGTGCGCGTCTGCATCACACAGTAGCGGGCATGGGTGCCGGAGGGGCGGCAAATCGTGGATCAACCGCGCGCCCGTTGCCGCATCTATGTGGATGCTGCGGCAGACGCCTCGGGCACCGCGAGCTCCGTCCCCCCGAAGGGGGTCAAGCTCTAGTGGTGGCTGGAGGTTCGGAATCTCCAGCCGGCCCAAGTGCCTCGAGCCAGTAATTGCCCCTCCTAGACGTACGCCCCGTTGACCGAGCCGCCGCCACCATCAGGCGGGCGAGTGGGCCAATCGCGATAGGTGCAGCGTGCAGCCTCGGCACAGCCACACGCGTGTCGCCAACACATCCGCGCACTCATCGACACGCGCCCTCCAGCCGCGTTGGCACGTCCGGCGGCGCCATCCGGCACACGTAGGATGAGATGCTCTGCAGGCGTTTGATCGAGGGAGTGCTCCATGCCGAAGGCCGACCCGTCCAGACGAGCGGGTTATGGCGTGAAGCTGGTCCGAGGTCCCTTTGTGAGACTCGCCCCGCACGCTGATTCCTGCTCAACGGAGGAGCAATTTCTGGCTCACGCAAGGCGGCTCAAGTCCGAGGGGGCACATCTGGCCGCTGACCTCTTCAGCGGCGCCGGTGGACTGAGTCTGGGGCTTGAGGAAGCCGGCCTGCGGGTAGTTCTGTCCGTGGACCACGACAAGGAGGCCGTGGAAACTCACCGGCACCACTTTGGCGGGCTCACGGTTGACTGGGACCTCAGCGACGCCGAGCAGGTCGAGCGGGTGGCGGCTCTCATGCGCGCCGCCGGTGTCGACGTGCTGGCCGGTGGTCCGCCCTGTCAGCCCTTCTCGAAGGCCGGCCGGTACCTGATTCGAGACCGGGTGACCAAGGGACTGCGCGATCCGCACGACGAGAGGCGGGACCTGTGGCGGTCCTACCTGGAAGTGGTGCGCTTGGCCCGTCCTGCCGCCGTCATCATGGAGAACGTTCCGGACATGGCATTAGACCGGGAAATGTTCATCCTCCGATCCATGGTTGAGGAGCTCGAGCAGCTGGGGTACGCCGTCGAGGAGAGCATCGTCGACACGTGGCGCTACGGGGTGCCGCAGTTCCGGCAGCGGTTGATCCTCGTGGCACTGCGGGACGGCGTCCATTTCGACTGGCCGACTCCTCTCGAGGAGCAGGTCAACGTATGGGCCGCAATCGGCGATCTTCCGGAGGTTCGCGGTGGATGGCGACCTGAAGGCGGTGCCTCCGGTTGGGCCGACTACGACCGTCCCGTCACCACCTTCCAGCACTCCATGCGCACAGGTGTCCCGCAGTCGGAACGCGACAGAATCTACGACCACATCACCCGACCCGTCCGGGAGGATGACGAACGCGCCTTCGAGATGATGGGCGCTAAGACCCGCTACTCAGAGCTCCCGGAGGAGTTGAAGCGGTACCGGGAGGACATCTTCGACGACAAGTACAAGCGGCTCGATGAAAACCACCTGTCGCGCACCATCACCGCTCACATCGCCAAGGACGGGTACTGGTATATCCACCCACGGCAGAGCCGCACACTGACCATCAGGGAGGCGGCGAGACTGCAGACCTTCCCTGACCGGTTCCGATTTGCCGGCCCCCCCTCGGCGTCCTTCCGTCAGATCGGCAACGCAGTGCCTCCACGCCTGGGTGAGCACTTGGGACGCGCTGTGCTCGCAGCTCTCAAGACTCATGCATCTGCAGGACCACCGACCCAGGCGGTTGCAAAGACGCTTTCTGACTGGTTCATTAGCCGTAATTCGTCCCCTAAGGGTCTACCGTGGTTGAGCGCCGAGACCCGGTGGCAGGTGGTCTGTGCGGAAATCCTGCTCGACCGCGCCGCTCCGGGAACCGTGGCTCAAGTGTGGCCCGTCATCCGACTGATGGATCGCCCGGAGAACCCAGAGAGCACCGACCTAGAGGATGCCGTGCTCGACATGGCGAGATCGATAGGTCGGGACAAGCGCGCGAATACGCTGTCAGAACTGGCGGACCACCTGCGTGACCGCCCTGGGGCACTCGACACCGACGACCTAGTCAGCTTGCGCCTGCCTGGCCTCAGTGAGGCCGTAGGCGACTTGGCGATCTTGTCCGTGCCGGTGGCGGGAAAGAGCGCCGAGGAGCCGGTGCTCACGACCAAGGGAGTCCTCAGGGTCGCGGAACGCTTCCACGCCGATCCGGTGAGCCAGAAGAACAGGCTCACCGACGGCAGGTTGGCCGTGGCGCGCATGATCGGCGGTGGCACGAACGCGAGGATGGCGCACAAGGGTCTGATCGAACTGGCGAATACCTTGTGCCGTCCGGAGAAGCCTCTCTGCATCGACTGCCCGCTCTTGTCGTCCTGCAAGCGGTTCGGCGTGGAGGACGACGGCATGGACCCCTTGTTTTGACGGGTCGATCCGTCAGAAGTTGAGGCTGTCAGCTACCTCGGGGGCCGTCTCGCGCAGGACGTTGACTATGCGTTTGAAGGCCGCGTAGTCGCCTGACTGTGCAGCGGCGGACCGGAGTGCGAGACCTACGACGGGAAGGGGTGCGAGCTCGGCGGACGGGACTGCGGTAGCTGAAGCCCGCTTGGTGGACTTCCGGTATGTGTCGTTGGCACGCATGCAGACTTCGTGGAGCGGCCGCTCAAGCATCTGCCTGACGGCCGACGGCAGACTGACACGCATCTTGGCCACGTTGATGTGAAATGACGAGTCAAGATCCGTGTTGAAGTCCAGCGCCACCCGCGCCAGCTTGGTGTGCTCGTCGATGGACCGAATTCCACCCCATCCACCCCACTGCACGAGGCGGTCGGCCCTGTAGATGTAGAGACCCTGCTGACGGTTCCACTTGAGCGGTCCGGACAGACGTTCGAACTCAGCCTGCGAGCTGAACTTCTCCTTGGGCGGGAGCACGAAGCGGCGCAATCGTATGCGGCCGGCCTGGTCACCTGAAACGACTTCCAAGCTCAGGGCGGGCAGTTCCTGGGTGCGCTCCTCACCGAGCGCAAAGGGATCCCACGGACAGAGCTTTTCACCGTTCACCGTGATGATTACCTGCCTCGCGGCAGCGGTGCCTTCGAGGTAGCGGTGAAAGACCATCGACAGATGCGTCGTGGTCTTCTGCACCAGCCCTTCAATACGACGCCGAGCCCAGCCACCTTCCGGTCGCCTGTCAGGGAGGACTCGGTCGAGCTTGCTCCAAACGACGACAGTTCCGGGCGCTTGGGCCAACCACCGCTCCGCCTCCTGCACCGCCTTGGTCCGTTTAGGATCGACGATCAACCAGTCGTCGAAATCCATGATGATGTCGAGGTCGAGCATCCGGGTGGCTATGCGCTTGTAGACCGAGGCGCGTCGGGTCGAGACCGTCACCGAGCGGCACTGCGAAAGTGAGGCGGTCTTAAGTCCGAGTCCGTAACGGCCGAGCTCACCGACGTCGTAGCTACGGCGACTGCCAAATCGGAGGGACTCGACAAGCGCGTTCTCGCTCATTCCTGTGCCGTCGTCGGCAATCAGGACGTACGATTCGGCGCCGTCGAACTTGATCATAATGTCGATGTTCTTGGCGTTCGCCGCGATGCTGTTGTCCACCAAGTCCGCTACGGCTGAGACGAAGTCGTACCCGATGTCCCTGAGTGACGACGTCAGACGGGCTGCTGACGGCGTCACACTGATCGACTTGTTCCTCACTGCGGCTCCTCACCCCGACATCAGACGCCAGGCTCTCATACGGGGCCGACAACTTCACGGGGACGCGCCAGCCGGAGGCGACGCTGTCGCCATAGGGCCTCGACGACGTCGGCTCCGGGTGTGGGGATGTCGTGCTCCCACACGTGAACGGGTGTCCAACCCATGAGGCTGAGGGCCTCGTCCTTGCGCCTGTCGCGCGCCACGTTCGCCTGAAGCTTGGCGATCCACCAGTCCCTGTTGTTCTTCGGGACCACCGCGTGTTGGGGACACAGGTGCCAGAAGCACCCGTCGACGAAGATGGCCAGCTTCACACTGGTGAGCACGAGGTCAGGACGTCCGGGCAGGCGGTCTGCCCCCAGCCGGTAACGCAGCCCACGGGCGTGCAACTCGTGACGAAGTGCCAGCTCCGGCTTGGTGTTGCGCCTCGGCATCTTCTGCATCTGGCGGCGCACAGAGTCATTCAGCGGTGTGGGCATCGGCCCACCGACAAAGCACACGCAGCTGCGTTGCGGTCCTCAGGATGCTGAGAATACATTGACGCCCTCCTGTTAGTGCAGCCCTGCAATCTCCACATCAACTACCGGTTATCCCGAAGCTGATGCAGGTCGGCAAAGCGACCGCCAAGTAGTCCGGTGCTTCATGTGGCGGATAGTGGCGCGGTGGAATCAGGAAGCACCGGGACCTGGTGTTTCACCTCCATCGCGGCACGCGGACGATTGGCGTGCCCAAAGCCCCAAGCTGCCCTCAACAAGACACCATAAGCATGACTAGTAGCGAGCACCTCGCCGGCTACTCCAGTCAGCGAGTGATCAGTTGGTCAGGCCCGCTAAAGTGTTGCGCGACGTTCGCCGCGTGATGCTTGCTGTAGTCAGCCCTGCAGGGCCTAGGGCGTGTCTGCTGGGTCAGCGCAGCCAACACCTCACGATGGCTGACAGGACGACCCCGCCGAGGTAGGTGACAGCCAGCTTGTCGTAGCGGGTGCCGATGCCGCGCCACTCCTTCATGCGGTTGAAGGCCCGCTCGACGACGTTGCGACCCCGGTAGACCTCAGCGTCGAACTTCGGTGGTCGACCGCCGGCCGACCCCTTCTTACGGCGGTGCTCGATCTGGTCTCTGCGTTCGGGAATGCAGACCTTGATGCCTCTGCGGCATAACGACTTGCGGGTGGAGGGGTGGGAGTAAGCCTTGTCAGCCACAACGGTGTCGGGCCGGGACCGGTCGGTGGGCGCGGCGCCGTCGCGGACCGGGACGTCGATGTCGTCCAGCAGCGGAATCAGCTCGGGGTTGTCGCCGGCCTGGCCAGGGGTGAGGCGGATCGCCAGCGGCCGTCCGGCCTTGTCGACGGCCAGGTGGATCTTCGTGGTCCACCCGCCGCGGGAGCGGCCCAGTCCATGATCAGCAGGTTCAGCGGGCCGGTCCTTGTAATTCGATCTTGCCCCCTGTGTCCTGGCCGGTGCTCGCCGTGTCCTCCAGTGCGTCGACGGGGGCAGCGCCGGCGGCGTGCTTGTGGGCGCGGGCGTTGCTGGAGTCGATGGACACGACCCACTCCAGGTCGCCGCCCTCGTAGGCGTCGGCCTGCAGCTCGGCCAGGATCGTGTTGAAGGTGCCGTCCTTGCTCCAGGTGTTGAAGCGGTCGTAAACCGTCTGCCAGACACCGTAATCGGTGGGGACATCACGCCAGGGGCAGCCGATGCGGAAGCGGTAGATGATGCCCTCGACGACCGTGCGGTGGTCTCCCCATGGGCGGCCACGGCCGACCCAGTTGTCCTTCGTGCGCTGGGGCAGGTGGGGTTCAATGCGTCCCCACTGCTCGTCGCTCAGCACGAACTTGCGGTCTTCTGGGTCGGGCACGGGCGTCAGTTTGGCGGGGCCAACGTCAACGACCTAGCAGACACGCCCTAGTCGGTGGCCACCTCCTATGCGGTCTCGGCCAAGGACGAGGCGTCCTGTCCGCCCTCTCTAACCAAGAGGGTGGGCCGGCAGCGGCTCAGCAGGTCCGGCCCAAGGAGGTGGCAGCCTTCGATCCACTCAACGTCCGGCTCGGCCAGAGCCGCCTCGACCGGACGGATCGGCAGGTCCCCACCACAGGACGTGCGGTTGCGCCTCGACGTCCCGCACCGGCTGCGAGCCCATCGCAGCCAGCGCTCGCAGGACGTTCACCAGCGAGCTGACTTGACTGACCATGTCTTGGCGGCGAGCCGCTCCCGTCTCCGCCACGTGCATTCCCTCCACACTTGGGTTGCCCGCTCTGGGGCACAGCTGCAACAGCGTCGGGTCGGTGCAGGGTGGCATCGCCGTGGAGTTCCGCCGTCGCTGGCCCCGAGTGCATGCGGCGTACCCGGACCTATGCGCGGCCAGGGACCTGCAAATCGAGGACCTGTCCCCGTGTGTGACCGACGATTTGGTGGTCTGCAATCTCGTCACCCAGCAGGACTCAGGCGCGAATACCCGACTCGATGCGGTCGACTGCAGCGTCCGCGCGGCCCTCTTGGACGCCGAGACACGGGAGATCGACGCGCTCGGGATGCCGTGGCCGAGGGCGGCGAGCGCCGTCGCGGGGTCGGTGAAGACGTCGTCGAGGGTGACGGGTCGCCCGGTGCGGCCGTCGGTGGTGACGGTGCCGCGGCCGGTGATCGTGCGGGGCGGGTCGCCGTCCTAGATGTACCCAGCCATCACGTTGGTGACAGGCGGCTGATCGGGGGCAGGCCACCGAGGGCGCTGTGACGGCGGCCAGTGTTGTAGTGCTCCAGCCACGGGGCAAGTGCCTGGGCGCGCTCGGTGTTGCTG
>NZ_JBFNQN010000024.1 GCF_040796495.1 Kineococcus endophyticus | reverse complement strand
CTTGGCGGGCGACGGCGATCACGTCGCGGCGGAACTCCTCGGGGAACGGCGTCGGCACGGTACTCATCCTTCCAGTGAAGACCATGATCCTCACAGGTCAGGAGTCAACCGAACCAGGGGCAGACCCTGCTGACCGCGTTCGGGCATGGGATGGCGTTCGTGGGCCGTCAGCACCGGTTGGAGGTGGGGGAGGAGACCCTCAACGTGGACTTGCTGCTGTTCTCCTACACGCAGCTGCGGTTCGTGGTGGTCGAGCTGAAGATGGGCTGCTTCAGCCCTTCCTACCTTGGCCAGCTCGGCACCTACGTCGCCGTCGTGGACGACCGGCTGCGGGACCACGCTTAGCACGCCCCCACGGTGGGGATCCTGCTGTGCACCGGCGGGGATGAGCAGCTGGTGCGGTACGCCCTGGGCAGCTCGACCTCGACGATGGCGGTCGCCAGCTACGACGCGCTCAGCGCCGAGCAGCGGGCCGGGCTGCCCGACCTTGCCCAGCTGCAGGCCGTCGTCAACGAGACGCTGATCGGCCAGGGCGCTCACCCCTTCGACGGGTCGCCGTCTGACCGCAACTGCGCGCCAACTGACACAGCAACCGGCACCAGCAATCGTGAGCAGGTGCTCACCAGCAGCCGGCAGGCTGGTGCTGCCACCGGTTCAGCTGCAGTTTCTCGGCGGGGCGCCCGATGGCGTCGGCAAGTGAAAGAGCACTATGGGTCCGCACTGAGACCCATGCAGGAGACCTGCATCGGCGGCGTCAGAGCCTGGCGGTCCGGCGACCATGGCGCACTGACGAACAAATATGACGCAGGTCACACTCAAGGTGGCGTGCAGTTTGGCCCGGTTCTGTCTCTATCCCTGTGAAAGCCCCACTGCACAGCCCGACCGGCTTGTAGGAGGGCTCACCCACTCTCTTGAAGGAGCACCCGTGAGCGAGCAGACCAAGACCACCCCCAAGGCGATGTCCACCCCCGGCTCGTCGACCCTGGCCGTCAGCCGCGACGACGTCCCCACCGGCGCACTGGTCTCCAACCAGGGCACCACCTCCATCGCCGACACGGTCGTCTCCAAGATCGCCGGCCTGGCCGCTAAGGACGTCTCCGGTGTCCACGCCCTCGGTGGCGGCGCCTCCCGCGCGGTCGGTGCCCTGCGTGAACGGATCCCGGGTGGCCGGGTCAACCACTCCCAGGGCGTGTCGGTGGAGGTCGGGGAGACCCAGGCCGCCGTGGACATCAACCTCATCGCCGAGTACGGCGTCGCGATCGCCGACCTCGCCGCCGGTGTGCGCCGCAACGTCATCGCCTCGGTGGAGCGGATGACCGGTCTGCAGGTCACCGAGGTCAACATCGCCGTCGCCGACGTGCACCTGCCCGACGAGGACGCCGACGACAACGAGGACTCCGACTCCGCTCCCCGCGTCCGGTGATCGAGCCCACCACGCCGACCGGCGCCCTCCGGGGCGCCGGCTCGGCCACCGGGGCGCCGGTCGGCGCACCTTCCTTCGACCTCGCGGCCACCGCATCGGCGGCGTCCCCCGCGGTCACGGAGTTCGAGGTCGTCTCCACCACCCGGGTGCCGGAGGTTACGGCCGCCGATGAGATTGCTGCCCTGGTGCTCGCGGTCGAGGGCGTGGTCCAGCTGCACCCGGGCCGCTTCGGTGAGGTCGCGACCTACCTGCCTGGTCGGCGGGTGGCCGGGGTCAAGCTTTCCGAGCAGGCGGTGGAGGTTCACGTCGTCCTGGCTTACGACACCCCCATCCGAGCCGTTGCCCAGCAGATTCACGCCGCCGTCGCCGCCGTGGTGGACGTGCCGGTGCAGGTCTACGTCGAAGACCTCGCCGCCGGCCGCGCCGCCTGACGTCTTCCTGCGGCCTCAAACGTGACGGCACAAGGTGCTGCCGCACCAGGTACTACGACACCAGGTGCTGCTGCGCCACAGTCCCGCTCGGCAGCACTACCTGCTGGTTCTGACTGGATCCGGCAGGCCCCACTCCCTTCCCCTGGAGGAACTCGTGTCCGCCTCGATTGTCGGCATCTTCGCCGGCCTGCTCCTGGCCATCATCGCCATCCAAGGTGGCTTCGGCTGGTTCGTCCTGGCCCTGCTGTTCGCCGCCGTCGGCTACGTCGTCGGCGCCCACCTGGAAGGCAAGCTGGACCTGGCCGCCCTCATCCCCGGCCGCAGCCGTGGCTGATGGCGCCACCGCCGTCACGACTCCTACCGGGACCGCCGCGGCCAGCAGCCGCAACACCCTGAACCCCCGCGACGGCCAAGGCCGACACGCACGGACCTCGAGCACACCGAGCGTGCGGCGCTGGAGCGGCCCCGCTCAGGCGGCAGCCGAACTCACGGCCGAAGAGCGCACCGAAACCGCATCGCGTGGAGCGCTGGAGGTCAAGGACAAGGCGGTGGAGCGCATCGCCGAGGCCGCGGTCTTCGAGGTCCCCGGCGTCATCGCCGCCGAGGACACCGCCGGCACCATCGCGACCGCCCTGGGTCGTGCCTACCCCCGCGTCGACGTCCACGTCGCCGGTCACCGTGCCCGGGTACAGATCGAGATCGTCACCGCCTGGCCGCGACCGGCCGCCGGTGTCGCCGCTGCGGTCCGTGACCACGTCGCCGACCGGCTGCACACCCTGGCTGCCTTGGACGTCGACGTCGTCGACGTCACGGTCGCCAAGGTCCTGCGCCCCACCACTCCGGAAAGGAGACGCGTCCAGTGACCTCCCAGACCGGTTCCGGCGTCGACGCCACCACCCCGACACAAACTCCGATGCAGGCCGCGAACCAGAAGAGCGGCAGCGGCCCGATCGGGGCCATCGGCCCGATCCTGGCCGTCCTGCTCCTGGCCCTCGGTCTACTGCTGCTGCGCGACGCCCTCGTCGCCTCCGGTGCCCTGTCCGGCACGCCGTGGCTGAACGCCGGCGTAGACGGGGTCGAGGGATTCTCTCCGACGTGGTGGCTCATCCCCGCCGGGATCGTCGTGGCCCTGATCGGGCTGTGGCTGGCTCTGACCGCGCTGCGTCGCCGCTCCCGCAAGACCCTGCCGCTGACCTCGCGCACCGGGGTCTTCCTGCACACCCGCGACATCGCCCGGCTGGCCTCGGGAGCGGCTCAGGACCTCGACGGTGTCCTGGACGTCTCCTCCACCGCCACCCGCAAGAAGGTCACCGTCACCGTCCACGGCACCAGCGAGTCGGGCCTGCGGGAGTCGGTGACCGGTGCCGTCGCGCAGCGGTTGTCGCCCCTGCAGTCCCCGCCGCGGGTGGCCGTCACCGTCCGCACCCCGAAGGAGAACTGATGGGCCGCGCAGTCCTGGGGTTGGACCGCCTCGCCGCGATCGTCGTCGGCTTGGTCCTGCTCGTCCTCGGGCTGGCTGCCGCCGCCTGGGGTGCCGGGTGGTTGGTGCAGGTGTGGGCCGCGGCCCCCCAGCAGCTGACGCTGCAGACCGCCACCGACACCTTCGCCACCGCGTGGTGGCCCTGGGCCGCCGGCATCGCCGGCGCCGTGTGCATCCTGCTGGCCCTGTGGTGGCTGCTGGCCCACCTGCCCCGACGTGGGGTGGGCGAGCTGTCGCTGAAGGGGTCCGACAAGAGCGGGCGACTGCTCATCGACCCCGCCGGGGCGGCGGCCACCGCCGCCGACGTCCTGGCCGAGACGCCCGGGATCCGCTCGGCCTCCAGCCGGGTGGTGCGCGACCGCGGACAGCTGGTGGTGGCCGTGAAGGCCACCGTCGAACCCGACGCCGACCTGCAGTCGGTGGTCACCGCCACCGACGACGTCGCGACCGACCTGGCGCAGGTCCTGGGCCGTGACGATGCCCGGGCCCGGGTGCGGCTGAGCGTGGCCCGTCGGGCCCGTCACCGAACCCGCGTGCGCTGATCTCGGTGCACTGATCTCGGTTCATCAACCCTGGTGCACTGACCCGCACGCACCGATCCACACGTGCCGATCCCCACGCACGCACACCGACTTCACCGGATCGGACCCAGCACCACGACTGAAGGAGATCGACCATGTGGGTCCTGCTCTCCAGTGGTCTGCGCCGATGGGTCGTCTTCACCGTCGCCGTCCCGGTGGCCGGACGGTTGCTCGCCGGCCTGGGCCGGCGGGTGGAAGCCAGTAGTGGCCCCACGAAGTTGTCTCGGGGTTTGCTGGGCGCCGGGCGGCTGGTGTCCTCCCGGGCCCGCAAGGACGACCCCCGCAACGCCCGAGGTGGGCTCCTGCGCCGTCGGCCGCGCTGACCCGTCCGCGCCCCCGTCACACCGCACCATCCGCACCACACACCCTGAGCCGATCAGACCATCGGTCGACCTGTTCGAAGGAGATCCATGACCATCGGTGGCATCATCACCGCGATCGTCATCGGCGCGATCATCGGCGCCCTGGCCCGTCTCGTCCTGCCGGGCAAGCAGAACATCTCCCTCCTGCTGACCATCGTCGTCGGCGTCATCGCCGCCCTGATCGGTACCGCCCTGGCCAGGTTGCTGAACGTGGCCGACACTCCCGGCATCGACTGGATCGAACTGATCCTGCAGGTCGCCGTTGCTGCTGTCGGGGTCACCATCGCCGGCAGCATCAGCGCCCGCCGCCGCTGACCAGCGTTCCACCATCCCGATCAGGTCCTACCCGGACCAGTGATCGGTGCTCGACCTCGACTAGCACCTGCTGGACGACCCGCGCTCACTTGCAGAAGCGGAACTTCTCATGGCTCAGAACATCTCCCCCGACGCCCTGTTCGGCACCACCGTCTACGACAAGGACGGCGACAAGATCGGCAAGGTCGACGAGGTCTACCTAGACAACGCCTCCGGGCAGCCGGAGTGGGTCTCGGTCAAGACCGGCCTCTTTGGCTCCAGCCTGTCCCTGATCCCGCTGGCCCAGGCCAGCACGTCCGGTGACTCCGTCAAGGTGCCGTTCGCCAAGTCGGTCGTGAAGGACGCCCCCCACCACGACCCGGGCAAGGAACTCAGCGAGACCGACGAGGTTGACCTGTACCGCTACTACGACATCGCCGACACCAGCGCCTCCGCCCAGACCAGCAGCACCCAGACCACCGGCACCCACAACACCGGCATCCAGACCACCGGGACTGGCGTGAGTGGCGGCTACAACACCGACCGCACCGCCGGTGGCCACGACACCGAGCCCACCGTGACGGACGACGGCATCGACCGCATCAGCGACAGCACTGCCGCCGGTTCCGGCCACGACCACAGCCGCGGTGAGGGCTACGACACCTCCGGTGACAACACCGACGACGCGATGACCCGCTCGAAGGAAGAACTGCGGGTCGGGACCGAGACCCGGGAGTCCGGCCGGGCGCGGCTGCGCAAGTACATCACCAGCGAGACTGTTTCTCGCACCGTTCCGGTCTCGCGCGAGGAGGTCGTCATTTCTCGTGAGCCCATCACCAACGCCAACCGCGGTGACGCCTACTCCGGTGGGGACCTGACCGAGGAGGAGCACGAGGTCGTCCTCACCGAGGAGCGTGCTGTGACTGAGAAGGATGTCGTCGCCGTCGAGCGCGTCCAGCTGGGCACCGAGACCGTTCAGGGCACCGAGACCGTCCAGGCTGAGCTGCGCGAAGAGCAGATCGACCTCGACGCCGATGCCGGCGTCAAGACCGGACAGTCCGGCAAGCGCGACCGCGCCTGATCGCAGCGGCGAAGCAGGACTGACCGCGAGACCGGAAGACCACCGATGACCACACCCTTCGAAACTGGCGCCACCAGTGCCACTGGCCAGCCTCTGAGCGAAGGCGTCAGGGACGGCGTCGTCGATGGGTCTCCCGGTCTCGACGGTGAGAGCCCCACGTCCACCACGCCTGAGGTCCTCCTGCACCAGGAGCAACTGAGGGTTTCGACCCAGCGGGTCGGCGTCGAACGGATGCGGATCAGCAAGCGCATCGTCACCACCACCCGCACCATCGAGGTGCCGGTGCGCTTGGAACAACTCGTCATCACCCGTGAACCGTTCGGCGATCAGGACGCAGTCACCACTGCTGGCTCGGATGCCATGTCGGATGCCATGTCGGATGCCATGTCGGATGCCATGTCGGATGCCATGTCGGATGCCATGTCGGATGCCATGTCGGATGCCATGTCGGATGCCATGTCGGATGCTCTGCTTGATGCCGGGCTTGATGCTGGGCCCGTGGGCGGCGGCGGTGACCTCGTCATCGTCCTGCACGAAGAGGTCCCCGAGTTCACGATGCGAGTCGTTGCGGTGGAACGGGTCGCGATCAGCAAACGCACTGTGACCGGTGAGCAGACCATCACCGTCGACCTGTCCGCAGAAGCAGCCGACGTCACCACCCTCGACGTCACCCTTTGACCTCGAGGCTCCTTCCAGGAAGGGAAACACCATGCAGATCCCCAAGGACCAGATCCTGTCCCTGCTCAAGGGCCAGGGCGACGACGCCAAGGCCCAGCAGGCCGAGAGCGAACTGCCCGACACCGTCGACACCGACGAGCACGCCGGCCTGCTGTCCAAGCTTGGCCTGAACCCCGCGGAGCTCATCGCAAAGCTCGGCGGCGGAGCCGGCGGAGGAATCGCCGGCAAGCTCGGGCTCTGACCTCGATCCCGAACACCGCTCGACCCCGCCAGACCAGGTGCCCCGGACGACCCGCCCGTCCGGGGCACCTGCACGTTCAACCCCTTCGCCACCCGCACCCGCACCCGTACCCGCACCCGCACCCGCACCCGCACCCGTACCCGCACCTGTAGGAGAACGTCATGAGCACCCCCACCGGTGACGGCGCGCACGCCGCCAGCAACCACCCCGACACCGCGGACGACACCCCCAGCTTGGTGTCGCCCGCTGGCCATCGTGGCGACCATGACGCTGACCGCGCCCCCCACCGTGACCCCCGTCGTGAGCAGCAGCCCGCGCTGGACCGCAAGAACGTGCTCGAGCGGGAGAAGAACGCCTACGGCGGCGTCAAGATCGGGTCCGCGTTCTTCGGCTGGCTCACCGCC
Organism: Kineococcus endophyticus; assembly: GCF_040796495.1. Taxonomy (NCBI): domain Bacteria; kingdom Bacillati; phylum Actinomycetota; class Actinomycetes; order Kineosporiales; family Kineosporiaceae; genus Kineococcus; species Kineococcus endophyticus. Next base: position 13,197 of record NZ_JBFNQN010000024.1, on the reverse strand, counting down.
TCCGGAACCGCCGTCCTGCTGACCGCTCTGCTCGCCGCCACCGGCACTGCGATCGGACTGGCCAGCTCCGGTTCGCTCGACCAGGCCGTGTCCGGCGCTCAGGACAGCGCGAGCGGCAACGCCGCCACCATCGGCCTCGCCGGCGGCATCGCCGTGCTCGTGGTGCTTCTGATCGCCTACTTCTGCGGTGGTTACGTCGCCGGGCGCATGGCCCGCTTCAACGGGGTCAAGCAGGGTGTCGCGGTGTGGGCGTGGGCCATCGTCATCGCTGTCGTCGTCGCCGTCCTCGCCGCGGTCGCGGGCAGCAAGTTCGACGTCCTGGGGCAGCTGAACAGCTTTCCCCGCATCCCCGTCGACGCCGGCTCGCTGACCACCGGGTCGATCATCGCCGTCGTCGCTGCTGTCGTGGTGGCCCTGGTCGGGGCCATCCTCGGTGGTCTGGCCGGGATGCGGTTCCACCGTCGTGTCGACCGCGCCGGACTGGGTCGCTGACCCGGTCGTGAGCACTAGACCCACCCCATCGCATCAGCCGGCCCCTGGACGTGACATGGGCGGCGCATCCGAGCGGCTCACCTACCGTGCCGGCGGGGCCGGTGCGGCCCCTCGCCCGGCTGGCCTGTTCGGCAGTTCGGCCGGGGAGAACCTCGTGCGCGCGGGGGCTGCCGAACTCATCGGCACCTTCGTCCTGGTCCTGTCCGGTGGTGCGACGGCGGTGGCACTGGCCACCGCCAACCCGCCCGTCGACGACCTGACGAGCATCGTCTTGGCGTTCGGCCTCGCGCTGACGGCGCTGGTCGCTGCCCTCGGGCACGTCTCAGGGTGTCACCTCAACCCCGCGGTGACGCTGGGGTTGGCTGTGACTAGGAAGTTCCCCTGGCGTGCTGTTCCGGTGTACGTGCTGGCTCACCTGGTGGGTGGGGTGCTGGCTTCCCTGGCCACCTGGGCCGCCTACAGTGGGCGTGGACGTCAGGTCGTCGAATTCTCCACCACGACCCCTGCCGGCGGGGTCTCCAGTGGGCGGGCGTTCTTCGTCGAGGCCCTCATCACGTTCGTCCTGGTTCTGGTCGTCATCTCCGTGGCCACCGATGAGCGGGTGCCCGCCGCGGTGGCTCCCGTCGCGGTGGGGTCCGCGCTGGCGGTGTGCATCTTCATCGCCGCTCCCCTCACCGGTGGGGCGGTGAACCCGGCCCGGGCTTTCGGGCCGGCTGTGGTCTCCGGTGACCTGCACGCGTTGTGGGTGTACATGCTCGCGCCGCTGGTCGGTGGGGTACTCGCGGCGGTGCTCTACGACCGCGTCCTGGCTCCCGCCCAGGCGCCCGCTCCCGCCGGCGGCACTCGCGAAGAGGAGGCGGTCGAACCCAGCACCACCTCATGACCCGACGCTCATGCCGGCGGTACTCGACCGTCACTGTGCAGGACTCATCGTCCATCGTTCACGACCTATCAACTTGGCGACCTGACCCCGACCTGCAGTGACCCTCAGTGAGAACTACCGACTTGTGGGTCACCGAGTAGGGGTCGCTACGGTGCGCAGGGTCACGCAGCCATTGTTCACCGACGTCGCTACCGGTTGCCGACGCTCGGGCGAGATGCTGCACTCGGTCCCGCTACGGGCAGATGCTGGTGGCGTGTCGTCCCGGATGAGGTTTCGTGAGTCACGATGGCGACTCGATCCGATCGTGGGGCAGCGTGGCGCTGCAGGCCCCCCACCGCCACCGTCCTGTCGTGAGTGAGGATGCCGGCACCGGCGGCGCCTCAAGCCGAGCACGGGAGGTGGCGCCCTCGCAGGCCACGGGGCCAGCGGGGACGTCGCAGGTGCCGGACGAAGTGCTGGTCCGGCAGGCCAGCTTGGGCGAGAAGGAAGCCTTCGCGCAGCTGACGCGACGTCACGGTCCCGCGTTGTACCGGTACGTGGTGCGTCTACTGGACGATCCCTCGGACGCGCAGGACTGCGCCCAGGAGGCACTGTTCGCAGCGTGGCGGGCCATCGCCTCCTTCCGGGGTGTTTCGTCGTTCCGGACCTGGCTGCTGGTGCTTGGGCGTCACCAGGCGCAGAAGATGTCCCAGCGGCGACGACCGCCGTTCCCCCAGTCCGGTTCGCGGGCCCCTATAGATTTCCACCAGGTCACCGAGCACCTGCGAGATCTGCGCACCGGTCCGGAAGGTGACACTGTGGAGAGCGGGTTGCTGATCGCTTTGGACGCGGCACTGTTGCAGCTGCCCGAACGTCAACGCAGCGTGTGGATCCTGCGCGAGATTGAAGACCTGTCCTACGCGGAGATCGCTGAGGTCACGGCCATCGCCCCCACCTCCGTGCGTGGTCTGCTGCAACGGGCCCGCACGACGATCGCAGCGAGCATGGAGGATTGGCGGTGAGCGGCATCAACGACCCGAACGCCGGCCGTGGTCGGGCTCAATCCACTCTGCCCGGCGTCCAAGACGGCGGATCCTTCGCCAATGACGCAGGCACCGACCGGCTAATCCAGGCCACCGCAATGCTGCGTCAGCACACCGATGCGGGGTGGAAGGCCATCGAGGACAGCGTCATCAACCGCACCCTGGCTTTGTTCCGGCCCTCCGCCCCGGTCCGCGGTCGCCACGACATGGGTGACTTCTTCCTAGCAGCCGAGGTGGTCATCGCCCACCTGCGGCGACGCATCGACACCGTCCCGCACGCGGCCGCGGACAAGATCGCCTGCACCACCGGTGAGCGTGATGAACTCGAGCAGGTCACCATCAAACTCATCGCGGCGTACGGCGCCCCGCTGCTCGACGTTGCCGGACAGGTCCACACCGTCGCGGTGGCCGTCCTGACCGAGCTGCTCGGCGTCCTGGCCCCGGCGGCCGAGCGGGTCCGCACCCACGTGCACATCGGCGATGTCTCGAACGACCCGCTGATCGTCACCTGACCCGCTTCTCGCACCTCAGCGCACAATCGTCCTGCCGTGCATTGGAGTCGTTCATCGGCCATCGCGCTGACGTTGCTGCGGGAACGGCGACAGTGGCATCTGGCGGATCGTGACCCCTCGGCGGGAGCGACGGTGCTGGGCCATCGCTCGTTCGGCGAGGAGCACTGCACGGCGAACCGCTCGAGCTGACGGTGGCTGCCCCACCGGGTCAGCGTCCGAGTGAAGAGTCTCGGTCTCACCTCCTCGATCGACGCTGCGTGGTTCTGCCGACTGTGCGAGGTCAGCCTTGGGCGTGTCGGTAGCAGGTCGGCTCTCACTGCTCACGAAGGGATAGCTCACGGGCTCAGGATCGCGTTCCGGCAGGTCATCTTGCGGGCCTTTCGACGTGCGGGTTTTCTGTGGATGCAGCGTGGTGACCACTTGTGTCAACGAGGTTGCGCAGACTCAGATGCGTGCTTACCGCGTCCCTCAAACACTGGCTACTGGGACGCTCAGGCCGGCGAGGCTCGCTGTGTGTCGGTGGCTAGCGCGGTGGTGGTGCAGCCTCTCGGAGGCCGGCGGTGGCGGCGCGGGCGAAGGCGGTACCCAGACCGGTGAGCTGCATGACCAGCTCCACGCGAGCCGGTACCCCCCGTAGCAGAAGTCGCGTGACCGGGTCGGTGTTGGCGCGCACCAGGACGGACAGGACGCCGCAGTCCAGGAACGTCACCGCGCTCAGGTCGATGACCACCGATCCGGGACGTTCCTCGAGCAGGGACCGCCACATGGTGCTCAGGGCGGCCACGTCGGCGGCGTCGAGTTCCCCCGTCCAGGCCCACGTCGGGAATGGGGTGCGGGGACCGGGAAGTACGGAGGATGCAGCGGACGCGGCGTGGCGAGCCGGGTAGTCGAGGTGAGTCATGACATCCCTCCGGGCGGCGAGCGGAATGCGCGACCGGGTCCGGGGCGGCACAAGAGTGCGTGAGTCGTTGACCGTGAGTACTGCACCTTGCGGAGGTGACGCTTGGTGCAGCGTGCTCGACAGTAGGTCCTGACCCCCGCCGGCCACAAGGAGCCCCGCCTCGGGGACGCCCTTGATGGACCGTTCCCCAAAGGACCACCTCCTAGGGAGACCGTGGTCATCCGCAATCCGCTGCGCCCGGTCCAGGGCGTCAGGACGTGGTGGAGCCTTCGAGGAGCACGCGGGCGGGTAGGTCCCCGTGCACGAGCCACCCGGCGACGACGCTGAGGCGCTGGTCGTGCTCGCTCGCGTAGGAACGCAGGACCTCGAACGCGGCGTGGGTGCTGATCTCGCCGCGGTAGGCCAGGATGCCCTTGGCTTGCTCGACCAGGACCCGGGCGTGCAGGGCCTCCTGCAGCCGCAGGGTGATCGAGGGCGGGGTCAAGCCCGCCTCGTGCTGGACCAGCGCAGCGCTGGCCACGTCGGCCAAAGCCTGCGCCAACCTCAGATCCTGCTCGTTCAGCTCCCCGGGACGTTCGCCGAACAGGCCCAGGGCGCCGATGGTGTGAGCTCGCAGCCGCATCGGGACCGCGTGCACGGAGGCGAAGCCGTGCTCCCGGGCGGCGGTCGCGAAGTGCGGCCACCGCTGCTGCTGATCCAGGTCGGGAGCGCTGATGAGATCCCCTGAACGGAAGCAGTCCAGACAGGGCCCTTCGTCGCGCTGGGTCTGGAACAACTCCAAGCGCCAGGTCTCCTCGGAGGAGGCGGCCATGACGTGCAGGACCCCGCGTCCGTCGTCGAGCAGGAGCCCGGTGGAGGTGATGTCCAGCAGCCGGGCGCAGTCCCCGGTCAGGCGGGTGAGCAGGTCCACGATGTCGGCTCCGACGGCCAGGCTGGTGGCCAGGGCCACGAAGGAGCGGGTGACGTCGCTCTCTCGGTCGGTGGTGCTCTTCTCGCTGCTCACTGCGTTCCCCGCCTTCTCGTGTCACCGGAATCGCCTGCGCTGCCTCTGAGGCGCCACTCGCCGTCGGCGTCGATGCTCAGTCGCCCGTCGAGGATCTCCCAGGACACCTCGCTGGCGGTCTGGCCGGTGGCGAAGGCCCGGCCGCGCAGTCGGACCAAAGCATCACGGGCAGTGCTCGAGTTGGTGGGGGCGTTCGAGGATGCCGGGTCGTCGCAGGTGCTGTCGTTGAGCTGGGCGATGAGGAATCCGGTGGCCTGGTAGATCTCCACGCGTTCCAGGGATTCGAGCTGGTCCCACGGATCGGGCTGCGCGCCCTCCTCGACACCTTTCGCGGCGCGCAGGTTGACCTCGGTGATGAGGTCCAGGACCGGCAGGCTCGCCAACCGTGCCGCGAGCAACCCCCCGCTGAGCGCATCGGTGGAGAGGGGACCAGCGCCGTGGCGGAAGAGGTCCAGGGCGCCGACGCTGTCGCTAGCCACGACCACGGGGAGGGCGAAGATGGCGTGCACCCCCGCTTCGACCACGCTGGGGGTGAACGCCGGCCAGCGCCGCTCGCCGGTGTCGGTGAGGTCTTCGGCCAGCACCGGCGCCCGCGTCTGGACCGCGTCGAGGCAGGGACCTTCGCCGTAGATGAACTGGTAGGCATCCAGGCGCCGGCTCAGCGCGTTGCTGGAGCCGAACGTCCCCCGTGTCGTGCCCTCGTGCACGAGGGAGATCGCCGCCCCGTCGACGTCGAGGAGTTCCACGCAGGCCTGGCAGAGTCGGTCAGCCGCGCTCAACGGAGAGTCGCCCCCTTGGACGGCAGCGGTCAACCCGGTCCGGACACGTTCAGACGACGTCATCGTCCTCGCTCCTCACCGGTGATGCCTGCCGGTTTCGTCATCGGAGGGTTCTCGTCGCTGCGCCCATGCTCGTCGCTGCGCCCATGCTCGTCGCTGCGCCCATGCTCGTCGCTGCGCCCGTCGTTGCCGCAGCAACCGCTTGCGCCAGCCGGGTCTGCGCACCAACCGGTCGTCACCGCGAACGCCTTGAGTCCGAGCGCGCCGGACGGGTGTGCAGGTGCTGGGCGTTGAGCTCCCCGGCCACGACGGCTCCTGCCACCTGAGTCAACTTCGCCCCCCGTGTGCGGGCGTGGTCGCGGAGGATGCTGAAGGCGTCGGTGATGCTGACCCCCAGCTGGGTGGCGATGACGCCCTTGGCCTGCTCGATGAGGACCCGGGAGTCCAGGGCCCGCTGCAGCTGGGCGGTGACCTGAGCGGAATCGTGGACGGCCTGCTGGTGCAGGATGGTGATGGTGGCGATGTCGGCGAAGGCCTGAGCCACGGCGATGTCGTCACCTTCCGGGACGTGGTCGCGGTCGCTGAACAAACCCAACGCACCGATCCGCTGCTCGCGCAGACGCAGCGGGACCGCGGCCACGCTGCGAAAGCCCGCGGCGCTGACGTCGGCGGCGAAGTCGGCCCAGCACCGTTCGATCTCGGCGGGGTCCCCGGCCACGACGCGCTCCCCGCTGTCGAACGCCTCCAGGCACGGGCCTTGGTCGCCGTGCAGCTGGATCACCTCCAGGGTGCGGATCTGCTCACTGGACGCGGCGGCGACCTGCAACCGCCCTCCCTGCCCGCCCCGCCTGCTGTAGTGGCTGTGCCCGGCGAGCAGCAGCCCGACGGCGGAGACGTCGAGCAGACGCATGCAGTCGTCCACCAGCTGCTGCAGCAGCTCCAGGGGGTCGTAGTCGGCGACCAGGCTGTCGGCCAAGCCCACCAGAGCCCCGATCACGTCCGCTTCGCGCGCCATGGCCGCTCCCCTCGCTCCCCACGTCACGACGCTGCGTCGTGCGATCGCCGCGCCGCCAGCACCGACGGTTTCGAGCTGCTCTGGGCGACATCGTGCCAGTCGCCCGCTGCTTCTCGCCCGCACCCTCTCCGGGCCGCGGCTCAGCACGGTGGGAGTCATTGCGCAGCGTCACCCCGTGATCGCGGTTCTGACTGCTCGAAGGTGGTCGCCGCTCTCGGTCACCGGCAGGGTTGAGCGACGGCAGTCCTGACTCCAAACTCGATCTGCACTGGTGCAGAGCGCGAGACCCGCCAAGACGGCTGAACCGATGGCCTCGGGAAGGCTGGACAGCCAGCGGTGGTGACGTGGATCTCCTCAGAGCCCGAGGTGGGGTGCACGGGGTGCACGGGGTGCTCGAGGCTCGGCGGCTCAGTCGTGCCAGCTCGACCTCAGATCACGGTCTTGCTGACAGGGAACGAGCGGGTCGCTAGGATTGGTCTCCTTGTGGGCCCCGGACCCGGTTCACGCCGATGACTTGTACTCATCGACGTCCCCGGGAGGCTGGGATGGGCCACCGCGAACCGTTGCTGAACCGGGTGCTGGTGCAATTCGCGGCCAACCTGTGCACCGATTTCTCTGTGCAGAGCATCTTGGACCACCTCGTGCTCAGCATCGTGGACCTGCTCCCGGTCAGCGGGGCCGGGGTCATGGCCATCGACAGCAGCGAGGCCCTGCACTTCCTCGCCGCCACCGACGACGTGATCCGCACCATCGAGGTCCTGCAGCGCGAGACCGGGCAAGGACCCTGCCTGCACGCCCACGCCACCGGCCGTCCATGCGTACTGGACGACCTCAGGGCGGGTGAGGACTTCCCGGAGTTTTCCCGCCGCGCGTTGGAGGCGGGGATGGCGGCGGTCTTCTCGTTCCCGCTGCGCGCTCAGGGCCGTACCCTAGGCGCGCTGGACCTGTACCGCACCACGCCCGGCCCGCTGGGCGAGGCCGACGTCCGCATCGTCGCGACCCTGGCCGACGTCGCTGCCGCCTACCTGGTCAACGCCCGTTCCCGGGCCGACTCCTCGCTGATCATGGCGGATCTGAACCACCGCAGCTTGCACGACCCCTTGACCGGGCTACCCAACCGGACGCTGCTGACGGAGCTTCTGACGGAGGCACTGAACCGGGCGACGCGCTCGCGGCGGCGCACCGCGGTGCTGTTCCTGGACCTGGACGGGTTCAAAGCCGTCAACGACGAGCTGGGTCACCACGTGGGGGACCTGCTGTTGGTCGCGGTCGCTGCCCGGCTCACCGCCGCCTTGCGCCCCGGCGACACCCTGGCGCGGTTGGGTGGGGACGAGTTCGTGGCCGTGTGCGATGACCTGCCGGACGATTCCCACGCCGCTGATGTCTCGCACCGCCTGCTCAGCGCGATGGTGTCGCCGTTCCACCTCGAGGGTCGCGACGTCACCCTGGGGGCGAGCATCGGGGTGGCGTTGTCGGATCGGCGTCACCCGGTCGGCGCTCAGCAATTGCTCGTTGCGGCGGACGCGGCGATGTACGAGGCCAAGCGCGCCGGCGGAGGCCGACACCACCTGATCCAGGAGGCCCAGTCCCTGTCGTACCCCGCCGGGGCGCACCCCGCCGAGACGCACCCCGCCGAGACGCACCCCGCTGTGGCTGCCACCGAGGCGACGTCAGTCACCGCGCCGTCCCTGCCCACCACTGCCAGACTCACCGGTCCACCTGCCTCAACCCCGCGCGGGGGCTCACCTGCGTCTGCTCGCGGGCGGTGGGGAGCCGGCGACTTCCACGAATCCGACCGCTACACCACGGTCTACCAACCCATCGTCGCGGTGCACGACAAGTCCGTCACCGGCCAGGTGATCGGAGTGGAGACGCTGCTGCGGTGGGGCTCTGCCCTGCCGGGGGCTCTGCCACCGGCGGCCGTGGTCGCCGAGGCAGAGCGCTCCGGGGCCATCTTCGGTCTCGGAGACTGGGTGCTGCGCCAGGCGTGTCGCGACACCGTGCGCTGGCAGGAACAGGGGATCGGGGTGCAGCGCACGTCGGTGAACGTGTCCGCCCAGCAGATCACCGGACCGGCATTCGTACGGAGCGTCGAACGTGCCCTGGCCGACACTGGGGCCGACCCGGGCTGCTTGTGCCTGGAGCTGACGGAGAGTTCGACGCTGCCCGACGACCGTCGCACCGTCGAGGTCCTCCTGGGTCTGAAGAAGTTGGGACTGCAGCTGTGGCTGGACGACTTCGGCAGCGGGTACTCCTCGCTGAACTACCTACGGGTCTTCCCCCTCGACGTAGTGAAGATCGATCCCAGCTTCGCTCACCGTCTCCCCGGCGAGCGGGCGAGCCGGGCCATCGTGGCCAGCACGACCGCCCTGTGCCACGAGCTGGGGATGACGGTCATCGTCGAGGGCGTTGAGAACGTGGCGGAGTTACAGGCGGCAACCGATCTGGGAGTCGATGCGTGCCAGGGTTTTTTCCTCGGCCGGCCGGTACCGGCTGAGGAGGTGAGGGCGTTCTCCTCGGCCGCGGACCATGCGCAGTGCGACATCGGTCTGAATTCGCGCTGAGGAGTGTGGAGCAGTGCGCGAACCTCACGCCGTGGCGTAGGTCCCCGCCTGTGCCAGGTCAACCAGAACCCCGTGTGGCGAGATGAAACTCCACGGCTTGTGATTGCTACGACTGTCAAGGTCAAGGTCAAGGTCAAGGTCAAGGTCAAGGTCAAGGTCACGGTCCGGCTCTGGTGGGAGGTGTGAGGCGGTGCTCGGCCGCCCGCCAGGGCGGGAACTGTGCCCCAGCGGGCCTCGTCCTCAACAGGTGGGAGCAGTCCGAGCTCGCCGTGCAGCCGGCGGTGGTAGTACCAGTTGAGTGACGGACTGCTCATCGGCCTTGACTCCGGCTTGGACGACCCGGTTGCGGAGGGTTTGGGAGCTGGTGCCGAACTGGGTACCGAACCGCTGGAAGGCGCCGACCCGGGTAGTGGGGTCGCGGCGGGCGCCAGCGTCAGGCAGATCGCCCGTCACGCAGCTCATGAGGGTACTTCCCGGGCGCAGCCGCAACGGCCGTCATGCTCTCGGGGGTTTTGCTTGCAGGTCTGCATCAGACTTGAGTCTTGACACGGCGGGCTGCCTCCTACAGGACAAGGGCCTGATCGCGGTGTAGCGGCGCGACCAGGACGACCTGCCGGCCGGAGTGGAGCTGACAGGAGAAGGCCGGCGACACCTGACCGGGCCAGAGGTCCTGGTGCTGGCGTTGGCGCAGCGAACCGGGACAGCTTCTAGCATCCCCCATATGGACGGCGCAGTCGAGCAGCACCAACCCAGCCCGGCCACCGCTGACGCCTCGGCGGTCATCGCCCTGGTGGCCTCCGCCGGAGGGCTGGGTGCACTCACCGGGATCCTCGGCGCCCTGCTCGCTAACCTGCCCGCAGCCCTCATCGTCGCCCAGCACCAGAACCCCCGTGGCGACGACCTGCTGGCGCGAGTCTTGCAATCACGCACCGAGCTGGTTTTGCGCCCCGCGGCGGACGGCCTGGCGCTGCAACCGGGCGTGGTTGCCCTGCCGTTGGTGGGGTTGGCGATGCTGTCCTTGGGTGGTTGTTGTCCGCCGCTACCGGGACGCGGGAGCCGCTGACGGCTTCACACATACGTCAGGAGAGCCGATCTTCACGGTGCGCCCTTCTCTCATCCGGCACGCCTTGTTCAACATGAGTGCTGCAAGGGGTGTGAGCGGCGCAGCACGATGAGACGAAGAGCAGAAACGGTATGGGTGCGACGGGAGGGGGAGGTGGACGGGAGGTGGGGGGCGTTAGGCGACGCGGATTGCGTTCACGACCTCAGCTGCGCAGCGAGGGGGCAGGAGATGTTTCGGCGTCCGGCCATCCCGACGGTGTTGAGGTAGGTGACGACGGCGGCGTAGGCGCCGGGGAAGGATGCTTCGGTGTAAGGCACTCCCAAGTCCTCGCAGTGGCGGCGCACCATGGGCTGCACCAGTTTCAGGTTCGGGCGCGGCATGCTGGGGAACAGGTGGTGCTCGACCTGGCGGTTGAGCCCGCCCATGAAGAAGTCCACCAGCAGACCCCCGGCGACGTTGCGGGAGGTGATGACCTGCCGGTGCAGGAAGTCCATCTTCTTCCCCCGCGCCAGGATCGGCATGCCCGTGTGGTTGGGCACGAACGCACCCCCCAGCAGCACCCCGAAGCAGGCAAGCTCAGCGACGATGAACAGCCCTGCCTTGGCCGGCGACATCGCCGCCAGTAGCACCCCGGCATAGACCGCCCAGCGAGTGGTGAGCATGAGGAGGTCCACGTACCGGCGCTTCACCGCGCGCGTGGCCGACCTGGGTTCGTCCCTTCTGCGACGCAGGACCGCGGTGGCGCTGTCGACGTGGAGGTTGAAGCCTTCCACCAGTAGCAGGGGGAAGAGCCAGAAGCCCTGGTGGGTGAGGAACCAGCGGTGCAGGCGCCCCTTGCCCTCCAGGGCGTCGGGGTGGAAGGCGAGGAGCTTGGAGTCGATGTCGGTGTCGCGCCCGACCTGATTGGGGGCGGCGTGGTGGATATTGTGCTTGCCCAGCCACCAGCCGTGGCTGAGTCCGGCGATGAGGCTGGCCAGGCAGCGCGAGGCGATCGCGTTCGCGCGAGGGGAGCTGAAAATTTGCTGGTGGGCGGCGTCGTGGCCGAGGAAGGCGACCTGGGTCAAGGTGAGGGCGAGCACGGGAGCCAGCAACAGGACCCACCAGAAGTCACCGACCACCTGCACGGACGTGGCCAGCGCGGCGAGGGCCGAAGCGACGACGACGATGCGGCGCAGGTAGTAGCCGCGGCGGCGGTGCAGGAGGCCGGCTTCGCGCACCCGCTGGGCCAGCGCGGTGTAGGAGCTGGTGGAGCGCTGTGCCGGTCGTGACGGGGTCGAGGCACCACTTCGAGGTCCCGCAGGGCTCGTGGGCACCGCGCCGCTCGTGCTCACGGACTGACTGATGGTCATGATCGATCCCGTCTGATTCACGTCGGAGGCAACGCGTCACCGGGGCCGGGGCAACACATCAAGTCGTGGACAGGACACCACTGCCCTGAGATGCGGGCAAGCGGTACTCGTGAGGTGCCAACCTGGATGCTCTCCTGCGACGACAGGAGGCGGCCAGCACGACCCGCGGCGCATCGTCTGCGACGCCCTGCGGTGACGCCGACCGCGCCGGCGTCGGTGGTGGCCCGGATGGGCGTGCATATGGATGCCAGCGTGGCCCACACCGACGCCGCTGAGGAGGCGCGGCGGGCGGCGCGGATCGCGGCGGCGGCCACCGACGCGCGGAACAACCCGGTGACGGCGGCGAACCGGGTGGAGCGGTTGAGCGTACAGGTGCGCGGGGAGAAGAAGGCGTTGGCGCACTGCGTGCGCGCGGTCGCGGCCGGGGAGGCCGCGGCGGCAGCCCTGAGCGCAGCAGGCGGTGCAGCCTGACCGTCCTCGGGCCGGAGAGAGCCCGCAGGAGGCCCGGGTGCGGTACGGGCTGAACATGGCCGCCCACGCGGTCAGCGTGCAGGAGCGGTTGGCGGCGGCCCGAACGAGTCAAGAGAGCGCGGATGCGGACCGTCTCCAACGGGAGGTTGCAGCGGATCAGGACCGTGAGCAGAAGGACCTGGCGGATCGGCGGGAGCGGTGGTGGAAGCGGGCGCAGTGGGCGTTGGACCTGACGCTGGACGAACGTCCCGGGGTTGCGGCGACGGGGTTCAACATGCCCACGGCGCTGTCGCAGAGCGAGTGGGCGGGGGTGCACGAGGACGCGTGGATCACGGCGGTGACCGATGACGTGCTGAACAACCTGGGTGGTCCGCCGTTGGGGCCCTACGACGACGCCGATAGCGGTGCCGTGGACACCGACGGTGGGCAGGTCGGGGATGAGGACTCGACGCGCGGGCTGCTGCGTCGGCCACTGGGATGGCTGAGAGGAGAGCGGTGATGGCCAAGAGCAAGGTCAAGGGCCGGAAGCGGGGGCGAGCGCGCCGGTCAAGGGTGGTCGGTGGGCGCTGCAGGATGCTTCGGGCGCGCCGGTGCCGTCGTGGGACGTTCGGGTGGCGGCGGCGCGGACGCGTGTCGCGGTGGACAGCAAGAACGGTGTTGAGACTCCGCCGTGGATTCGTGAGCTGGCGCAGCCGGAAAAGGTCTAGCCCCGATCCTGCGCCGCGGGGGTCTCTGGATGAGCGTTCAGAGACCCCCGCGCGGCTTCTCATAGCCCGGGTCTGCCCCTGGTTCGGTTGACTCCTGACTGGAGTGTTCCCGCTTTGATGGACACAGGATCAAGCTGCGAGTTCAGCGATCTGGTCGATGTGTCGATAGCCCAACTCGAACTCTCTCCGGGTCATGTACCCCAACGTCGAGTGGCGCCGGATCGAATTGTAGTAGTTCGCAATCCAGTCGAACGTCGCCCGCCGCAGGTCGTGCACCGTCGGCCACGGTCGGGTGTGGATCAGCTCCTCCTCGTACGTCGCGAAGAACGACTCGGCCACGGCATTGTCGTAGCAGATTCCGGTCCTACCCAGGGAGCGTCGCACACCGTTTCGGTCGCAGAACTGCGCGAACTGCTTCGAGGTGTACTGGGCTCCC
>NZ_JBFNQN010000023.1 GCF_040796495.1 Kineococcus endophyticus | reverse complement strand
GGGCGTTAGCGTGGGCCACGAGGACCTCCGGGTGGATGTGGACCTTCGACAAGTCACACCCCACTCGGAGGTCCTCCCTCGTTCAAGCCGACGCGCTGTCACCAACGTCCTGGCCGGGTACACCTAGACGGTGGCGCGGGCGGCGTCGAGGAAGTACTCGACGGAGGCGGTGGTGCGCGGGTTCAGCTCGTCCGCGACGGGCGACCCGGCGGAGCGGGGCACAACGACGTCCCAGGTGAGGGTGCGATCGGTGCCCGTGAGGTGGGTCCCGGTCCAAGACATCGCGGCAGTGCTCGCCGTGGGACCGGGGGCCGCCACGGGCGCGTCGGCGCCGCAGCCGGTGACGCCGGCCATCACGAGGAGCGCGGCGGCGGTGCGCAGCAGCGGGCGGACGAGGACACGACGGTGGACTCCCCCAACGACGACGCCGCCAGCGTAGGGACCGGCCGCGGTCGCCGCGGGGGTTTCCGGCGGACGTGCACGACCCCGTGCACGCGGTCGGCCGCCGCGCGGGGGTCCTCGTGCTCCCACACCTGCACCACGTGCCACCCCGCGGCCGCGAGCGCCGCGTCGGTGTCGCGGTCCCGGGCGGTGATGCTGACGAGCTTCACCCGCCACCACTCCGCGTTGGCCTTCGGGCGGTGAACGTGGACGGGGCAGGAGTGCCAGAAGCAGCCGTCCACGAAGACCGCGACGCGGGCGCCGCGGAACACGAGGTCGGAGCGGCGGCGCCGGTTCGTGCCGGGCGGGGTGGCGTCGACGAGGTAGCGCAGCCCGCGGCGGTGCATTTCCCGGCGCAGCGCCAGTTCGGGGCGGGTGTTCCGGCGGCCGGTGCGGCGCATGGTCCCGGCGACCGCGGTGCTGAAGGCGGGTGGGGCAGGGCCGGGTTCCTCCCACGCGCTCACGGCCGCGCCGTAAGGGGACCCGGCGAGGCGGATCGACCGTCGTCCACAGGGGCGTTCCGTCGGGGCACGGCACCACGGACCTCTGAACGCTCCTTCCTGGCGGACTTCTACGCTCCCATCTGGCGACACGCGAGTCCCCTCCGTCGACGGCTGGCTAGGGTCGAACCCCAACCACCGAGGAGGCCACCGTGGACCGCCAGCACCGGGTGATGGGCGCCCTCGTCGGCTCGGCCGTCGGCGACGCGCTCGGCGCGCCGTTCGAGTTCGGCCCGCCGGCCGCCTACACCGCCCGATTCCCCACCGCCGCCCGGGGCGCGCACACGGAGATGTGCGGTGGTGGCTCGCTGGGCTGGGAGCCGGGCGAGTTCACCGACGACACCCAGATGGCGGCGCTGCTCGCGGAGTCGCTCGTCGCGCACCGCGGGCTGGACGGGGCGGACGTCGTCGACCGCTTCCGCACGTGGGCGCAGGCGGGGCCGCCGGACATCGGCGTCCAGACGTCCGCGGTCCTGCTCTCGGGCCTGCCGTGGGACGCGGCGGCGAGCGAGCACGTCCGCGCGGGGCACCGGGCGGCGGGGAACGGTTCGCTCATGCGGACGACGCCGGCCGCCCTGTTCTTCGCGGGTGCGGGTCGGGACGTGACGGTGGACGCGGCGCGGCGGCAGAGCGCCCTCACCCACGGCGACCCGGCGGCCGGGGAGGGCTGCGCGCTCTTCCACGAGGCCCTCCGCGCGCTGCTGGAGCACCGCGACGTGGACGCTGCGGTCGCGGACGCCCTGCCGCTCGTCGCCGAGCCGTTCCGTGAGAAGTGGGTGCGGGTCTGCGACCCGGCGTGGACGCCGGCCGATGCGACGGAGGCGAACGGCGCGGTGTGGCCGACGCTCGGCTCAGCGCTCTGGGCGCTGCGGAACTCCCGCACCTTCGAGGAGGCGCTGCGCCTCGTCGTCGACCTCGGCGGGGACACCGACACCGTCGCGTGCGTCACCGGCGGACTCGCCGGGGCGCGAGCGGGCATCACCGGCATCCCGGTCCGCTGGACGTCCGTCGTGCACGGCCGCATCCCGGGGTTCGGCGACCGCGTGTGGGAACTGCGCGACCTGCAACGCCTCGCCCTGCAGCTCGACGGGCGCGTCGAGGACCTGTACGAACCCCCGCCGAGCCGCGGCCTGGAACCCACCGAGGTCGCCGACGGCGTGTGGGCCTCCGACCTCGAGGGCGCGCGGGGCAGCGACCGCGATTTCGCCGTCGTCTCCCTGTGCCGAACGGGCGGACGCTTCGGTCACGACGTGCAGCGCATGGTGTACCTCACCGACGACGACACGAACACCGAGATCGTCACCGTCCTCGACGAGGTCCTGGAGGACATCGCGGCGCTGCGGGCGGACGGCAAGCGTGTCCTCGTCCACTGCCACGGCGGCGCCTCCCGCACCGGCCTCGTCCTGCGGGCGTGGCTGGTCCGCGAGGAGGGGTTGTCAGCGCGGGAGGCGACGGACCGGGTCGCGTCCGTCTGGCCGCACCTCAGCGAGCACAACTCCTCGTTCACCGTCGCGCTGGACGAGTTCTCGCGGCGGACGTAGTGGACGCACTGGACCTCGGCGCCCGCCTCGCACAACTGCTGGCGACGGGCCGGCGGGTCTCGACCTACAAGCTGGCCACGTTGGACGCCCTCCTGCAGCACTGCCTCGAGAACCCGGTCGGTGATGGCGAGCCGTTGCGGGTGCCGATCCCGGCGCTCGCCGAACGGGTCGCCGAGACGTACTGGCCGCAGGTCCGGGTCTTCGGCGAGCACGGGGTCCTGCAGCAGGTTCAGCACACCCGCGCGGGAGCCGTGACGATCCTCTCGACGGTCCGCGACCTGCAGCACGACGCCCAGGCGAGGCAGGCGGCGACCCCGGCCCAGATGCGGCTCGCCGACCCCCGGCGGTGGTCCGCCGACGTCGACCGCATCGCCCTCACGCTCGCCCGGCAACCGCTGTTCCGGCTGCAGAAGACCGGCGGCCGGGATCCCGGGGTTCCGTTCCTCTACGACGACTCCTGGCTGCACGATGACGTGTCGCGATCGGCTCTGGCGCAGCACAACTGGTGCGTGGATCTCTTCCCCGGCGTCCCCACCGCCCTGGCCCGTGTCTCCCCGCTCCTGCAACCCGTCGTCCAGCAGTGGTGGGTCGACGACGTCCAGCGCCACAACGCCGCCGAACTCGACGTCCCGGACCTGCACGCGTTCCTGTTCGGCGCCGACCGGGCGGCCGTCGCTCGGCTGGCACCGGGACTGCGGGAGTTCCAGGAGAACCGCTGCTTCTACTGCGACCAACGGCTCGGGACCCGCGTCCACGTGGACCACGTCCTGCCGTGGTCGCGCGTCCCGCTCGACGGGGTGCGCAACCTCGTGGCCGTCGACCCGCGCTGCAACGGCGACAAGCTGGCGACACTTCCCGCGGTGCAGCACGTCCGCGACCTCCTCGCCCGGCCGGAGGCGGACCTGCAGACCCTCGCCGCACCGCTGCGCTGGCCCGTCGACACCGAGCGGGTGCGGGGCGCGGCGACGGGGTTGTACCGGGCGGCGACCGCGGGCTCCCCACTCTGGCGGGCGCCGGGCCTCTACGACTTCTTCGACGGTCACGTCGCTTGGTGAGGCGAACGCCGGCGCGGCACGCCCACCCGGGTGATCTTCCTCAGCTCACACGGGACCACGTGCCGAAAGACGTGGCGTGGGCGAAGCGGGCGGTGGGGCGGAGAGGCAGGCACGACGCGCGGGCGAGCGGGTCGAGCGGTTGCGACGCGACCTGACCGCGGCGGAGCTGCGGGAACGACTGGCGGCGGCGGAACGGTCGCACCACGCCTGGACGTCGGGAGCAGAAGGTGAGCGGCTCGTCGCCCAGACCCTCGGGGAACTCGAGACACACGGCTGGCACCTCCTGCACGACGTCCACTGGCCCGGCCGGCGCTCCGCGAACCTCGACCACGTGGCCGTCGGCCCCGGCGGGGTCGTGGTGGTGGACGCGAAGAAGTGGTCCGGGACGGTGCGGATCAGCGACGGGCACCTGCGGCAGAACGGCTACCGGCGCGACCGGGAACTGGAGGGGGTCGCCCGGGCGACGGCCGCGGTGGCGGCGCTCCTCCCACCCGAGCACCGGGCGTCCACGCGCGGGCTTCTGTGCCTCGTCGACCAGCCGGTCCGACCCACCCGCACCCGGTCCGGCGTCCCCGTCGTGGGCCGCACGCACCTCGTGCACCACCTCCGGTCGCTGAACGCGACGCTGACTTCGGACGACGTCGACCAGCTCACGCACCTGCTGCGGGCGCAGCTGGACGGCCCGCGCAGCCCTGCCCTCACCACGACCGCCGCGGTCGACCCGGCCACGCCCTCCCCGCAGGCACCGCCGGCTCGGGCACGCCGACCGGTCTCGCGCCGCACAGCGAGGCACGTGCGGCGTCGGGCGCTCGCCGCGTTCGTGGTCGTCCTCGTTCTGTTGTTCCTGACCTCGATGCTCGTCACGCGCCTCGTGGGAGGACTCTTCGCACCCTTCGCCCCCACCGGCTGACGAGCCGTGTGAGAACTCCCCGCCGGCCGACCCGCCACAACGGCAACCGCGCCCTCCCCCGCTGAGCGGCGGCGAGTTCCTCCCGCAGCACCTCGACGAGAACGCGCGTGTCGTCGACGGCGTCGTGCGCGCGCACCTGCTCGATCCCCCAGTGCGCCGCGAGGGTCGACAGTTTGAGGTTCTCGACGGGCAGGTCGAGCTGCTTCGCGAGGCGCCACGTGCAGAGCCGCTGGCGGCTCGGCAGCGGAACTCCGGCGGCGGACATCTCCGACCGCAGGAACTTCCAGTCGAACCCCGCGTTGTGGGCGACGAACACGCGACCCGTCAGGAGTTCGGCGACGGTGGGGGCGACCTCGGCGAACCGGGGTGCCCCGGCGAGTCGTTCGCGGGTGATGCCGTGCACATCCACGGGACCGGGGTCGCGCTGCGGGTCGACGAGGGTGGACCAGGACCGTTCGACGACCCCGCGGGCGTCGAGCAGGGTGACGGCGACCTGCACGACGCGGTCACCGGCCTCCGGGCGCAGCCCCGTCGTCTCGACGTCCAGCACGGCGTACCGGTGCCGGTACCTCCGTGCGACCGCTCGGGGGAGCGGCGGGGTGGGGTCGAGCGCTGTCATGGGTCTCTCCTCGCTGTGGAACGGGGAGACCATCGCAGACGGGTCCGACACGACACCCGCGCCCGCGCGTGTTCGACGACTTCGAACGCCCGTCAGCGGACCGTGAGCGCCGTCCCCGGAAACCCCGCAGCGGCGATGGCCACCGCGGCCGCCGACGACCACGCCTGCGGCCGGCACGACGCGGGGTACGGCACGGGCACCGGCACGTCGTCGCGCGCGTCCCCGGCGTGCAGTTCGGGGATCCGGTAGTCGAACGCCTCGGCGGCGGCGAGCAGCCCGTCGACGAGCGGCGCGGCCTGCTCGGCGAACCCGTCCCGGACGAGGCCCGTGATCGCGATGGCCGTGTCGTGGGCCCACACCGACCCGCCGTGGTAGCTGAGCGGGGAAAATCCCACCTCCCGGCTCGACAGCGTCCGCAGCCCGAAACCCCCGGCCAACCCCGGCGACGCGAGGTGCCCTGCGACGACCGCCGCCTCGTCGTCGTCGAGCAGGCCCGTCCCGAGCAGGTGCCCGGTGTTCGACGTCAGGGAGTCGACGGCGCGGCCGTGGCCGTCGAGGGCGATGGCGGGGAAGCTGTCCGGCGTCAGCCCGTCCTCGCGCCCCACCCAGAACCGCTCGCGGAACCGCGTCCGCAGCCCGGCGGCCCACTCCCGGTGCACGGAACCGTCCCGACCGAAGTGCTCGAGCAGCTCCGCCCCGGCGACGGCCGCCTGGTACGCGTACGCCTGCACCTCGCACAACGCGATGGGGGCGTCGGCGAGCGAACCGTCGTGCCACTGCACCGAGTCGTGGCTGTCCTTCCACCCCTGGTTGGCCAGCCCGTGCCCGGTCTCGTCGACGTAGTGCAGGAACTCCTCGCCGAACGCGAGTTGCCAGCCGAGCGCGGCCTCGAGGGTGGGCAGCAGCTCGGCGACCTGGTCGTCCGGCATCCCCCGCTGCCACGCCTCGTGCAGCAGGCAGACCCACAGCGAGGTCGCGTCGACGGTCCCGAAGTACACGGGCGGCAACGACATCGCGCCGTGGTCGGCCGTCGCGGGCCGCACCTCGTGGAGGATCCTGCCGGGTTGCTCGGCGGTCTGCGGGTCGTTCCGCACGCCCTGGAAGTGGGCGAGCACGCGCAGGGTCGACGCGGCGAGTTCCCACCCGAGGGGCAGGAGCAGCCGCGCGGTCCAGAGCGTGTCGCGGCCGAAGAGCGTCAGGTACCAGGGCGCGCC
Organism: Kineococcus endophyticus; assembly: GCF_040796495.1. Taxonomy (NCBI): domain Bacteria; kingdom Bacillati; phylum Actinomycetota; class Actinomycetes; order Kineosporiales; family Kineosporiaceae; genus Kineococcus; species Kineococcus endophyticus. Next base: position 20,047 of record NZ_JBFNQN010000023.1, on the reverse strand, counting down.
GGCGGCGACGAACACGTCGTCGGGACGGTCGGCGTGGGCCATCCGCAACCCCTCCAGGTCGGCGAGCGCCCGCTGCACCCACCGCACGAGCCGGACGTCCGCGGACGCGACCTCGACGCGCTCGGTCCAGCCGGCGGGGGCGGGCGGGGCGACGACGACCGCCGCCGCGTCCTGCGCCCGCAGTTCCCACGAACCGCGCCAGGAGCCGCGACCGGGCAGGTCGACGTCCCACACCAGGACGAGGTCGTCGCCGTCGACCGCGACGGAACCCGTCCCTTCGACGTCGACGTGCACGTCACCGCGTACCCAACCGGAACCCGTCGGGGCCACGGGCGAGGTGGGGCGTCCGGCGCGGACGACGTCCATGGGGCCGAGGTCGCTGCCCAGCCGGACCTCCAGCCGCGCCCGCAGCGGCGCGGTGGAGGTCACGGTGACCTCCTCGCGCGCGCGGCACGGGGCGACGCGGCGCCGGCGGTCGACGCGGACCGTGGCGTCGGGGAAGGCGTCGTTGAGGTGGCGGGCGACACCCGTGGTGAGGATGCCGGCGGCGCCGTCGGGGGCGGTGCGGATGGTCGTCACGGCGTCGCCGCCCAGGGTCAGGCGAGCCGAGGACAGGACCCGGACGTCGCCGTGCCACACCCCCTCGATGCCGTTCCCGACGCCACCGTCGGGGGCGCACCACCACTGGGTGGGTGCGCTGACGGCGCAGACGAGGTCGGACAACCACGGGGAGACGTCACGGGAGGCTTCGTCGACCATGTGAACGATCAAACCACCGGTTGACAGCTCGCCGCAACGGCGTCACCGTGGACGCATTCACCAGGTTTGCACGATCAAACGGAGGCGACGATGACGACGCGGAGGGCGACGCTCAGCAGCGTCGCGCAGGCCGCCGGCGTCTCCCGGCAGACCGTCAGCAACGTCCTCAACGCCCCCGACCGCGTGCAGCCCGAGACCGCCGCCCGCGTCCGCGCCGCCATCGAGGCGCAGCACTACGTCCCCTCGGTCGCGGCCCGGCAGCTGCGCACCGGCCGGTCGGGCAGCTTCGGCTACCGGCTGTCCCCGGAGGGCAAGGGCATCAGCGGGTCCCTCCTCGACCGCTTCCTGCACGCCCTCACCGAGCACGCGCAGCGGCAGGGCTACCGCGTCTCCCTCTTCACCGCCCGCGACGACACCGCCGAGACGCTCGCCTACGCCGACCTGCTGCGCACGACCGACCTCGACGGGTTCGTCCTGTCCGGCACCGCGCCCGGCGACCCGCGGACCCGGTGGCTCGCCGACCAGGACGTCCCCTTCGTGACGTTCGGCCGCCCCTGGGAGGACGAGGGCGTGCCGCACGCGTGGGTCGACGTCGACGGGGCGGCCGGCACGCGCGCCGCGACGGAGCACCTGCGGGCCGCGGGTCACGAGCGCGTCGCCTTCCTCGGCTGGCCCACCGGCTCGGGGGTGGGCGACGACCGCCGCCGGGGATGGCGGGAGGCCGCCGGGCCGCACGCGGGGCCGGACGTCGAGTGCGTCGACGACGTCCCGGCCGCCCGCGCCACGTTCGCCGCGGTGCTCTCCGACGTCACGGCCGTCGTCTGCGCGAGCGACACCCTCGCACTCGGCGCCCACGGGGCCGCCCTGCGCGCGGGGGCGCCCCTCGACGTCGTGGGCTTCGACGACACCCCCGTCGCCGCGGCGCTGGGCCTGTCCAGCGTCGCCCAACCCCTGCCGGAGGCCGCCGCCGCGGTCGTCCGGATCCTGCACGACCAGATCGACGGTGGCCGTCACGAGCACGAACAGGTGCTGCTCCCCCCGCGCCTGGTCGTCCGCCGTCGCAGCTGACCCAGCTCCAGCAGATCCCGAAGGAGAGATCACCATGAAGCGCACCCGAGCCCTCCTGGCCGCCGGGGCCACGTCCGTCCTGCTGCTCACCGCCTGCGGGGGCAGCGGGTTCGACGACCAGGGCTCCGGCGGCGGCCAGCAGACCAGCGGCCCCGCGAAGCTGCAGGTCCTCATCGGCTCCAGCGGTCAGGCGGAGACGAACGCCGTGACGCAGGCCGCCGACGCGTGGGCGAAGAGCGCCGGGGACTCCGTCACCGTCACCGCCGCCTCCGACCTCAACCAGCAGCTCGCCCAGGGCTTCGCGTCCTCGAACCCGCCGGACGTCTTCTACGTCGGCTCGGACACGGTCGCCTCGTACGCCTCCAACGGTTCGCTCCTGGCCTACGGCGACGAGCTGAAGGACAAGGACGACTTCTACCCGAACCTGCGCGACGCGTTCACCGTCGACGGGGAGTTCTACTGCGCCCCCAAGGACTTCTCGACCCTCGCGCTGGTCATCGACGAGAAGGCCTGGCAGGCGGCGGGGCTGACCGACGCGGACGTCCCGACGACGTGGGACCAGCTGGCGAGCGTCGCGCAGCGCCTCACCACCGGCGGGCGCACGGGTCTCGTGACGAGCTCGGAGTTCCAGCGGCTCGGCGTCTTCGCGGCCCAGGCGGGCGGCTCCCTCGTCACCGACGGGAAGGCGACGGCGAGCTCCGCCCAGATGGTCCAGGGCCTCACCTACGTCAAGTCGCTGCTGGCGAACGGCTCGATGAAGTTCGCCGCCGACGTCGGCGCCGGGGACGGCACCGAGGCCCTCGGCACGGGCAAGGCCGCCATGACGATCGAGGGGAACTGGATCGTCGGCGGTGTCGCCTCGTCCTACCCGGACCTGCAGTACAAGGTCGTCAAGCTACCCGCGGGACCGGCCGGACCGGCGACGTTCACCTACACGAACTGCTGGGGCATCGCCGCGGATTCCAAGAACCAGGCGGCGGCCAAGCAGCTCGTCGAGGCCATGACGTCCTCGGACCAGCAGCTCACCTTCGCCAAAGCGTTCGGCGTCATGCCCTCGGTGCAGTCCGCGGCCGACGGGTTCCGGCAGCAGTTCCCGGCGCAGGCCGCGTTCATCGACTCGGCTGCCGACGCCCAGGCCCTGCCCAACGAGGCGGGCGTCTCCGACGTCATCACCGACCTGAACTCCAAGCTCGAGGGCCTGGGGACCGGCGACCCGCAGCAGATCCTCGACGCCACCCAGCAGAACCTGGAGGCGGCGCTGAAGTGAGCACGCTGACGACGCAGCAGAAGACCGCGACGGTCACCGCGCGCACGGGCCGGAACCGGTTCGCGCGGCAGCAGGCCGCCGCGGGGTGGCTGTTCACGCTGCCCGCCCTCGTCCTCGTCGCGCTGTTCGTCGGGCTGCCCGTCCTCATGGCGGCCTGGGTCAGCGTGTCCGGGTGGCGCGGGCGCGGCAGCCCGTTCTCCGGCGACGTCCCGTTCGTGGGGCTCGACAACTACCAGACGCTGCTCGCCGGGGGCGGCCTCGCGACGCAGGACCTCGGGACCGCGCTGCGCAACAACCTCTGGTACGTGCTGCTGGTCGTCCCGACGCAGACGGTCGTGGCGCTGCTGCTGGCCGTCGCCGTCAACCAGCGGGCGCTCAAGGGTCGCGGGTTCTTCCGGACGGCGTTCTACTTCCCGTCGGTCACGAGCTCGGTGGCCATCGTCGTCGTGTTCCTGTTCCTCTTCGGTGCCTCGGGAGCGGTGAACCAGGTCATCGGCTGGTTCGGGGTCAACGGGCCGAACTGGTTCGCCGACCCGCGCGGCGTCCTGCACCTGCTGCTCGGTGTGGTCGGCGTCGACAGCGGCGGCGCGCTGGCGGACCACGACGTCCTGGGGATCTCGCTGTGGGAGTGGCTCGCCGGCCCCAGTGTGGCGATGAGCGCGCTCATCATCCTCGCGGTCTTCACGACGTCCGGGACGTTCATGCTCCTGTTCCTCGCCGGGCTCCAGAACATCTCCGCCGAGGTCGGCGAGGCGGCGACCGTCGACGGCGCCTCGGCGTGGCAGCGCCTGCGGTACGTCACGGTGCCGATGCTCCGGCCGGTGCTGTTCACCGTGCTGACGCTCGGCCTCGTCGGGACGTGGCAGGTGTTCGACCAGGTCTACACCGGGACGCAGGGCGGCCCGGCCAAGACGACGATCACCCCGGCCTACCTGTCGTACACGGCCAGCTTCGAGCAGCAGCAGTGGGGCCAGGGCGCCGCCATCGCGTTCCTGCTGTTCTTCATCATCGTCGTGCTGACGGTCGTCCAGCGCGCCTTCCTGCGGGACAACCGGTGAGGAGCTCCTCGTGACCGCGCACCTCGTCCGACGGTCCCTCGGCTACGCCGTCCTGACCGTCCTGGCCCTCGTCTACGTCTTCCCGTTCCTCGTCCAGGTCGCCAACGCGTTCAAGACCGACGGCGACGCGACGGCCGACCCGCTCGACCTCCTCCCCCTGCCGGGGACGACCGCGGCGTTCACGACCCTGTTCACGCAGCTCGACTTCCCGCGGGCCGCGATGAACTCGGCGATCGTCGCCGTCTGCGTGACCATCGGGCGGGTGTTCTTCGACTGCCTCGCCGGCTACGCCCTGGCGCGGTTGCCGTTCCGCGGTCGGTCCGTCGTGACGGCGGCGTTCATCGCCGTCATCGCCGTACCGCCGGTCGTGCTGCTCATCCCGAAGTTCCTCGTGCTGAACCAGCTCGCGATCTACGACTCGTACACGGGCATGATCCTGCCGCTCATCGCCGACGCGGCCGGGGTGTTCATCATGAAGAACTTCTTCGAGTCCGTCCCCCGCAGCGTCGAGGAGGCCAGCTACCTCGACGGGGCGGGCACGTTCCGCACGTTCTGGTCGGTCGTCCTGCCGATGTCGCGGCCGGCCGTGGTGACGATCTGCATCCTCAGCTTCCAGGCCTCGTGGAACGAGCTGAGCCACTTCGTCGTGTCGCGGTCGAGCCCCGACCTCAACACCCTGACGACGCTCGTCGCGACCCTGAGCAACGGCGGGGCCTTCGGGCAGGCGAACCAGTACCCGCTCAAGCTGGCCGCCGCCGCGCTCATGACGCTGCCCGTCGCGCTGCTGTTCTTCGTGTTCCAGCGGCACGTCATGTCGGCGTCGGAGGGTGCGGTCAAGGAGTAGGAGCGAAGCGCCGGGGGTCGACGAACCCCGCGTCGAGGAAGGGCTGCTCACCCACGACGAGCTGGGCGACGAGCTCCCCCACCCCGGCGGCGTGCTTGAACCCGTGGGCGGAGTCCCCGCCGGCGACGACGACCCGCTCAGCGCCGTGCGGGCGGCCGATGACGAACTGCTCGTCCGGGGTGTTGTTCACCATGCAGGGCGTGGCCTTCTCCGGGGTCGGGTCGACCCCGGGGAAGGCGCGGACGACGGCGGCGCTGAGCTCGGCGCTGTCGCTCGCGTGGACGAACCGGTCGAGGGTCTCGGCCTGCGTGGGCGCGAAGTTGTCCCCGTCGGGCAGCAGCCCGAGCTTGACGCCGTAGTCGTCGGCCGAGCCGTGGCCCCAGACCTCCGTGCCGTCCGGCAGGGCGCGGGTGAAGGCCGGGAAGGCGTCGAGCGTGTAGTCCTGCTCGTGCCCGGGTCGGGCGCGGAAGAAGAACATGGGCATCCGTCGCGGGTCGAGCGGCAGGTCCGGCACGAGCGTGCCGAGCCAGGCGCCGGTGGCGACGACGACCTGCTGCGCCGCGATGGTCGCCGTCGGCGTGCGGACGAGCACCCCGTCGTCGGTGGTCTCCACGGCGGTGACCGTCGTGTGCTCGAACACCTCCGCGCCGAGCCGGCGGGCTTCCGCGACGTGCGCCCGGACGTTCCGCTCGGGGTAGCAGATGCCCGCCCACGGGTCGAGGACGCCGAGGTCGCCGTCGTCGAGCCACGCGTAGCCGGGGTACGTCTGCCGGACCTCCTCGGCGTTCAGCGTCTTGACGGGAACTCCGGCGGCCTCCGCGGCGGCGAGGGTTCCCGCCACGGGCGCGCTCGTGGGCGACCCGGTGTTGAGGCAGCCGGTCTGCCGCACGAGGACCTCACCGGTGCTCTCGCCCAGCTCGGTCCACAGGGCCAGGGACTTCAGGGCCAGCGGGGCGAGCGCCGGGTGCTCGTAGCAGGCGACGCGGAACAACCGGGTCGCCCCGTGGGAGGAGCCGAGGGCGTGGCCGACGCCGAAGCGCTCGACACCCGTGACGCGGACGCCGCGCGCGGCCAACCGCCACAGGGCGGCGGACCCGAAGGCGCCGAGGCCCACGACGACGACGTCGGTCTGGAACTGGGGGGCGGTCATCAGGGGTCCTCCGGGTCAGGCGAGGGCGGAACGGCGGGTCTCGGGCGCCCACGCGAGCGAGGCGAGGAGACCGACGAGCGGGAAGACGGCGGCCACGAGCAGCGTGCCGTGGGCACCGAGGGCGTCGAGCGAGACCGGCAGCAGGTAGGTCGCGAGCGCCGCACCGATCCGGCTGAAGGCGGCCGCGAACCCGACACCGGTCGTGCGCAGCCGGGTCTCGAACATCTCGCTCGGGTAGACGAACTGGATGTTCGAGGCCCCGGAGATGACGAGGGTGAACAGGCCGAACGCCGCGACGACGAGGACACCGGGGGCGTCGGGGAACAGGCCGATGACGAGCAGCCCGACGACCGTGACGGCGAAGCTGGAGACGACGAACGCGCGGCGGGACAACAGGTGCAGCGCCCACACCCCGAGCCCGGCGCCGACGAGCTGCAGCACGTTCATCAGCAGGTCTCCGGTGAAGCCCTCCTGGACGTCGAGCATCGACAGGATCGGCCCGACGAAGGTGAAGATCGCGAAGAACGGGGCGACCTGGCAGAACCAGAACAGGCCGGCGTACAGCGACTGCCGCCAGCGGTCGGGGGTGAACAGTTCCGCGAGCCCGGCGCGGGCGGCGGCCGGGGCGACGTCGGGGATCGCGTAGTCGCCGATGCGGTCGTGGACGATCTGCTCGGCCTCGGCCGTGCGGCCCTGGGCCTGCAACCAGCGCGGCGACTCGGGCAATCCGGTGCGCAGGACGAGGACGACGAACGCCGGAAGCGCGCTGCTGGCGAGCAGCCACCGCCACGCGTCGGGGCTGACCGCCGACCCGATGAGGAACGCGGCGACGAAGCCGACGATCCAGAGCGCCTGGATCGATCCGAGCAGGGCCCCGCGGGGTCGGCGGGGCACGAACTCGGCGAGCAGCGCGGCCCCCACGGCGTACTCGACGCCGATGGCCAGACCGAGCAGGATCCGCACGGCCACGAGCTGCCAGGCGCTGTCGACGACGAGTTGGGCCAGCGACAGCACGACGAAGGCCAGCAGGTTCCAGAGGAACACGCGGCGCCGGCCGAACCGGTCGGCGATGCCGCCGAAGAACAGCCCGCCGACGAAGACGCCGATGAGCGCGCTGGCGGCCAGCAGACCGGAGCCGAGGGCGCTCAGCCCGAGCTGGGCCGAGGCCGGTCCCACGGCGTGGCCGATGACGCCGAGGACGTACCCGTCGAGGGCCGCTCCGCCCAGCACGCACACGGTGGCGAGCAGGTGTAGGCGGTTGAAGGGAGCGTCGTCCAGGGTGGGCCGCGCGGCACTCGTCGACGTCGTGGCGGGTTCGGGTTGCGCTGTCACGGGCACCTCACGGGGTCGGCGACCACCCGCCTGCCGGGTGGTGCCCACCAGTCTCGGCAGGCGACGGAACGGGTTCATCCGCCCGCGCGAGGACGTTGCCCGCCGACGTTCCTCACCTCAGAGGAACGGGGCGAGCCCGGACACGCGGACGTCACGCGCGAGCAACACGAGCTGGACGGCGGCCCGGTCGCGGCCGTCGGACAGGTCGAGACCGGTGCGCGCCTCGACCTGCTCGAGGCGGTAGCGCAGGGTCGTGCGGTGGACGACGAGCTCGGCCGCCGTGGCCGTGGTGTCCCCGGCGTGGCGCAGGTAGGCGGCGACCGTCGCACTCGCCGTCCCCGCGCGGTCGCCGTCGAGGAGTTCCTCGAACCTCGCCAGGGTCGGGGTCCGCACGGGCCCGGTGGCGGCCCGCAGGAAGGCGGTGAGCGGGCCCAGGTCACCCCACCGCGTCACCCCGCCGGAGGACAGGTGGTGCCCCGCGAAGGCCGCGAGCGCCGCCTGCACGAACAGCTCCCGCAGGTCCTCGACCTCGCCGACGTCGCTGACCCCGACCGTCGACGGGACCTCGGGCAGCTCGGGGGCGGGACTGGAGCGGCGGACGGCGGCGACGAGGACGGCGAACTCCTCGACGGCGACGACCCGGTGGTCCAGGACGTGGTCGGCCCGGGCCGCGCGGTGCGCCACCACCTCCAGGGGGCTCCGGCCGCCGGCGACGGGGTGCGCGACGGCCACGACGTGCCGGCGGCCGGCGTCGACGAAGCGTTCGGCCCGCAGCAGGTCCAGGACGTGGTCGGGGTCGACCCCGCGCACGAGCTGGACGAGCAGGGCGTCGACGAGGGGTTCGTCGAGGCCGCCCGTGTGGCCCCTCTCGGCGAGGATGCGTCCCAGCCGTACGCAGGCGTCGCGGACCAGCTCACCGTCCAGCGGCCGGCCGTCGTCCATGAGCCACAGGGCCCCGAGGTGCACCCCGTTGCAGCGCACGGGGTAGCACAGGCGCGGGCGCAGCCCGAGCGCCTCGTTGCCGGGGACGTGGACGGGCCCCTCGGCGCCGGCCAGGTCGAAGCGGCGGAACCACTCGACGGCCTCGGCACTCGCACCGCGGGCCAGGACCACGCTCACGCGGTAGGGGTCCTCGTCCCCGAAGTGCCGGGAACCGGCGAGCAGGGCGAGGTCGGGGTCGTCGAGCATGACGGAGCGGCCGAGCGTCTCGGCCAGGTGGTCGACGATGCGGTGGACGTCGTCGAGCAGCGCTCTCCTCACGCGGGACATGGTGCCGCGCGGATCGAGGTCAGTGGGCCGCGCGGCGGTTCCGGACCAGCGTCACGACGAGGACGACGACCGCCCCCACGACGAGCCCGACGACCGCGCTGCACAGCGTGTTGACGAGCCAGCCGAGGACTCCGCCGATGCCGGCGACGCCGTGGACGGCCTCCTCGAGGTGGTGCACGACGGCGTAGAGGCCACCGAACCCGAGCTCGTCGGTGCCCACGAGGAGGATGTGGCCGCCGACCCAGAGCATCGCGGCCGTGCCGACGACGGTGAGGACGGTCAGCAGCTTCGGCATGGCGCTCACGAGCCCGCGACCGAAGCGGGCGAGGCCCGCCGAGGGCTTCTCGGCGAGCTTCAACCCGACGTCGTCCATCTTCACGATGAGCCCGACGGCCCCGTAGACGAGCACGGTGATCGCGACGCCGACGACGACGAGGATGACCAGCCGGGACCAGAACGGCTGGTCGGCCACCTCGTTGAGGGAGATCACCATGATCTCCGCGGACAGGATGAGGTCGGTGCGGATCGCGCCGGAGACGATCGTCCCCTCGTCCTTGGGGCCGTCCTCGTGCCCGTGGCCGTGCCCGGACACCTTGGCCCACACCTTCTCGGCCCCCTCGAACGCGAGGTAGGCGCCACCGAGCATGAGGATCGGGGTGAGGAGGAAGTCCGCGAACTGACTGAGCAGCAGGATCACCGGCAGGATGATCAGCAGCTTGTTCCGCAGCGAGCCGAGCGCGATGCGGCGGATGATCGGCAGCTCGCGTTCGGGCGTCAGCCCGCGGACGTACTGCGGGGTGACGGCGGCGTCGTCGACGACGACACCAGCGGCCTTCGCGCTGGCGCGGGCGGCGGCGGCCCCGATGTCGTCCATCGAGGAGGCCGCCGCCCGCGCGATGAGCGCGACGTCGTCGAGCAGGGCCACGAGTCCACCGGCCACGGCGAGTTCCTCCCAGGGTGCGTCGGGTGCGCTCCCAGGGTGTCACGGGGTCCGCGGAACGCTCGTGGAGCCGCGGTCAGTGCAGGGCGGCCAGGATCGCGTCGTGCACGTCGGTGCCGTGCTGCACCCGGCCGAGCGCGGACGAGCCGGGTCCCGTCGCGGTCAAGGGCGTCGCCGCCCCGGTGTGCTCGGTGGTCGTCCAGTCGACGGTGAACTGCAGCTCCGACCCGGCGACGGTGAAGGGGCCGTCCTCGCGGGAGTCGGCCTCGCCGCTCTCGTCGTCGGGGTCGACGTTCTCGATCGTCAGGCCGCCGGTCTCGTGGTCGCCCTCGACGACGACGAGAGTGTCCGGGTGGGCCTTGACGAAGTCGAGGACGAGCGCGACGGTCGCGTCGAACGCGGCCCCCGCGGCGATCGTGAGGTGGGCGTTGTTGTGGTGGGCCATCTCGTCGATCCCCTCCTCCTCGATGAGCAGGAAGAACCCGTCCTCGTCGGCCGACAGCGTGTCGAGGGCCTTGGACGCCATGTCCCGCAACGGGACCGACGGCTGGTAGATCGCCCCCTCGCCCTCGTTGCGGTGCTCGAACATCTCCTCGTTGGCGAACAGCCCGAGCAGCTTCGGCGAGGTCGCGGCGGCCAGCTCCGCGCCGTTCGAGACGTGCTCGTACCCCAGCTCCTGCGCGCGGGCGACGAGGTCGCCCGCCGTGCCGGCGCTCTCCTCCGTCGGGTCCGTCCACGGGTGGTCCGGCAACGCGCCGGGCTCCGCGGGCGGCAGCCAGCGGTCCTCCCCACCACCGAGGACGACGTCGGGCTTCGTCTCCTCCATGTACTGCCGCGCGATCTCGCTCTGGTCGTCGCGGTCGAGGACGTGCGAGGCGAACGCCGCGGGCGTCGCGTCGGTCACCTGCGACGTCGTCACGAGGCCGGTGGACTTGCCGAGGTCGCGCGCCCGCTCCAGCAGGCTCGGCACGGGGTTCCCCGCGACGTCGACGCCGACCGCGCCGTTGAACGTGCGGACGCCCGTCGCGTAGGCGGTGGCGGCGGCCGCGGAGTCGGTGACGGTCTCCGTGGGGTCGGCGGGGTCGGTGTGGACCCAGCCGCTCACCTCGAGCCGGTCCATCGCCAGCTCGCCGTCCTGCCCCACGGTGGCGAGCCGGATCAGCTCGCGGTGCGCGATCCCCATGCCGTCGCCCTGCAGGACGATGACGTTCTTCGCGCGGTCGGGCGTGGGGACCTCGCCCGGGGAGTCGCCGGGTGGGGCGGCGCAGGACGTGAGGGTGAGCGCGGCGGCCAGGGCCAGGGTCGTCCTGCGGGTCTTCACAGTGGTTCCTCCTCGCGACGGTGCGACGGACCGGGCACACCATGCCACTCAGGACTCACACAGGGAACCCCTGGCAACTACTCCGCCGGTCTACCGGGGGATCCGCAGGTCGTACTGCGCCACCTTGCGGTAGACCGTCGCCCGGCTCATGCCCAGTTCGGCGGCCGCCTGCTTCACGGTCATCCCGGGTGTCGTGAGGACACGGACGATCTCGTCCCGCTCCACCGACTCGATGCGCGAGAGGCGGTGGCCGGACCCGCTGAACACCTCCGACGACAGGTGCCGCGTGTCGATCGTGTCCGCCTGCAGCGCAGCCCGTCGCACGACGCGGTGCAGCTGGTCCACGTTGCCCGGCCACGGACACGTCTCCAGCGCCCGCGCGGCCGCGGGCGTGATGTCGAGGTCGCGGCCGCGGGTCTGCCGCACGACGTGGTGGGCCAGCGGCAGCACGTCGCCCGGGCGGTCGCGCAGCGGCGGCACGGGCACGACGGCGTCGACGAGCCCGGCCAGGGGCGCGGGCACCTCGGCGAGGTCCTCGGCGGTGAGCACGACGGGCAGCCCGGGACGGGCGCCGCGAGCCGCGACGACGAGGGCGCGCAGTTCCTCGGCGGCCCGGGCGGGCAGCGAGTCGACCTCCCCCACGACGACGGAGGTGTCCGCCTTCCCGAGCTCGGGCGCCCACAGCGAGAGCCAGGCGTCGAGGTCCTGCGGCGCGGGTGGGCTCGCGGACAGGATGCGGTCGCGAGGTCGGGCGCGCCGCACGGCCTGGGCGAGCAGCGTGGCCCGGCCGGTCCCGCGCTCGCCCACCGCCACGACGACGTGACCCGCGCGCACCGCGTCCTCGGCCCGCTGCACCGCCTCCCGCCACACCGCGGACAACGTCTGGACGGTGCCGCTGCCCGGTTCCAGCGTCCCGGGCTGGACGTGGAACACCTCGCCCCGCGGTGCCGGCCGCGGTGAGCGTCCCCGCGAGCGGGCCAGCATCAGCGCCGACGTCGCCCCGGCCGCGGACTGCGCGAGCGCCAGCAGCAGCTTGCCCGGCTGCTCGGACCACGTCGTGATGTTGACGCTGCCCTCGAGCCGCCCGGACACGGGGTCGAGGACGGGGACGGCCGCGCACGTGTACCCGGCCAGACTCGTCGAGTAGTGCTCCTGCGCCCGCACGACGGCGGGCATCCGGTCGGCCAGGGCCAGACCGAGACCGCTCGTGCCCGCCTCCCGCTCGGAGAAGGCGAACCCCGGGGCGAGGAAGACGGCGTCGAGGCTGCGCAGCAGCGACGTGTCCCCCGACAGGCGGTTCAGCACCAGACCGTCGGCGTCGGTGAGCATCAGGCTCAGCGGTTCGTCGACGAGCGTGCGGTGCAGGTCGGTGAGCACCTCCCGTCCGCACTCGAAGAACAGCGACTCCTGCTCCCACGTCCCGGAGAAGACGGGTTCGACGGCCTCGGTCTGCACGCCGTACTCGCTGCTGCGCCGCCAGGACGCGGCGACGCGGTCCGCGACCGGGACCCCGGCGCGCAGGGGGTGCCGGCCGGGTCGTCGCTCCGGAGCTCCCTCGCCCACGGTCCCTCCCTGTCTCGGGTGCGACCACGGTACGTCCGGGCTCCGCGCCGGCACAGCCCTGCGCGTCTCAAAGTGAGACACGCGGGACACCCGAGCGCCCACCCTGCTGCCTACGGTGGGCGCAACGCACCGCCCCGTCACCGGAGATGGAGAGCAGCAGCATGTACACCAAGGACGGCGAGAAGTACTTCATCCTCGACGCGCACATCGCCCTGTGGGACGCGCGGCCGGAGAACCAGCGCAACGTCCACGGCAAGCAGTTCATCGACTGCTTCTACGACTACCACCGCAACCTCAGCCCCGCCTCCGAGCTCTGGCCCTACGAGGAGTACCTGTACCAGGGCGGCGAGCGCCTCATGAAGGACCTGTTCACCGACGGCTACGTCGACCACGCGATCTTCCAGCCGGCCCGGCTCGGCGAGTTCTACGTCAACGGGTTCGGCCAGACGCAGGAGGCCTTCGCGCTCGCCTCGGCGAACCCGGACAAGCTCACGTACAACCACTGGTTCGACCCCCGGGACGGAGAACGTGGTCTGGACCGGCTGCGCCGGGACGCCGAGGAGATGCACCTCAAGGGCGTCAAGCTCTACACCGCGGACTGGCACGGGGACTCCCGTGGCTACAAGCTCAGCGACCCCTGGACCTACCGGTACCTCGAGGTCTGCCGCGAGGTCGGCATCAAGAACATCCACGTCCACAAGGGCCCGACGATCCGCCCGCTCGACCGCGACGCGTTCGACGTGGCCGACGTGGACCACGTCGCGACCGACTTCACCGACCTGAACTTCGTCGTGGAGCACTGCGGGCTGCCGCGCCTGGAGGACTTCTGCTGGATCGCCACCCAGGAGCCCAACGTCTACGCCGGTCTCGCGGTCGCGCTGCCGTTCATCCACACCCGCCCGCGGTACTTCGCGCAGATCATCGGCGAACTCCTCTACTGGCTCGACGAGAACCGCATCTTCTTCTCCAGCGACTACGCGCTGTGGACGCCGAAGTGGCTCGTCGAGACGTTCGTGGACTTCCAGATCCCCGAGGACATGAGCGAGTACGCCCCGCTGACGACGGACCAGAAGAAGAAGATCCTCGGGCTGAACGCCGCGGCGATCTACGACATCCCCGTGCCGGAGGAGCTGCAGGTCGCGAACCCGCCGCAGCACGCCGAGCCGCAGGCCGTGGCGGTGGCGTGATGACCGCCGTCCTCCCCGAGACCCGTGGCGACCTGCGGGGGCAGGCGTTCCAGGCGCTGGCGGTCGTGCTGGACCCCGAGCTCGACGAACCCATCACCGACCTGGGGTTCGTCCGTTCCCTCGCGGTCGAGGGCGACGCGGTCGTCGTCCACCTGCGGCTGCCGACCTCGTTCTGCTCGCCGAACTTCGCCTACCTCATGGCCTCGGACGCCAAGGACGCGTTGAACGACCTGCCGTGGACGCGGACGGTGGTCGTCGAACTCGACGACCACCACGACTCCGACCTCATCAACGCCGGCCTGGCCGCCGACGCGGGGTACCGCGGGACGTTCAAGCACGAGGCCGAGCAGGACCTCGACGACCTGCGTCTGACGTTCCGCCGCAAGGCGCACACCGCGGCGATGGAGCGGGCCCTGACGACGCTGCTGCGCGCGGACACCGCCCTGCGCGAGGAGGACCTCGGCGACGTCGTGCTGGCCGACCTCCGCGACGAGCGGACGACGGACGCGCTCCTGCGCCGACGGGCGGCGCTCGGGCTGGGCACCGCACCCTCGGACCCCGTCCTCGTCGACGACCAAGGAACCCCGTACCCGCGCGACGAGGTCCCGCTGCGGTTGCGCCGCGCCCGCTCGACGCGCATCTCCATCGACGGGAACGCGCACTTCTGCCGTGGCCTGCTCGCCACCCGCTACCCGGGGTCGGAGGACGACCAGACGTTCCGTCCCGAGGGATCCGAACCCGCCGACCTGCGCGGCGGACACCCCCTCCTGCCCCTCGTCGTCACCACCAGGGAGACCGCGTGAGCACCATGCGATCCGTCCGCGTCACCGGATACCACCAGAAGCTGGAGATGCACGACGTCCCCGTCCCGGAGGTCACCGGGCCGTTCGACGTCGTCGTCAAGATCGGCGGCGCCGGGGTGTGCCGCACCGACCTGCACATCCTCGAGGGGCAGTGGGCCGAGAAGTCCGGCGTCACGTTGCCATACACCATCGGGCACGAGAACGCCGGGTGGGTCACCGCCGTCGGGTCGGCGGTCACCAACGTCGCCGAGGGCGACAAGGTGATCCTGCACCCGAACATCACGTGCGGCCTGTGCCGGGCGTGCCGATCCGGCGACGACGTGCACTGCGCGAACAAGGTGTTCCCCGGCATCGACAGCGACGGCGGGTACGCCGAGTTCCTCAAGACGTCGGCGCGCAGCGTCGTGAAGATCGACGACGCCCTCGAACCCTCCGACGTCGCCGCCCTCGCCGACGCGGGGCTCACCGCGTACCACGCGGCGGCCAAGGCGGCTCGACGTCTACGAACCGTCGACCGCGTCGTCGTCATCGGCGCCGGCGGTCTCGGGCACATCGGCATCCAGGTCCTCGCGGCCATGACGGCGGCCGAGATCGTCGTGGTGGACCGGAACCCGGACGCGGTCGCGCTGGCCGAGTCGATCGGCGCGCACCACGGCGTCGTCGCGGACGGTTCCCACGTCGAGCACGTCCTCGACCTCACCGGCGGGCACGGCGCGGAGGTCGTCGTCGACTTCGTCGGCGAGGGCGGATCGACGGCGCAGGGGTTGAAGATGCTGCGCGAGGCCGGCGACTACCACGTCGTCGGGTACGGCGAGAACATCGACGTCCCGACGATCGACATCATCTCCACCGAGATCAACATCGTCGGCAACCTCGTCGGCTCCTACAACGACCTCACCGAACTCATGGCGCTCGCCGCCCGCGGCCTCGTGACGCTGCACACGGTGAAGTACGCGCTCGACGACTTCCAGACGGCGGTCGACGACCTCGACGGCGGGCGCGTCCGGGGCCGGGCGATCCTCGTCCCCTGACCTGCCGGCCACCCTCCGGGGGCGGGATCGTTGACGCAACCGGCTCATCCTGCGAGCCGGTCGCGTCGACGAGCTCGCCGCCGGAGGCCACGTCAGGGGATCAGGACGGGGGTCAGGTCGGGGGTGGGCGGGTCGGGGTCGAAGGGGAACACCGGGCCGCCGAGGCTCCGGTGCCCCAGCCGCAGCAGGTCCTGGTCGACGCCGCCGGGGGTGAGGGCCAGACGCCAGTCGGCGGCCAGGTCGAACAGGTCGGGTTCGAGGTAGCCGATCTTCACGACCACGACGTCGGCGGCCCGGAGGTCGAGCCCCAGGGCCTGGAACTCCGCCTCGCGGTGCAGCGGCGCCCGGCGTTCGGTGACGACGACGGACACCGGGCCCGACCGGACGACGGCGCGGACGCCGACCGAGTGGTCGACCGATGTCACGGTCCCGCGGAACGGGACGGGGGGCGCGGTGGTGTCGACGTGGCCGCCGAGGTCGAGCACCACCTCCGCGCCCACCCCCGCGTCCGCACAGGCGCGGGCGGCGACGGGGTCGGTGACGTTCGACAGCACCACGTCGAGGACGCGGGCGGCGAGCCGGTCGTCGGCGAGGAGCGCGTGCAGGGTGACCGTCGAGTCGCCGGCTCCACCTGCGGTGGGGTTGTCCCCGGAGTCGCTGAGGAGGAACGGCCGGGCCGCGGAGTCGACCGCGACGTCGAGCACTTCCTCGAAGGTGCCCGCGGGCGCCACGAGCTCGAAAGCGCCACGCGCGTCCCAGTAGCTGCGCGCCAGCCGTTCCGCCTCCGTCCTCAGGACCTCCGGGTCGTCACCGGTCACGACGACCGCGGCGCGGCAGCGGGGCTCGTCGGCCCACACGTACCCCACCCACACCGCCGCGTCGAGCACACCGTCGAGCGCCTCGACCTCCGGGACCCGCGCGTAGATGCTGCGGGCCGGTTCGTCGCGGGTGCTGGTGCGCTCCCCCGGGAGCAGCACGGGCACCTGCACCCACGCCTTCAGCGGTCGGCCGCCGTCGCGCAGCCGGAGCACGAGGTTGCGGGCGGCGCGTTCCCGCGACTCCCACTCGTCCTCGTGCGGGGCCATGCGGTAGCAGGTGATGAGGTCGACCGCCTCGGCCAGCTCGCGGGAGACGTTGCCGTGCAGGTCCATCGACGCGGAGACGAGGGTGCGCCCCCCGACGCGGTCCCGGACCCGGCGCGCCAGCGCACCCTCGACGTCCTCCCGCCCCACGACCGACAGCGCTCCGTGCAGGTCGAGGAACACCCCGTCGAGCGTCTCGTCCAGGCCCGCTAGGAGTTCCGCCTCGAGCGCGTCGTAGGCCTCCGGCACTGCCGGCCCTCCGGGGGTGGCGTAGGCGTGCACGACGGGGAGCCACTCGACGTCCGCCGCCCAGTCTTCCCGCACCCACGCGTAGCGGGCGAGGAGCTTCTCCCCGCGCACGACGCTGAACTCCTCCAGCGTCGTCCGGTGCGGGCAGAACGTGCTCGCCTCGAGGGCGATCCCGCCGATTGCGATGCGCAACCGCTGCGCCACGGCCGCCTCCTGGGTCCTGGGGTCGCTCAAGGACAGTCCAGCACGCGCGGCGCGGCCGACCGGGGGTGGGTCAGCCGAGGCCGTAGCGCGCGTTCCAGTCGCCGTCCGACGTCCCGTCGCTCCCCAGCCCGTCGACAGCCGCGAGGTCCCGGGCCAGCCGGTCCACGACGTACGCCAGGTCGATGCGGACCAGCACCGACTGCGGCAGGGCGTCCGCCCCGAGAGCCGCACCGAGGAGGGCTCCGGTCACCGCCGCCACACCGTCGGGGCACGCCGCGGCGCGGGCCAGGTCGAGCGCGGCGTCGACGGACCCGGGGTGACTCAGCACGCAGTACGTCCCGCCCCAGAGCGCGGCGGCGGCGCTGTCGCCTGGGGCGCCGCCGCGCAGGACGACGCTGGACGCCGGCGCCTCACGGGCAGCCCGGACGGCGTCGTCGACGAGGGCGACGGCGGAGAAGTCCACGCCCAGCAGCACGGCGTCGCGCAGCCCGGCGGCGACCGCCTCGACGGGATCACCGCTCTGGACCGCAGCCGCAGCGAGGAGGACCGCCACCGCGGTCGGGGCGAAGGCCCGTGGTCCGTGCGTCAGGGCGACGGAGTCGACCGCGGCGGTGACGGCGCGCTGAGGGTCCGCCTCGACGTGGGCGGCGAGCGGGAACGCGCGGGCCAGCGCGTGCCAGCCGTCGGCCGTCGTCACCGGGTCCCTGCGGGTGCCGACGCCCCCGGCGACGAGCGCGCGGACGGTGTCCCGGGGGTCGCCCGCTGCGTGACCCAGCAGCGGCACCTCGTCGAGCCAGGCCGTGCGGGGAGCCGGCAGCCGCCCGCCCTGCCGGACCTGGGCCCACCGGCGGTAGGCGTCGAGCAGATCGGCTCGCGGGTCGGCCGGACGCCCCTGACCGGCGAGCAGCGCGGTCCGGATGCCCGCCGCCGCGGTGAAGCACGCGAGCTGGGTGGCGACCCCGTGCTGCAGGACGCCGGCGACGGGCGCACCGGAGGCGACGGCCTCCCCGACGGCCAGCCCGTGCAGGAGGCCCCGGACGCGACGGACGCGCAGAGGGCTGCGCGCGGGGCTCGGGACACCGGTGCTCACCCTCCTGTCGTCGGACGCAGTTCGGCTGCGGACGAGCGGGGGACGACGGAACCACCCGGATGGCGTCGTCACCGTCACCGAGGTCGGACGAGGTAGCTCTCCGCGTCGTCGTACTTCCCGGCCGCGGTTGCGACCTGCTCGGCGAGGCGCACGAGACCCGCCTCGGCCTCGGCCGCTGCCTGTGCCAGCGTGTCGAACAGTGCTCTGGCCGCCGTGCTCGCCCGGCCGACCGCCCACCCGTCGACGGCCGCAGCGGCGGCTCGCACAGCAGGGGTCGCTGACGTCACCCGGGAGGCGTCCGCACGGACCACCTCGGCCAACGACATCAGGTCCTCGGTCACCACTGCGTAGCGCACGCCGATCCTCCCCGTTCCTCAGAGGTCGACGGTAGGGGTTCCCGGGTCGCGCGCCGTCGGCCGTCCACAGGCGAGACCGCTCAGGACACGGCGTTGCGAGCCGATGACGAGTGGTAGTACCTTCAACTGTCGGTATTTGAAGCTACTAGCACTTGGTGGACGGCATGGGACGGGCAGACGGACGGCGGCTCGAGCTGGGCTTCCTCACCTTCGTCGCGGACGAAGGCTCGGGGGGCGCGGGGCAGGCTCTGCGCGATGGTCTCGACCTCGTCCGGCACGCCGAGGACCTGGGGTACGACTCGGCCTGGGTGCGGGTGCGCCACCACGAGCCCTACCTGTCCTCGCCCATGACCTTCTTCGCCGCCGCGTCGCAGGTGACGCGGCGCATCTCCCTGGGGACGGGCGTCATCCCCATGCGGTACGAGGACCCGCTGCGGCTGGCGGAGGACGCGGCGACGGTCGACCTGCTGTCCGGGGGCCGGCTCGAGCTGGGCCTCAGCAACGGCATCGCGCCCCTCGCCGCCGCGCTGGACGTGGTGCACGGGAGTTCGTCCCGGGGTTTCGCCGGCGAGGCCCAGCACCGCATCGACGTCCTGCGGCGGGCCATCGCCGGTGAACCGGTCGCGCAAGCTGCCGCGCAGTACATGGGCATCCCCGCCGGCGGGGACCTCACCGTGACACCGCACGCTCCCGGCCTCGTCGACCGGCTCTGGTACGGCGCGGGCAGTGAAGGGACCGCCGTGCGCACCGGGCAGCAGGGTTTCGACCTGCAGGTGTCGACCCTCAACACCGAGGAGACCGGAGAACCCTTCGACGTCGTCCAGGCGCGTCAGATCCGCAGCTACCGCAAGGCGTTCGCCGATGCGGGCCACGCCGGACGACGCAACCCCCGCACCTCGGCGGGTCGCATCGTGCTGCCGTTCCTGTCGCCGCGGGACGCCGACGACCACCGCGCGTTCCTCGAGGGCTACTCGTCGGGCATGACGAGTGACGGCCGCCCCATTGGGGAGTCGCCCTTCCCCGTGCGGTACAGCACGGCCCTCAGCGGGGACCCCGACGCCATCGTCGAAGCACTGCAGGCGGACGAGGTGCTCGAGGAGACGGACGGGCTCGTCATCGTCCTGCCCGCGGAGGGTTCGCTGGAAGTCCACCGGCGGGTGCTGTCCGCCGTGGCCGACCACGTGGCACCGCACCTCGGATGGACTCCCGCCGGCTGACCACCAGCGGGCTCGGGACGACGAAGGGGAGCGACCTCCGAACGGAGACGCTCCCCTTCGCCATGGGCGCACAACGCAGAAGAGGGGAGCAGCACCGCTGACGCGGTGCCACTCCCCTCAACCTCTCACAAATGTGAGTGGCCGGCGGTGACCTACTCTCCCACCCAGTCTCCCGAGCAGTACCATCGGCGCTGGTGGGCTTAGCTTCCGGGTTCGGAATGAGACCGGGCGTTTCCCCACCGCTATGACCACCGGAC
>NZ_JBFNQN010000022.1 GCF_040796495.1 Kineococcus endophyticus | reverse complement strand
CCCCGACCAGGCCGGGGAACTGTCCGACCGCCGCATCCAGATCATGGGCCGCCACCACGGCCACCCCTTCGCGGCCTGGACCCCACTGCAGGCGGCGATCGAACTGGTCGCCCTGCACCACTCCCGCAGCTGCGGCGTCCCCATCGAGTCCGCCCTCACCCACGTCTGGACCGCCCACACCGCCGGCACCGTCGAACGGCCCGTGTGGGAAGCCGTCGCCGCCGGACAGGTCACCGCCCGCCAAGCCCGCACCATCCTGGCCCAGTCCCGCCGCCTCGCCGCCCACACCGGGACCCTCGCCGCAGACGCCGACGGGGAGGTCACCGAAGGTCCCGCGCTCCTCGACGGTGAGGCTCTCGCTCAGGCCCTGGACCGGTTCCACACCACCGCCCTGACCTGGGCCCGCGAGGGCAAGGTCGGCTCGGCCCTGCACGGCCGCTGCTTCCGGCTGCTGGAACGGATGACCCCGCACCACGAACGCGTCGTCCGCCACACCCGACGGCCCGGCCGCGAAGCGGTCCTGACCGACTGCGAGGACGGCGCCAGCGCCCACCTGTCCCTCGAACTCCCCCTCGGCCTGGGCCGGCGGTTGATGACGTTCGCCACCGCCTGCGCCGACGCCACCACCGACCACACCAAGGCCCACGGCCTGCACGACACCCGCGACCACGCCACCAGGGTCAACGACGCCCTCGTCGACGTCCTGCGCGACGGCCTCACGCGGTGGACCCCCGCCACCTCCGACCAAGCCCACCAGCAGCCCGCTGACGAGGACCACCCGGTGACGACCGGCCGCAGTCACCGGCCCGCGACCAGCGTCCACGTCCTGCTGCGCGTCGACGCGACCACCCTGTTCGGTACCGACGAGGACAACGGTGGGGAACTTCCCGAGAACGCGGCGTGGGTCGACGGCCTCGGCCCGGTGTCCATCAAGACGGCGCGGGAACTGGCCGCCGACCCCGACGCCACCTGGCGCAAGGTCGTCACCGCCCCCGGCACCCGGGAGGTGATCGACATCGCCGCCGACGTCTACCGCCCCTCCGCGGCGTTGCGCCGGTTCGTCGTCGCCCGCGACGAGACGTGCCGCGGCCCGGGGTGCGTGCGCCCGGCAGCGGACTGCGACCTGGACCACGTCGTCCCCTGGCCCGAAGGCCCCACCACCGCCGACAACCTCCAAGCCCTGTGCCGGACCCACCACCGGTTCAAGACGCAGTTCGTGTGGGAACACGTCGACGACCGGGCGCGGCGGGTCGCGGCGCTGCGCGCTGCCCGCGAGGCCGACGACCCGCCACCGTTCTGAGCCGCACCACCGGTGATAACCGGATGACCGCCTCGGTTCCCGCGGCTACGGTGGGTTCCGTGCGAGCAGTGGATGGACGCGGTCGGTTCGGGGTGACCCCCCGCGCCACGTGGACCTGCGCACCCACCGTTCCGCCCCCGGGTGGCTGACCCGCAGAGGTCAGCACACCCAGGGACGCCCCGCATTCGCGAGGCGTCCTTTCGTCATTCTCACGGAGTTCCACCATGACCGCCACGACCCACCACACCGATCACGACCACCTGCGGACGGCCCTCGAGGAGACACGAGACGACCGTCGCGTTCTCCTGCAGTCGATCACCGCCGAGGAACTGCTGGCGGCGGAGACCGACCCGGTGATCGCGGCTAGCATCGGCAGCGCGCGACGCATCCTGCAGGAGGTCGAGGAAGCCCTCGCCCGGATGGACGCGGGTGAGTTCGGGTTTTGCGTGCACTGCCGCCGTCCCATCCCGGCAGGACGTCTGGAGTTCCTGCCGCACGCCAGCGGGTGTGTCCCCTGCCTCCAGTCCCAGCGTCGCGCCTAGGATCTCACCGTGGATCCCGTCGCCGCCATCATGCGCAACTGGGACGAGCGCGTCGCCGACCACGTCGTCGCCCACGACGCCGAGGCCTTCGCGGACGATCCGAGCGCCGTCGGGGTCGAGGTGGAGGCCGAGGTCCTCGCCCCGCACCTCCCCGGGGGTTCCCTCGACGGTCTCGACGTCGTGCACCTGCAGTGCCACATCGGCACGGACACGACCAGCCTCGCCCGCCGCGGCGCCCGGGTGGTCGGCACGGACCTGTCCGGGGAGGCGGTCGCGACGGCCCGCCGGCTCGCCGCCCGGGCGGGACTGCCGGACGCCTCGTTCGTGCAGACCGCCAACGAGGACGCCCCCGACGTCCTGGGCCGGCAGTTCGACGTGGTGCTCACCTCGGTGGGGGTGTTCACGTGGCTGGCGGACCTGCGGCGTGGGCGCGGGCGGTGGCGCGTCTCCTGCGACCGGGTGGGGTGTTCCTCGTCCACGACGTCCACCCGACGACGAGTGCTCTGCAGTACGACCGGGACGACGACCTCCTGGTCCTCGGTGAGCCGTACTTCTCCGGTGGTGGTCCGAGCCGGTTCGACGACGGGACCACCTACGCGAGCGACACCCGGATGCAGAACGCCGTCACGTACCAGTGGACGCACGACCTCGGTGAGGTGCTGAACTCCTTGCTGGCGGCGGGACTGCGCATCGAGGCCTTCCACGAACACCGCTCGATCCCGTGGAAGGCGCTGCCCACCCTGGTGCGGGGCGGGCGGGGGTGGGAACTCCCGGAGGGTTCCGCGCAGTGCCCCCTGATGTTCTCCCTCGTCGCGCGCCGGCCCTGAACCCTCACTGCGCCAGCAGGTCCTCGTGGGGGACGACGGCCGCGGACAACGGCTGCGCAGGCACTCCGGCCGCGGCGAACCAGCCCTCGGCCCAGGCGTCCAGGAGGGGCGAGGTGCTCAAACGCCACGGTGTCGCCTCGCGCTCCACCGACCACCCGTGGGCCGCGAACGCGTCGGCGACGTGACCCGTCGCGTCCGGGCCGAGGCCGTGGACGCGCTGGTCGGCGTCGAACCCCTCCGCGACCCCCGGGACCTCGGGTTCGCTCGTCGCTCCGCCTGCGACGGTGAGGACGAAGAGCACCGCCGGCCGCGGGTCGAGGGTCGACAGCACCTCGACCAGACCGGTCGCGACCGGCGCGGGCAGCACGTCGAGCAGGGCCGACCCCACGACGACGTCCGCGCCGGAGAGCACGTCCCGCACCGCGTCCCGGTCGGCGAGGTCCACGGTCGCCGTCGCGACCGAGGCCGCCGCGGGAACGGGGGTCGCCAGCGCCCGGGCCAGGAGGTCCTCGTCGTGGTCGACGAGCACCCACTCCTGCTCGGCCGCCACGCCCAGTTCCTGCAACCGCGGGGCGAGGTGGCGCAGGGTGGACCCCGACCCGGCACCGAGGTCCACGACCCGCACGCGTTCCCGGTCGGTCAGCCGGGCCGCCAGCAACCCCTCCAGGCGCCGGGAGCGCGTGGCGTGGTCCACGGGTTCCCGCAGCGCCAGCCAGTCGGGGTCGAAGTTCTCGAGCTCGGTCACCGTCTCGTCCACAACGTCTCCCTCACGATCCGCGCGGTCTCGTCCCACGTCGCCAGTTCCCGGTCCGCCGCAGCCCGGCGCGTGGCTACCCGAAGCTCGGCCGAGCCGGCCCACCGCCCCAGCGCGGCGCAGACGGCGTCGACGTCCGGCTCGACGACGATGCCGGCGGGCCCGACGAGGTCGGGCAGTTCCCCGCGGTCGGCCACGAGGGACGGGACGCTGCGGACCAGGCCCTCGGCGACGGCCATCCCGTACGGTTCGGACTCCGACAGCAGGACGTGCAGGTCGGCCCGGTCCCACTCCGCCTGCAGCGCAGCGTGGTCGACCGGCCCCAGCAACGTGGTTCCCGGCAGGGCGAAACCCTCGGCGACGGTCCCGGCGCACCGCAACGACCACGGGCCGCCGAGCCGGGCGACGGCCTCGGCGACGAGGCGCTGGCCCTTGCGCCCGCCGACCGTCCCCACGGACAGCAGGCGGTGCGCCCCCCGGGCGACCGACGGGCGGGCCGGGGCCGTCCCGGGTTCGGCGACGACGGCCTGGACCCCGGAGACCTCGAGGACCCGTCGAGCGGCGCTGCGGCTCGGCACGACCACCGCGTCGACGAGACGCAGCGACCGGACCTCCTCGGCGAGGACCGGTTCGGGCGGGACGTCGTCCGCGCGCAGCAGGTGCACGAGCAGGACGAGCCGCACGCGGCCGGAGTGCGCGGCGAGCAGGTCCGGGCGGGCGGAGGCCAGCAGACCGTCGAGCAGGACCGAGGACCCGTCGGGAACCTCGCCGAGCGATCCGACGACCCGGTCCACGACCCCCCGGGCGAGGAGCTCGGCGTCGTAGCGGTTCCCGCCCGTCGGGGCCGACAGGTCGGGGGCGAGGAGGAACCTCACAGCTCCTTCTCGTACGCCGCCCACGCCACGTCGGACTCGCGCAACAGCACCGTGATCCCTGCGAGCCCGGTGACGGCGGGTCCCAGGTCCACCGAGAGGCGGTCAGCGATCCAGCGGCAGAGGAACTCGGTGGAGGTGTTCTGCCCCGCGAACTCCTCGACGTCGTCGAGGTTGCGGTACTCGACCTGGGCGAGCACCGCGCGCAGCACCTGCGACGCCACGCCGATGTCGACGACGAGGCCGTCGCCGTCGAGCTCGACGCGCCGGAACGTCGCCTCGACGACGAACGTCGCGCCGTGCAGGCGCTGGGCCGGGCCGAACACCTCTCCGGTGAAGCTGTGGGCCACCATGAACCGGTCGCGGACCGTCAACGAGAACATGCCGAACTCCTCAGTAGCTGAACCGGTGGCAGAGGGCGTCGCCGCCCACGGCGGCGATCCCGGGCAGGACCTCCGCGGACCGCTCGAACGGGGTCACCCCGTCGAGCAGGGCGTCGAACCGCTCGTCGCACAACAGGTCCAGCGCCAGCGCGAGCCGGCGCCGCGTCGTCCAGCGCGGCGCACGGGCCGGCGGGACCCGCCCCACCTGCGACGCGCGGATCGTCAGCCGCCGGGAGTGGAAACCCTCCCCCAAGCCGACCTCCACGCTGCGGTCGCCGTACCAGCTCATCTCCGCCAGCAGGCCCTCGTCGCCGAGCAGCTGCAACCCCGTCGTGAGCCCCGGACCCGTTCCGCTGGTGTGCAGGACGACGTCGCGTTCGCGCCGCGCGTCGTCGGGCGCGACGAGCCGGAACCCGAGCCGTTCCGCGGTTCCCGCGCGGTCGGTGCGCACGTCGACGGCCGCGACGTCGGTGCCCGGGACGCGCGCGGCGAGCGTCGCCACGAGCAGTCCGAGCACCCCCGCACCGACGACGCTGACCCGGTCGCCGATGCCGAGACCGGCGTCCCAGACGCCGTTCACCGCGGTCTCCAGCATCCCGGCCAGCACCGCCCGACCGGGCGACACGGCGGCGGGCACGGGCAGCACGGACGAGGCGGGCACGACGTACCGGTCCTGGTGGGGGTGCAGGCAGAACACCCTGCGCCCCACGAGGTCCTGGGCCCGTGGCCCGGCCTGCTCGACGGTGCCGACGGACAGGTACCCGTACTTCACGGGGAAGGGGAACTCCCCGGACTGGAACGGGGCCCGCATGGTGTCGTGCTGGCTCGAGGGGACCGCCCCGGCGAGGACGAGGGCCTCGGTCCCGCGGCTGACGGCCGAGAACTCCGTCCGGATCTCCACGTCGGCGGTGCCCAGCACGGGCAGCAGTTCCTCGCGCAGTTCGACCTGACCCGGCCCGGTCGTCCACAGCGCGTGCGCCACGCTCACGCGCCCGCCTCCAACCGTGAGGTGACGAACTCCCGGACGGCCGACTCCCAGCCCTGCGGGTCCACGTTCCACTCCTTCGTGTGCCGCGCGGTGCTGCTGGCGACGTAGGTGATGAGGTCCGGACGTGCCTGCGCCAGCCGCTGCGACGGCCCGGACGGCACGTAGTCGTCGGCGTCGGAGTGCAGGAGCAGGACCGGCAGCTGCAGTTCCTGGGCCCGGCGCACCCAGTCCATGGCCCGCAGGTCGACGGGGCCGGAGACTCCCACGAGGCGACGGCCCACGGGGTGCCCGAGCAGCTGCAACCCCAGGCGCCCCAGGCGGACCGGAACCCCGGCCTGGCGGGCCTGGTGGTCCAGCACGTCGAACCAGTCGACGACGGGACCGTCCAGCACGAGGGCCGTGACGTGCTCGGCCAGGGGCGAGCGGGCCACGAACTGCAGGACGATCGCGCCGCCCATCGACCAGCCGACGAGCAGCAGCCGCCGCGCGCCGCGGTCCAGGGCGTACCGGGCGACGGCCTCGACGTCGCGCCACTCGGTGTCGCCCAGGCCGTACAGGCCGGGTTTCACGGTCGGGGCGTCGGCGTCGTTGCGGTAGGCCGGGACGAGGCACGGCACCCCCAGCGCGTGCAGCACGGGAACGGCGCGCAGCGCCTCCTCGCGCGTCGCCCCGCGACCGTGGACGAGCACGGCCCAGGTGTCGGAACCGCCGTCGACGGGACCCGGGAGCGACCAGCAGGGCAGCGCACCGACGTCGCTGGGGACGAGGACGTCCTCGTGCGGCAGGCCGAGGGCCACGGCCGGGTCGCCGGCGAAGTAGTACTGGTTCCAGCGCGCCCGGCCCGGGGCGGGGGTTCCGGCGTCGACCCCGAGCAGCTCGCGCGTGACGCGCTCCTCGCGGCTCTCGAGGACCTCCCCGACCCGGAAGTGCCCGCGGCCGCCGTCGGTCCAGACGCCGTACCGGCCGGGAACGACCGTGTCGACCGTGGCCGACAGCACGACGCGGTGCGGGCCGACCTGCAGGACCTCGAGGTCGTCCGGCTTGTGGCGGCGAGGGGTCACGACGGCGCGGGCGAAGGAGACCGCGGTCGCCGTCAGGGCGGCTCCCGTCAGGGTCGCGGCGGCGGCCGTCGCGACAGCCCCGACCGCGGCGGCGCGGCGGCCGTTCACGCACCGCCCCGCAGGGCGAGCCGGACCAGCGGGACCTGCAGCGGCAGCCGGGCCGTCGTGACGACGCGGGCGCGGGTGGAGCCGGATCGCCAGGCGTCGACGGCCATCTGGGCGTTGGCGGGCCACACGGCCACCAGGAATGCGGCCGCCGCACGGGAGGTGGCGCGTCGCGTCGCGGGCACCGCGTACCCCGCCGCCAGGCCGAGCTCCGCGACCCCCGAGGCCAGGGTCCAGGCCCGCGCCGACCCGGGCAGGGCCCGGGGGACGATGACGTCGAAACCGCGGGGGCGCAGGAAGTGCGCCACCCCGGCCACGCCGAAGAGCGCCGCGGGAGCGACCCACCGCGGCACCGCACGACTGCTCCGGCCCCGGGGTGTCGACGCGATCACGGCCCCGATCCTGCCCGACACCGGGCTGCTGGGCGCACCCGCCCCCGTTAGGGTCGCGGACGTGCCTGCCGAGAACGAGTCGCCCCACGCCGCGCCCTGGACCGTCGTCGTGCTCACGGAGGAGGCCTTCGGCGACGTCGACGCCCGCAACGTCGCGCAGCTGCACGCCGCCGAACGCGCCGAGGGGCAGGACGTCCGCCACCTCGTCCTCGTGCCGGCCGACACCCAGCGCAGCCTGCTCGCCGACGTCGTCGACAAGCTGAGCCTCGGGGAGCTGAAGGAGGCCCTCGCCGACCTGCGCGCCGGGAGGCCGGACGCCCAGGAGGCCCGCGCCGACGCCGAGACCGCCCTGCGCGCCACGGTCGAGGCCCTGCGCGCCGAGGGCCTCACGGCACAGGGCCGGACCACCGAGGACGACCCGTTGCCAGCGGTCCGCACGGCGCTGGCCGAGGAGCCGGACGCCCGCGAGCTCGTCGTCGTGACCCGCCCGCACGCCGTCGAGGACACGTTCCACGCCGACTGGGCCTCGCGGGCGCGCGACAGCCTCGGGGTGCCCGTCCTGCACGTGTACGCGGGCACGACCCGCCTGGGCTGACGGAACGCCACACGGAACACAGCACGGACCGGAGGGGTTGAGGAGGACATGACTGCGCACACGCCCGAGACCAGCAGCAAGACGTACAGCGTGACGAAGACGGACGCGGAGTGGCGCGCGCAGCTGGACCCTCAGGAGTACCAGGTGCTGCGCCAGGCCGGGACCGAGCGCCCCTTCACAGGTGAGTACGAGGACACGACGACCGAGGGTGTCTACGCCTGTCGTGCCTGCGGGGCCGAGTTGTTCACGAGCTCGGAGAAGTTCGCCTCGCACTGCGGGTGGCCGTCGTTCTTCGACCCGAAGGACTCCGACGCCGTCGAACTGCTCGAGGACGACTCCCTCGGCATGCGCCGCGTCGAGGTGCGTTGCGCCACCTGCGGTTCGCACCTCGGTCACGTCTTCGAGGGCGAGGGCTACCCCACGCCCACCGACCAGCGGTACTGCATCAACTCGATCAGCCTCAGCCTGCGGCCGACGCAGGCCTGAGGCAGGCTGGGCTGCATGAGCGAGCAGCCCTACGAACCCCGCGATCCCGACGTCGACCCGCTGGCGGACCCCGACCTCCAGCAGGTCGACTCGGACGCGTCCCCCTCGGCCGACGACCCCGAGGTCCTCTCCTCCGACACGCTCATGCGCGACGACCAGGACGACCAGGGCTGGGAGCCGGAGAACCACCTCAGCAACTTCACCGCCGAGATCATCGAGGACGGCGACCGGGACTCCGAGACCCTCGACGAGCGGCTGGCTCAGGAGGAACCGGACGTCGACGCCACCCGCGCGGGTGACGCCGACTCCGAGGCGGACTACCGCCAGGTCTGAGGTCCCTCAGGGCAGGGCGTTGACGAGCTCGGGCAGCTCGACGCGCGGCCCGGTGAAGAACGGGACCTCCTCGCGGACGTGGCGGCGGGCCTCGGTGGCCCGCAGGTCGCGCATGAGGTCGACGATGCGGTGCAGCTCGTCGGCCTCGAACGCGAGGACCCACTCGTAGTCGCCCAACGCGAACGCGGACACGGTGTTGGCGCGCACGTCCTCGTAGGACCGTGCCGCCAGCCCGTGGTCGCGCAGCATCGTGCGGCGCTCGGCGTCGGGCAGCAGGTACCAGTCGTAGGACCGGACGAACGGGTAGACGCAGACGTAGTCGCGGGCCCGGTCCCCCGACATGAAGGCCGGGACGTGACCGCGGTTGAACTCCGCGGGACGGTGCAGGCCGACGACCGACCAGACGGGTGCGAGGTGGCGCCCGAGGCGGGTGCGGCGCAGGCGGCGGTAGGCCTCCTGGACGAGCTCGATGGTCGGGGCGTACCACCAGACCATGACGTCGGCGTCGGCGCGCAGGCCGGCGACGTCGTAGAGGCCGCGGACGACGAGGCCCTTGCCGGTCAGTTCCTCGAGCAGGCCCGCGACCTCGTCGGTCATCTCGGCCCGGTCGGCGTCACCGAGGGTGGTCTCGACGGCGAAGACCGACCACATCGCGTAGGCGATGGTGTCGTTGATCTCGTCGGCGGTCGGGCCCGTGGTGGTGGTCGTGTCGGACATGGCCCCAGTCTCCCCCAGGGCTCCTCAGGCCACTGCGGCGGCCGCCCGGTGGGCCGCCGCGATGCACGCAGGGACGCCGACGCCGTCCAGGACGGACCCGCACACGGCCAGCCCTCCGGCCGCCGCGACCGCGGTGCGCAGCCGGGCGACGCGGTCCACGTGACCGACGGCGTACTGCGGCAGGCCGTCCACCCAGCGCACGACGGCCTGGTCGACGGGGTGCAGCTCGCGGCCGAGCAGGGCGGAGGCGTCCTGCGTCGCCCAGCGGACGACGTCCGCGTCGTCGGCCTGGAGCGCCTCGGTCTCGCGGGCCCGGCCCAGGGAGACGCGCAGGACCGCGAGCTCGTCGCTCTGCGCGCCCACCCAGCCCCACTTGCGCCCGGACAGCGTCAGGGCCTTGGCGCGCAGCCCCCGACCGGCCCCGACGACGGGCGGGACGAGGACCCCGGACCCGGTCAGCCCGTCGAGGTCGGCGGCCGGGACGGCGAGCGCCGTGATGACCATGCTCGCGGTCTCGACGTCGGCGAGCTCGGCCGCGGCGGCGGGCACCTCGGTGGCCAGCAGCCGGGCGGCGGCGGGGGCGGGCGCGGCCAGCACGACGGCGTCGGCGTCGAGGACCCCGTCGGGGGTGCGGACGCGCCAGCCGCCGGCGGTGCGGGTCAGCTCGCGCACGGGGGTCCCGGTCCGCACGTCGGCGCCGTGGGCGAGCAGGTGCTCGTGCAGGGCGAGCGGCAGCCGGGCCAGGCCGCCGTCGACGCCGGCGAAGACGGGTCCGGTCACCGTCGGCGCGGGGCCGAGTCCGGTGAGCAGGGAGCCGCCGCGGACGGCGTGCTGCCAGAGCGCGGGGACGGTGGCCTGCAACGACAGTCGTCGGGCGTGCCCGGCGTAGACCCCGCCGAGGAGCGGTTCGACGAGCCGGTCGACGACGTCCTGCCCGACGCGGTCGGCGACGTAGTCGGCGACGCTGACGGCGTGCTCGAGGGGGGCCGCGGGACGGTCGGGTTCGGTGCGGACGCGCTCGACGGCGTCGGGGGCGAGCAGCCCCTGGACGGACGCGGCCGTGCGGGGCACGCCCATGAGGGTCCCGGCGGGCAGGGGGCTGAGCCCGGCGGCGGTCGCGACGGAGGCGGTCGTCGTGGCGGGGTTGACGAGCGGCAGGTCCAGCTCGCGGGCCAGCGTCGTCCCCTCGGGCCGGCGGGCCAGCATCGACTCGGCGCCGAGGTCGACGGTCAGTCCCCCGACGTCGGCGCGCTGCAGGACGCCGCCGACGTGACCTGCGGCCTCCAGGACCGTGACGTCGCAGGTCTGGAGGAGGTCGCGGGCGGCGACGAGCCCGGAGATGCCCGCGCCGACGACGACCACGTGCCGACGGTGGGGGGCACGCGTGGTCACCTCCGCCACGCGTGGACCTCCTCCACGAGGCGGGGCAGCACGTCCGGGTCGGCGGTCGGGGGGACGCCGTGGCCGAGGTTGACGACGTGCCCGGCGCCGGCGCGCTGGCCCTCGCGCAGGATGCGGTGCAGGTCCTCGCGCAGGACCTCCCAGGGCGCGAAGAGCAGCGCGGGGTCGAGGTTGCCCTGGACGGCGACGGGACGGCCGGCCCCCTCGCGGCCGCGGGCGGCGCCGACGTCGAGCGGCACGCGGAAGTCGACGCCGAGGACGTCGACGCCGCCGTCGACGGCGGCCATCGCGCCGAGCAGTTCCCCGGTGCCGGTGCCGAAGTGGGTGCGCGGCACGCCGAGGTCGCGGACGGCGCCGAGGGCGGTCGCGGAGTGCGGTGCCACGAGCCGTTCGTAGACCGCCAGCGGCAGGGACCCGACCCAGGAGTCGAAGAGCTGCACCGCGGAGGCGCCGGCGAGGACCTGGGCGCGCAGGAAGGTGCCGGTGATCTGGGCCAGGCGGGCGGCGAGGTCGTGCCACAGCTGCGGGTCGGCGTGCATCAACGCCTTGGTGTGCAGCAGGTCCCGCGAGGGCCCGCCCTCGACGAGGTAGCTGGCGAGGGTGAAGGGGGCACCGGCGAACCCGATGAGCGGGACGTCCCCGAGCTGTTCCGTCGTCAGCCGCACGGCGTCGGTGATGTGCTGCAGGGCGTCGAGGGAGAGCTCGGGGATGCGGTCGAGGTCGGCGCGGGTGCGCACGGGTTCGGCGATGACGGGACCGGTGCCGGGGACGATCTCGACGCCCACGCCGGCCGCCTCGAGCGGGACGACGATGTCGGAGTAGAAGACGGCCGCGTCCACGTCGTAGCGCCGCACCGGCTGCAGGGTGATCTCCGCCACGAGCTCGGGTCGGCGGCAGGACTCGAGCATGGTGGTGCCGGCCCGGACGGCGCGGTACTCCGGCAGGGAGCGGCCCGCCTGGCGCATGAACCAGACCGGGGTGCGGGAGGGGCTGGTCCCGCCGCGTGCGGCGTGCAGGTACGGGGAGGTCTGGTCGGGCACGCTCTGGTCAGGCACGGAGGCGATGCTCCCACGGCGTGGCTGCACCCCCGCCGGGGGCGGGGATGCCTACGCTCCCTGGCGTGACCGCTCACCGAGGACGCTCAGGACCTGGTGCGCCCGGCGTCCCCGTCGCCTTCGAGGCGGCCGTGGCGGCGGTGCGCGAGGTCCGGTTGCGCTCGGAGCTGGTGCTCACGGAGGTCCCGGCGCCCGCCCGGATCGCGCCGCACTCGTGGGCCGTGGCCGGGGACGTCGTCCTGGACGGCGACGAGCTGGCCACCGGCCGGTTCATCCTGCTGCACGACCCGTCGGCGCCGCAGGAGTGGGGCGGGGAGTTCCGCGTCGTCACGTACGCGCGTGCCGACCTCGAGGCCGAACTGGGCGCGGACCCGTTGCTGGGTCAGGTCGGCTGGTCGTGGCTGGAGGACGGTCTGGCGCACGCCGGTGCGGAGGCGACCGGGGTCGGCGGCACGGTGACGCGGGTGCTGTCCGAGGGCTACGGCGCCCTCGCCGACCGGGAGGCGTCGGTGGACGTCGAGCTGCGGGCGTCGTGGACGCCCCGCGACCCCGCGGGGCTGCCGGCCCACCTGCAGGCGTGGGGCGAACTGGTCTGCACGGTGGCGGGGCTGCCGCCGTTGCCCGAGGGCGTCGTGTCCCTCGGCCGCCGCACCCACTGACGCACAAACGTTCAAGGACCGCCCCCGGGTGGCCGATCACCTCCTCAGTACCAGAGGTGCACCCGCCAGGGGTGCGCCCGATCGCCTGCAGGAGGACGACGGTGACTGCGCTCGTCGAACGCCCCGGGATGGCCGTTCCTTCCCGTCTCGGCCGCTTCGCGGCCCTCGTCGCCGTCGCGGACCCCGCGGTGCGCGAATCGGTGACGCGCACGCTGCGCATGCTCGGCGCCGTGAACGTCGAGCACGCCACGAGCGTGGCCCAGGCCCGCGCGATGGCCCGCACGGGTCCGCGCGCGCTGTTCATCGCCGACGCCGGGCTGCCCGACGGCTCCGGCGCCCAGCTCGTCTCCGAGCTGCGCGCGGCCGGCTGGAACCGCTGCGTCGTGCTCTCCTCGAACGCCGACCCGTTCGCCGTGCGCGGTGCGGTCGCGGCCGGGGTCCGCTGCTACCTCGTCACCACGCGCCCCGAGGGCGTCGGGTTCGAGGGTCGCGGCGGGGAGTCCGGTGTGGACTCGCTGTCCGAGCGTGAGGTCGAGGTGCTGCAGCACGTCGCCGACGGCCGCTCCAACAAGGACACCGGCGCCCTGCTGGGCCTGTCCGCGCTGACGGTCAAGAGCCACCTGGCCCGCATCGCCCGCAAGCTCGGCACGGGCGACCGCGCCGAGATGGTCGCGATCACCCTGCGCGCAGGTGTGATCCAGTGACTTGAGCGCACCACCGGTCACGTACGGTGGTGCGGTGACGAACACGCCGACGGAGCAGCAGGAACAGGTCGCCGAACCTGAGCTGCCGCTGCTGTCGGCCCCCGCCGACGGCCTGCCGCCCGTCGTGGCCGACGAGGCCGCGCTGGCGCAGGTCGTCGCTGCGTTCGCGGCCGGGACGGGCCCCGTCGCCGTCGACGCCGAACGCGCCTCGGGCTACCGGTACGGCCAGCGCGCCTTCCTCGTGCAGCTGCGCCGCGAGGGGGCCGGCACCGCCCTGATCGACCCCGCCGCCCTGCCGGACCTGTCCTCCCTCGGCGAGGCGCTGCAGGGCGTGGAGTGGGTGCTGCACGCCGCGAACCAGGACCTGCCCTGCCTGGCGGAGCTGGGCATGCACCCGAGCACCCTGTTCGACACCGAACTCGGGTCGCGGATCGCGGGGTTGCCGCGCGTGGGCCTCGGCGCGGTCGTCGAGGAACTGCTGGGCCTGCGGCTGGCCAAGGAGCACTCGGCCGTCGACTGGTCCACCCGGCCGCTGCCCGAACCCTGGTTGACGTACGCGGCGCTGGACGTCGAGGTCCTCGTGCGCCTGCGCGACGCGCTCGCCGAACGCCTTGCCGCACAAGGCAAGCTGGAGTGGGCACGGCAGGAGTTCGAGCACGTCGCGACGACTCCCCCGCCCCCGCCGCCGGCCGAGCCGTGGCGCAGGACGTCCGGATTGCACGCCGTCCGCTCCCGCCGCCAGCTGGCCGTGGTCCGCGAACTGTGGCTGGCCCGCGACGCCGAGGCGCGGCGCAAGGACACCTCCCCGGGGCGTCTGCTGCCGGACTCCGCCATCGTGGCGGCGGCCCGCGCGATGCCCCGCACGCCCCAGGCCCTCGCGGAGACGTCCGGGTTCACCGGACGCGCGTCCCGGTCGCGGCTGTCGCTGTGGGCGGACGCCGTCGCCGCCGGCCTGGGGCTGCCAGACGCGGACCTGCCGGCCCACCAGCCGCGTGGGGACGGTCCCCCGCCGCCGCGCGCCTGGGCGTCCAAGGACCCCGAGGCCGCGGCACGGTTGAACGCCGCGCGCGCCGCCGTGACGGCCGTGGCCGACGAGCACGGGCTGCCCGTCGAGAACGTCCTGCAGCCCGACGCGTTGCGTCGCCTCGCGTGGGCGCCGCCGACCCCGCTGGAGGAGTCCTCCGTCCGCGACGCGCTGGCCGCGCGCGGGGCCCGGGGCTGGCAGCTCGACCTCGTCGCCGCCCCGCTCGTGCAGGCGATGGCGACCGCCGTGGTGGAGGACACCGCCGCACCGCTGGACGCCTGACGGTCGCGGGCTGAGCACGACGACACCGTTCGCCTTGCCGGGTTCGCCCGAGTGGGGGATGGTCGTCCCGGTCACGAAGTGGTGACGGTGTCGACGGTGACGGAGCTGGACGTGGAACGTCTCACCCTGGACGAGCAGTTGTCCGCCGCTGCGATGGCGCGGCACTGGGTCTGCGACCACTGCCCCGACGAGCACCTGCCGGTCGCCCGCCGCTGGATCGCCGAACTGCTGACGAGCGAACTTGTCCAGAACGCCCTGGACCACGGGCGCGGGCCCGTCGTGCTGTCCCTGACCCACGACGAGGAGGGCATCCTCGTCGGCATCACCGACGGCGACGACCGCGTCCCCACGCTGCGCGCGCAGTCGCCGCAGGCCACCGACGGTCGCGGCATCGCCCTCGTCGACGCGCTCGCCACCGCCTGGGGCGTCTACCGCAGCGACGAGGTCGGCGGGCAGGCCGAGGACGAGAGCGCCACCTGGTGGCCGCAGCCCCGTGACGAGGGGTCCCCGGCCAAGACCGTCTGGTTCCACCTCGCGACACGCTGACCCGTCCGGGCGACGACGACACTGCACCCGGGCCCGTTTCGCCTACGGTCGGGCACGTGAGCACCGAACAGCCGCCCCCCGTCCGGGCCATCCTGCGACGCAGCGTGCTGGCCACCAGCGTCGTGGACGACCTGGACGTCGACCTCGACGACGACGGCGTCCGCCTGCCGGGGTGCTCGCCGCTGGAGTGGGCCGACCTCGCGCGCGCCGCCGGTTCCGCCGCGGGCGACGGCGACGAGGACGTCACGCGCCTGCGCGTCGGGGACGTCCTGCACGCCCACCTCGAACTGCACTCCGGGACCGCCCGCGTGGTCCCGCTGGCCGTGCCGGCCGACGCCGACCGCCACCCCGGCTTCGGCTGGACCCACGGGACCGTCCTCGGCGGCGCGCTGCACCTGGGGCTCGGCGTCGTCGTCCCGCACGGCCGCTCCGAACGCACCCTGCCGCTGCCCGTCGCCTCGGCGCGCGCCACCGGCCGGTCGAGCACGGTCGCCGAGCAGGACCTGGCGCGCCTGGAGGACATCGGCGCCCTCGTCGTGCAGCGCCTGCTGCGAGACACCGGCACCCCGACGGCGGGCGTGCTGCGCCCCGTCGGTGGCTGCGACGTGCCGACGCTGCTGGCCTCGCGGACGCTGCGCGAGCACCTCGTGGCCGGTCCAGACCGGACGCCGGGCAACGTCCTGCGCGCGGTCGCGGTGCCGGACCGGACCCGCGGCTGGTTCGACCTGGCCCGCATCGACCCCGCCTACGTGGGTGCGGCGTGGGCGGCGACGGACCCGGCCGACCGGGGTCTGCGCCGGCCCGTCGTCGTCACCCGCGAGGAGGTCGCGCTGGCGCCGACGAGCCCAGACCTCGTCGAGAAGGTGCTCGCCGAGGGCCAGTAGGCCGTGTGGATCCGGTAACGAACAAGACACGGAGCCCTTCGTCCGGTGAAATGGGCGGTGTGCAGCTCGGGGCCACAGCCGCTGAATCCCTCACCATCCGCGGGAACGACGTCTTCCTGCGCGCCGAAGGGCGCACGGAGGTCTACGACCTCGCGTACGCGCGGATGCTCGTCCCCTACCTCAAGGGTGAGCGCCACGTGCCGCCCCTGCGGATGGCGCACTTCCGTCCCGGCATGAAGCCGTGGATCTGCCTCAGCGTCATCGAGGACGACGGTCACGAGCCGAACCTGTCCGGCCTCGCGATCTACTCCGGCCTCGGCACCCACCGCGAGCTCGGCTTCCACCTGTCCCCCTCCGAGGCGTGGCGGATGGCCGAGATGCTCGAGCACGCCCTGCAGGCGCGCGAAGCGGCCTGAGTGGGCGCCGCCGAGCACCTGGCGCGGGTGCGGGCGGAGCTGGACCGGCTGACCCCCGCCGCACTGCTCGCCGAGCAGGCCGCAGGGGCGCTCGTCGTGGACACCAGGACGCCGTCGCAGCGCGCGGTGCAGGGTGAGTTCCCGGGGGCACTGGTCATCGACCGGACCGTGCTGGAGTGGCGGCTGGACCCCACCTGCCCGTACCGGATCCCCGAGGCGACGGGACCGGACCTGCGTGTCGTCGTCGTGTGCCGCCACGGGTTCAGCTCCTCGCTGGCGGCGGCGTCGTTGCGGGCCGTGGGGCTGCGCCGGGCGACCGACCTCGACGGCGGTGTGGAGCGGTGGATCGCCGAAGGGTTCCCGGTGCACCACGGCGCCGTCGACCTGCGGGAGTGAGCTCCTCGTAGAGTCACCTCATGTTCACCAAGCGTCACATCGCGAGGGTCGCAGGCGGGTTGGCGGCGGCCTGCGTCCTGT
Source organism: Kineococcus endophyticus (assembly GCF_040796495.1). Taxonomy (NCBI): domain Bacteria; kingdom Bacillati; phylum Actinomycetota; class Actinomycetes; order Kineosporiales; family Kineosporiaceae; genus Kineococcus; species Kineococcus endophyticus. Next base: position 16,216 of record NZ_JBFNQN010000022.1, on the reverse strand, counting down.
CCGCCGCCCCTACCGCGCAGGCGGTCAGCACCCCGTTCGTCTACAGCGGCACCGTCCGTGCCGACGGGGTGGACCGCTACGCGACGGCGGCGCTCGTCTCACGGGGGTCGTTCGCGCCCTCGACGGGCTCGACGGTCTTCCTGGCCAGCGGTGAGTCGTTCGCCGACGCCCTGGCCGCCGGACCGGCGGCCGCGAACCTCGACGGCCCCCTGCTCCTCACCGCCGCGAGCGGGCTGCCGACGGCGACCCGGGCCGAACTGACGCGGCTGAAGCCCGCGTCCGTGCACGTCGTGGGCGGGACCGACCGCGTCCCGGACGCCGTCCTCGCCGCCGTCCGGGCGCTGCTGCCGTCGGCGACCGTGGACCGCACCGCCGGCGCGGACCGGTACGCCACGGCCGTGGCGGTGGCGCAGAAGTTCTTCCCCGCCCAGCAGGCGTCGTTCGTCCTGGCCCGCGGGGACGCCTTCCCCGACGCCGTCTCCGGCGCGGCCCTGGCCGGGTGGCGCGGGGAACCGCTGCTGCTGACGGCCCCGGACCGGCTGCCGGACGCGGTGACCACGTGGCTCAGCGCGTCCGAGCGGGCCCGCGTCACCGTCATCGGCAGCACCGACTCGGTCTCGGCAGCCGTGGCGGCGCGCGCCGACCTGTTCCTGTCCGCTCCCGACGCCGTGACGCGCCTCGCGGGCGCCGACCGGTACGCGACGTCCGCCGCGGTCGCCCGCGCCGTGCACGCCCAGTCGCAGGTCGCGGTGGTCGCCACGGGCTCGACGTTCCCCGACGCCCTGGCCGCGGTCCCGGCCGCGGCCGTCAACGGCGCGCCCCTGCTGCTGGTCCCCGGGGACTGCACCCCCGCCGCGACCGGGGCCTACCTGGAGGGGAACGCCGCGCTGCGCGGGGTGCTCGTCGTCGGGGACTCCTCGGCCGTCGCCGACGACGCGCTCGAGCGGGCCTGCTGAGCGACCGCCTCGACGACGCGGCGGGCCACGTCCTGCGGGGCCAGGCCCGCCTCGTCGAGCAGGGTCTCGCGCTCGCCGAAGTCCAGGAACCGTTGCGGGAGAGCGAAGACCTGCACCGTGGTGGCGTCCCGGCGGGACCGCAGGGCAGCGGCCAGGGCCCACCCGACCCCACCGACCTCGCCGCCGTCCTCGAGCACGGCGACGTGGGAGTGCCGCCCCGCGAGGTCGACGAGCGCGTCGTCCACGGGCACGACCCACCGCGGGTCGACGACGGTGACGCCGACGCCGTGCTCCCGGACGCGGCGGGCGACCTCGAGGGCCCGCGGGACGAGGGCACCGACCGCCACGAGCAGCACGTCGTCGCCCGCGGACCACGCCTCACCCTCGAGGACGTCGGCGTGGCCGGCACGGGCGATGGCCGGGATGGCCGCGGGGACCTTGCCCTTGCCGAACCGGACGACGGTCGGGGCGTCCTCGACGGCGACGGCCTCGCGCAGTTCCTCGCGCAGGGTCTCGGCGTCGCGCGGGGCGGCCAGCCGCAGCCCCGGGACCAGCCGGCACAGGCCGAGGTCCCACATGCCGTGGTGGCTGGGGCCGTCCGGGCCCGTCACCCCGGCACGGTCCAGGACGAACGTCACGCCCGCGCGGTGCAGGGCGACGTCGAGGAGCACCTGGTCGAAGGCGCGGTTGAGGAACGTCGCGTAGACCGCCACGACGGGGTGCAGACCGCCCGCGGCCATGCCCGCCGCGGAGGTGGCGGCGTGCTGCTCGGCGATGCCGACGTCGAACACGCGGTCGGGGAACGCGTCGGCGAACTCCTGCAGGCCGACGGGGATCTGCATGGCCGCGGTGACGCCGACGACGTCGCGACGGGTCGTGGCGATCTCGGTGATCTCGCGACTGAACACGCTCGTCCACGACGCCCCGGAACTGGCCTGCGCCTCCCCCGTCTCGGGGTCGATGACCCCGACGGCGTGGAAGTGGTCGGCGTCGTCGGCCAGGGCCGGCTGGTACCCGCGGCCCTTCTGCGTGATGACGTGGACGATGACCGGACCGCCGTACGACTTCGCCCGCCGCAGAGCGTGTTCCACGGCCTCGGTGTCGTGTCCGTCGACGGGTCCGACGTACTTCAGGCCGAGGTCCTCGAACAACCCCTGCGGGGCCACGATGTCCTTCAGCCCCTTCTTGACGCCGTGCAGCGTCTCGTAGGCCAGGCGCCCCGGTGCCCCGCCCTTGCGCAGCGACTGCTTGCCCCAGTCCAGGAGGCGTTCGTACTCCCGCGTCGTGCGCAGGGTCGCGAGGTGGGAGGCCATCCCGCCGATCGTCGGGGCGTAGGACCGTTCGTTGTCGTTGACGACGACGATGACGGGCCGGTCGGACGCGGCGATGTTGTTCAGCGCCTCCCAGGCCATCCCGCCGGTCAGGGCGCCGTCGCCGATGACCGCCACGGCCGTGCGGTCGCGCTCACTGCGCAGGGCGAACGCCTTGGCCAGGCCGTCCGCCCACGACAGCGACGTCGAGGCGTGGGAGTTCTCCACGACGTCGTGCTCGCTCTCGGCCCGCGAGGGGTACCCGGACAGGCCGCCCGCCTCGCGCAGCCGGCTGAAGTCCTGGCGCCCGGTCAGCAGCTTGTGGACGTAGCTCTGGTGGCCGGTGTCGAAGACGATCCGGTCGCGCGGGGAGTCGAAGACGCGGTGCAGGCCGATCGTCAGCTCGACGACGCCGAGGTTCGGGCCCAGGTGGCCCCCCGTCCGGCTGACCGCGGCGACGAGGAAGTCGCGCACCTCCCCGGCCAGCTCCGGCAGCTGCTCCGGGGCCAGGGCCTTGAGGTCGGACGGACCCTGGATGGACTCGAGCAGCCCCATGCGGGGTGGCCTCCTGTGGCTGGGCGGACGGACCCGGCGAGTCTAGGAGCCGCCTGCGACACCGCGGTCGCGAACCCGCCCGGCCGGGTCAACCGTTCACGAGCGGCTCACAGACGCGGCACGAACTTCGTCCCGTCGAGCGCCTGGTCGAGCAGGTCGACGGCCCGGGCGACGCGTCGCAGCCGCAGGTCCTCGCGCTCCAGGACGTCGAAGACGCCGGGCGCGGCCTCCGGTGACAGCCGGTGCGCGAGGTCCCGCCGGGCGGTGCTCGTGGCGCGCCGGACGGCGTCCCGTTGCGCCGCGACGTGGTGCTTGACCAGCCAGACGAGCAGGACGGGCTGGTGCCGCGCCGCGGGGTAGGTCCGGTACTCCGGCGGCGCCTGGTCCAGCAGCCAGGCGACGGCGTCCACGCGCCAGTCCTCCACGTCCTGCGCGTCCGGCGGGGGGACCTCCTGGGGCCACCCCGGCGGGCCGTGGCGCACCACGCGCGACTTCTCGAACACGTGTTCGATGGTAGGCGACGTGGCACACGCCGTCTCGGTGACGCATGGACGGTGACGCATGGACACAGACGTGCGCAGGTCCAGGACGGGGTGCCATCGTGCGAGCTGTGACGCACGGAGCGACGGCTGGCCCCATCGACGGATCCCGCGGGTGCTTGGTCCTCTCCGGGGTTCCCGGAGCCGGGAAGTCCACGGTCGCCGGTCTGGTAGCCGATGCCCTGCCTCGCAGTGCCGTCGTGGCCGCTGACGCGGTGGCGATGATGGTCCGCAGCGGCTGGGTCGGCCCCGTCGACGAGCCCGCCGAGGAGGCTCGGACCCAGCTCGTGCTGCGCGCCCGCAACGTGTGCCTGCTCGCCGGTTCCTTCTCCGAGGCGGGCTTCTTCCCCGTCGTCGACCACGTCGTCGCCGATGCGGTCATGGCGGAGGCGATGGTGCAGTGGCTGACGCCGGCGCCGGTGTGGTTCGTGACCCTGGCACCGGACCTGGCGACCGCGGGTCGGCGCAACACCCGACGCCCCAGCACCGAGCAGGTCGAGTACGACGTCTCAGGTCTGCACGCCACCATCGCAGGCGAACTCAGCGCGCTCGGCTGGTACTTCGACACCACGCACCTGGACGCCGAGTCCACCGCGCGGGCGATCCTCGCGGAAGCACCCCGTCGCGCGCAGGTCTCGTCGAAGAACCGGCCGTGACCTGTCGGCACGCGTCGCCGGCGCCGCGCACCGCAGGGCTCGGAGCGGAACTCCACTCGTCAGCGATGAGCGGTTCAGGACTCGGTCATGCATTCGACCAGGCGGTGGGGTCCTCGAGCCACAACGTCACCTGGCCCCCTTCCCGGCGACTGGTGCCGCCTGAGAACCTGATCGGTGATGACGGAGCCCCCGGAGTGGCCGCCGGTCGCGCGCGCTCTCGCGATCAACCCCGCGCCGCGCGAGGCCGGACTCGCTGACGTCGACGGCATGCGACTGGCCTGGACCAGGAGCGGCCCTCGCGGCACCGGCAAGCCGAGTCTGGTGCTGGTCCACGGTCTGACCGACTCCGCCGACACGTGGAGCCGGGTGGCCCGTGAACTGGAGCTGTCCTACGACGTCGTCAGCTTCGACGCTCGAGGACACGGATCCTCCGACCGTTCCACCGACTACCTCGCCGAGGCCCACACCAGTGACCTCGTCGGACTCACCCGCGCCCTCCACGTGGACCGGCCGGTCATCGTCGGCCACTCCATGGGAGGTGTGCACGCCACTCTGGCGGCCGCACGGATGCCGGTCCGTGCCGTCGTCCTCGAGGACCCCGCCTGGCCCGACGTTCCTGAGGACGGCAGCAAGGACGTCGACGACAGTCGGCGACGTGTGGCCGGAGTGGCCGCCATGTCCGAAGCTGACAGGCGAGCTCACGGGCGCACTCTCCATCCGTCGTGGGACGTCGCCGACCTGGAACTCTGGTCGTCGGCGCAGACGCAGCTCGATCCCGACGTGGTCGACTGGTTCCGCTCCTGGTCGACGACGAACGCCTGGCGTGACCACGTCTCGGCGCTGCACGTCCCCGGCCTCCTGCTCCTGGGCGACCCGGGCGCAGTGTCGCCGCGCATGGCTCTCGAAGCGAGAGAACGCTGGCCCCTGCTGCACGTGGAACTCGTCGCGGGCGCTGGACACGACATCCGACGGGATCGGTTCGACACGTTCACGAGGGCATTGACCGCGTTCCTCGACAGACTCTGAGTGCCACCCCGGAGGGTGGTGACCGGCTTCGGACCTCCTCACCCGCGAGGGCGGTGCTTCTACGCCACGAGCTAGCCCTGGCACAGGTTCTCCTCAGGTCCGCGGCCGCAACTGGTGGCACGGGGAACGGTCCCCGATGTCGAGACGAGGATCGACCATGAAGATGACCAAGCGGATCGTCGGTGCCGGTGTCGCCGGGATCGTCGCCGTCTCGGGCCTGGGCGTGGCGGTGCTCGCCTCCCCCGCCACCGCGGCCACCAGCACCACCGACTCCAGCGGCGCGACCGGAGCGTTGGCCAGCCGTCTGCAGCGGGTCAAGGACGCGCTGGCCGGCCTGGTGAGCGACGGGACCATCACCCAGGACCAGGCCGACAAGGTGGCCGACACGCTCAGCACCAGCGACGCGCTGCGCGGGGGCCCGGGCGGTCACGGTGGCCGCCTCATCGACCTGGACACCGCGGCCACCACGCTGGGACTGAGCCAGGACGACCTGCGCACCGCGCTGCAGGCGGATGGAGCCACCCTGGCCAGCGTCGCCTCCTCCCAGGGGGTGGACGAGCAGAAGCTCGTCGACGCCCTCGTGGCGGCGGCCACGAGCCGCCTGGCCCAGCAGGTCAGCGACGGAAACCTCACCCAGGCCCAGGCCGACGCCCGCACCGCCGACCTGCCCGCCCAGGTGAAGCAGGCGGTGGAGTCCACCTTCCCGGGGCGTGGCGGCCGCGGCGGTCCCGGCGGCGACCACGACGGCGACGGTCCCGGTTCGTCCTCGTCGTCCGGCTCGGGAAGCAGCTCCAGCACTCCCAGCGCCAGCCCGAGCTCGTCCACCGCCGCCTGAGCTTCCGCCTCTCCAGACCGCGCAGCAGGACCCGGCCCGGCCCCCCGGGCGGGTCGGGTCCTGCTGCGGACTGCTCCGTCCGTGAGCCCCACTCCCCTGCTCCACAGCCCTCCCCTAGCCGGCACCGGGCACGGCTGCAGGGTCCACGCCGATGCTCTTCGGGTACAGCCGCGGCGACGGACCACGGCGACCCACCACGAAGGTGACGACATGAGCGCGGTGCTCCCTCCCTCCGCACTGCCGGGACCGGCCGACCGCGCCGCCGTCCCAGCGGGCCCGACGACGACCCGGGCGCGACGCGACGCGACCGTCCGCGCCCTGGCCGGTGCGGCGCTGTGGGGGTCGCTGCTGCTGGTCACCTACTGGTGGCTGACCGGTCGCGGTGCGCAGGACCTCACCGGCTGGGCCACCGGCCTCAGCTCACTCGGCCGGTTGTCCGGACTCTGGGCGTCGGTGCTGCTGCTCGCCCAGGTCCTCCTGATGGCGCGGATCCCCCTGCTGGAGAACGCCTTCGGTCGGGACCGGCTCGCCAAGGTCCACCGCTGGGTCGGGTTCTGCTCCTTCGACCTCGTGCTGGCCCACCTCGTCACCATCACGTGGGGCTACGCGGCCGGGGAACTCACCCGCGTCCCGGCCACCGCCTGGGACCTCGTGACGGACTACCCCGGCATGCTGCTGGCGACGGCGGGAACCCTCGCCCTGGTCGCCGTCGTGGTGACCAGCGTCAAGGCCTCGCGCCGCAGGATGCGGTACGAGTCGTGGCACCTGGTGCACCTCTACGCCTACCTCGGCGTGGGCCTCGCCCTGCCGCACCAGTTGTGGACCGGGACCGACTTCGTCTCCTCCCCGGCCCGCACGGTCTTCTGGTGGACCGCCTGGGGAGCCACGGCCGCCGCCGTGCTGGTCTGGCGGATCGGACTGCCGCTCCTGCGCAGCCGGCGGCACCGGCTGTTCGTGACGCGCGTCGTCCCGGAGGCCCCCGGCGTCGTCTCGGTGCACCTGTCCGGGCGGAGACTGCACCGGCTGCCCGTCGAGGCCGGTCAGTTCCTCGGGTTCCGGTTCCTCGACGGGGCCGGCTGGATGCGCAACCACCCCTACTCCCTGTCGGCCGCTCCCACCCCGTACGGGCTGCGCATCACCGTCCGCACCGACGGGGACGGGGGTCGGCGTCTGGCCTCCGTCCGACCGGGGACCCGCGTCCTGGTCGAGGGCCCCTACGGTCGGCTGTCGGCCCGGGCCCGCACCGCGTCGAAGGTGACGCTCATCGGCGCCGGCGTGGGCATCACGCCCCTGCGGGCGCTGGCCGAGGCCCTTCCGTACGCCCCGGGGGACGCGGTGCTGCTGCACCGGTTCCGCGACCAGCCGCTGTTCCGGGCGGAGTTCGCCGCCCTGACCGCGGGGCGCGGCTTGCGGGTCGTCGACCTGCCCGGACCCCGCCGCGGCGACGGTTCGTGGCTGGGCCGTGGAACTCCACCCGTCGACGACGTCACCGCCCTGCGTTGGCTGGTCCCCGACATCGCCCACCACGACGTGTACGTCTGCGGCCCCCGCGAGTGGGCCCGGGACGTCCGCACCGCAGCCCTGGCCGCCGGCGTGCCCGCCGAGCGCCTCCACCTCGAAGAGTTCGGATGGTGAACGACCATGCTCGATGAGCCGAGTTCCCTGCCTGCCGGGAGCGCGTTCGGCACGCCCACCGGCACCGGGGGTTCGACCCGACGGATCGTCGTGGCGGGCATGAGCACCCTCACCGTCCTGGTGCTGCTCTTCGGGTACCACACGTCCACCGAGGGGGCCGCTGCCGGAACCCTCGCCGCGACGGCGACCGGTACGGGCGCCCTCGGCAGCAGCGCCGCAGTCGGCGGGTCGGCGGGGACGACCGGTGCGACCTCCACGGTGACCGGTTCGGCCGCCAGCACCCGGTGGGGGCCGGTGCAGGTCCGGCTCACCCTCACCGACGGCAAGATCACCGCCGTGGACGTCGTGCAGTACCCGGACGGCAACGGCCGCGACCAGGAGATCAACGCGCAGGCCCTGCCGGTGCTGGTCCAGGAGACCCTGAGCGCGCAGAACGCGGACATCGACATGGTCTCGGGCGCGACCGTCACCAGCACGGGGTACGTCCAGTCCCTGCAGAGCGCCCTGGACCAGATGGGCTGATGGTCCGGCACGTCGACCACGTCATGGGGTTCCCCGTCAGCCTGGCCCTGCGCGGACGGCACGCCGACGACGACCGGAGCCACCGGGCCTGGGCGTCGGTGGTGGCCGACCTCCACCACGTCGACCAGGTGTTCAGCACCTACCGACCGCAGTCGTGGATCAGCCGGCTGGGGCGAGGGGACGTCGGACTCCAGGACTGCCCACCGGAGGTGGCGGAGGTGGTGGACCTGGCCGACCGGGCCCGCCGGGAGTCCGACGGCGCGTTCGACGTCCACCGACGGGGGCAGGACGGCGAGATCGTCCTGGACACCAACGGGGTGGTCAAGGGGTGGGCCCTGCAGCGGGCCGCCGCCCACCTGCGCCAGCTGCCCGACACCGACTTCTGCCTGTCCGGCGGCGGGGACGTGGTGTGCCGCAGCCGTCGGGGCAGCCCACCGTGGCGGATCGGCATCGAGGACCCCTTCGACCCGCACGTCGTGCTGGCGACCGTCCCGGTCGCCAACGGCGCCGTCGCCACGTCGGGAACCGCGCACCGGGGGCAGCACCTGGTCGACGCCCGCACCGGAGGACACCCCACGACCGTCGCTCAGGTGACGGTGGTCGCCGGCTCCTTGACGTGGGCGGACATCGACGCCACCGCCGCCTACGCCCACGACGCGGACGCCGCCCGCTGGTTGGGTGAGCGGCCCGGACGCACCGGCCTCGTGGTGTGGCGCGACGGAACCACCACCACTGTTCCCAGCCTCGGCCGCTGACCCGGACGGGCCGTCGCCGTTCGCCTCGTGTCGAGCACGAGGCGGATGATTTCGTCGGCGGCGCAGCGGTCGTCGTCGAGGAGGTGCGTGCCGAACCGTCGGCAGGACCCGGCCCCCAGGCCCCTGCACGCCGAGCCAGCTGCGTCAGGGTCGGGACCTCTGACGGCCCCACGCCTCGAACTCCTCCTGCACCGCGTCGAAGAACTCCGTCTTGGCGCGGGTGTAGTCGTCGAAGTCCGGGTCCCCGGCGTGCTCGACCGCGACCGCGGCCTTGAACTCGGCGTACCGGTCGCGCGCCTCGGGGTGGGCGCGCAACCAGTCGCGGAACCAGACCGTGTACCGCGCCCAGGGTGACGCGGTGAGCCGCACGTGGAGGATGGACGCCTCCGGTCCGTCGACGTCCCGGGTGAACAGGCGTTTGCGCCACAGCTCGTCCGGGACGACCTCGGAACCACGCGGCAGGTCGCGGTGGACGCCGGGAGAATCCGGACGGGCTCCCACCGCGGGGACGAAACCCACCGGGGCCAGGGCCTCGACGAGGGCCGCGGCGACCGGGAGTTCCATCACCGTCACCTGCAGGTCGACGTAGGCCTTCGCGGACAACCCGGGCACCGACGTCGACCCGATGTGCTCGAACGACTCCGCCACACCGAGGGGCGCGAGGACCCGCCGCACGTCGGCGAGGAGCCGGGCTGCTCGCAGCGGCCACTCGGGGTCGTAGGGGCGCAGCACAGCGGGTCCGGGCACCCGAGAACGGTAGCCCGCCGGCCAGGGACGACCGTCAGACCGACACCCCCGCATCGACGTAGTTCCTCGTCCACTCCTCCCACACGGCCGCCGCCCGCCACCCCGGGTCCGGGACGGGGCCGAGAACTCCCCACAACCGCAGCGCGTTCCAGGCCAGCGCGGTGGACGCGGCCCGCTGCACGTCGGCGTCCCGGCCGACCGCCAGGCCCTGGACGCGGCGGCGTCCGGCCATGAGGCCGGCCAGGTCCCGCCAGCCGGGTCGGGCCGGGTCGGAGTTCAGCACCTGGGCGTACGCAGCCTCCACGACCCACGACATCCGGGAGGGTTCGCAGTCCACGAGCACCGCCGGCGAGCGGACGGGGGCGGGCGCGCGCACCAGGGCGTTGGCGAGGTGGAGGTCGCCGTGGCAGACCTCGGGCGGGCAGATCTCGACCAGGAGTTCCCAGTCGACGTCGAGCCGGGAGAGCAGGACGTCCACGGGACCGGGCGCTCCGCGGTCCCGTGCGAGGACGATCCAGTCGCGCACCTGGTCCCGGGTGAGGTCGCCGGCGGCCAGCCGGACGTCGCGGGCGGCCCGCTGGAAACGCACCCCGGCGTCCACCAGCGCGGTCAACTCCGCACCGCCCCAGCCACCGTCCAGGCCGTGGGGCAGGCGTTCCAGCACCAGCCACCCCAGGTCGGCTCCCGCGAGGCGGAGCCCGCCCGCGAACACCCGCGGGACGAGGGAGGGTTCCGAGCCCGCGAGTTCCCGGGTCCACGCCACCTGCGCCGGTGAGGCGCCGACCTTCACCAGGACCTCGACACCCGCATCCGCCCAGTTCCCGATCAGGTGCACGCTCCCGCTGCCCCACGGCATCGACCGGGGGCCGGAACCCGCGAAGGACGCCAGGGCGGGTTCGGCGCGCACGAGGTCGTGGACGCGCGCGAGGTCGGCCGCCGTGAGCACCCCGGGAAGGCTAGCCCGTCCGCTGCGTCAGGCTGGGCGCATGAGCGAGGACGCGCGACGCTTCTGGGACGAACAGGCCGCCACCTTCGACGAGGCCGCCGACCACGGGTTGCGCGACCCGGGGGTCCGGCGGGCGTGGTCGGACCTCCTGCTCCCGCTGCTGCCGTCCGGCGCCGTCGTCGCCGACCTCGGCTGCGGCACGGGCACCCTGTCCGTGCTGCTGGCGGAAGCGGGTCACGACGTCCACGGCGTGGACCTCTCGCCGCGCATGGTCGAGGCGGCCCGCGCCAAGGCGGACGCCGCCGGAGTCCCGGCCCGCTTCAGCGTGGGCGACGCCGCCGACCCTCCGGTCGAGCCCGGGTCCGTCGACGTGGTCCTCGCACGCCACGTCCTGTGGGCGTTCGAGGACCCGGCCGACGTGCTGGGCGCGTGGACGCGCCTGCTGCGTCCGGGAGGACGCTTCCTGCTCGTGGAGGGTCGGTGGTCCACCGGGGCTGGCCTGAGGGCGGCGGAGCTGGCCGACCTGGTCCGGCGCCACCGCGGGGAGGCCGCGGTGACGCGCCTGACCGCGCCGGCCTACTGGGGTGGCCCGGTGGAGGACGAGCGGTACCTCGTCGTCAGCCGCCGGTGAGGGCCCGCCTCCTGCTGCGGGAGAGCCCGGACTTCCGGCGCCTCCTCGGCAGCAGCACCGTCTCGCTGCTGGGGTCGAGCACCACCGCGGTCGCCCTGCCGCTGACGGCCGTGACCGTGCTGCAGGCGTCCCCGTGGCAGATGGGTCTCCTGTCCGCCGGCGGGCTGCTGCCCAACCTCCTGTTCGCCCTCCCCGCCGGGGTGTGGCTGTCCCGCAGGCCGTTGCGGCGGGTGCTCGTCGCGACCGACCTCGCCCAGGCCGTCCTCAGCGCCGCGGTCCCCGTCCTGGCCGTCCTCGACGTCCTCCGCCTGTGGCAGCTCGGCGTGGTCGTGGTGCTGGCCGGCACCTGCAGCCTGTTCGACGCCGTGGCCGCCGAGTCCCTCACGCCCGCGGTCGTGCCGCGGGCCGACCTGCTGACGGCGAACGGGCTGCGCGCCCTCAGTTCCTCGACGGTCGGGACCAGCGGCAACGCCGTCGCGGGCCTCCTCGTGAGTCTGCTGACGGCACCGCTGGCCCTGCTGGTCGACGCCGTGTCCTTCGTCGTCTCGGCGCTGTGGCGCCGACGGCTCACCGTCGACGGCCGGACCGCCTCCTCGGGTCCGGTGGAGCGCGAACCCCTGCGGCGACTGGCCGCACGGGGCGTCACCGTGCTGTGGCGCGAACCCGCCCTGCGCTGGACGACGCTCGCCGCCACGGCGGGTGCGCTGGCGGGTGCCGTCCAGAACGTGGTCCTCGTCCTCTTCCTCGCCCGGGAGCTGCACCTGCCGGACGTGGGGGTCGGCCTCGTCGTCGCCGTCGCGGGCGCCGCCGGGATCGTCGGCGCCCTGGTCGGTCCCGCCGTCACCACCCGCTGCGGCAGCGGGCGGACGTTCCTCCTCGGGATGCTGCTCACGGGCCTCGCCGGTCTCGTGCTGGCCGCGGCGACAGGGCCCTGGGCGGTCGTGGTCGCGCTGCTCGTGGCCGGGCAGGCCCTGCGCGGTGTGGGACCGGCCTTCTTCGGGATGAACCAGCAAACGCTGCGGCAGACCCTCGTCCCGGCCGAGCACCTGCCGCAGGCCCTGGCGACGTGGCGGCTGCTCGTGCACGGCGTCCAGCCCGTCGGCGCCCTCGTCGGCGGTGTCCTCGGCGCTGCCGTCGGCCTGCGGTGGACGCTCGTCGCGGGCAGCGTCCTCCTGCTCCTCGCGACCGCCGCGGCCACGCGCCCGCTCGTCGGTCCGCCTCCGCGACGCTAGGCGGGACCGGCCTGGACCTGCGGAGGGGTGCGCCCCTGCCGACGGTGCTGCAGCGGCGGGATCCAGCGCGTCACCAACGCCCGGGCGATCGCGGCGTGGCCCAGGGCGCTGGGGTGGTCCCCGTCCGCGGCCAGCAACGGGGTCGGGTCCACCGTCCCGTCGTCGCCGTGGAACACCGGGCCGAGGTCGACGTAGGTCGCGGCGTGCCGGGCGGCGTCGGCGGCCAGGGCGGCGTTGACCTCCGCCGTCAGCCGCACCTGCGCGTCGGCCTGCCGCGGTGTGCAGAGCGCGCGGGCCACCGCCCCGTCCAGCCCGACGGCCCAGTACCCGGTGACGAACACCCGCGGGTGGCGCGGGGAGGCGTCCAGGTCGGTGAGGAGCGCGTCGACGGAGGAGGAGACGTCCTGCACGCCGGCCTGCACCTGCGCCTGCCAGGCCTCGGTGGCGGCCGTGCGCGCGGGGTCCGGGACGGACGCCGCGGAGGGTTCGACGTCGTTGGCACCGATGGTGATGACGACGTCGTCGGCCGACTGCAACGCGGACCGAAGGGCCGGTTCCCGCGAGGCGGCCAGCGCGTCGGCCGCCGTCGCACCGTCGATCCCGTGCGTCTCCACGCTGACGGGGATGCCGGTGGCCGCGGTCACGTCGCGACCGAACCGGGTGGGGAACCCGGTGCAGCCGCAGCCGTGGGCCGCGGTCACCGAGTCCCCCAGGGCCACCAGCCGCAGAGGTGCGGTGGCCGCCACCGCCGGGGCGGAGGCGGCCGCGAGGAGGGTCACGCCGGCGACCACGACCCCGACCACGGGGAGGGCCGCACGACCACGCCACCCCAGCGCGCGAGCTCCCGTCGACGTCACCAGCACTCACCGCCGGACCACCGCAGCCGCGACGTCACCCGTTCTGCGAGAGCGCGTCCCGAGCCGCCTCCACGACTCCGGCGACCGTGACCCCGAAGTGCTCGAACAACGTGGCGGGCGGTGCGGAGGCGCCGAAGTCCTCGATGCTCACCGTCCGACCGTCGAGACCGACGAGGTCGTGCCAGCTCTGGGCGGCGGCCGCCTCGACGGAGACGCGGGCCCGGATCCGCGCCGGCAGGACGGACTCCCGGTACGCCTCGTCCTGCTCGGCGAACCACTCCCGGCACGGCATCGACACGACGCGCACCCGGACGCCCCCCGCCGCGAGCGTGCGCCCGGCCTCCACCGCGAGCTGGAGTTCGGAGCCGGTGGCGATGAGGACGACGGCCGGGTCTCCCCCGGGCCCGCCCTCCCACCGGACGAAACCGCCGCGCACGGCGCCGTCGGCGGAGGAGAAACCGTCCCCGTCCTCGGGCAGCACGGGCAGGGACTGACGGCTCAGCGCGAACGCGGCCGGCCGACCCCGGTGGCCGAGGACCTTCCACAGCACCGCGCTCGCCTCGTTCGCGTCCCCGGGGCGCAGGACGTCGAGACCGGGCATGGCGCGCAGGGAGGCGAGGTGCTCGACGGGCTGGTGGGTCGGGCCGTCCTCCCCCAGGCCGATCGAGTCGTGGGTCCAGACGTACAGCGTGGGCAACCCCATGAGCGCGGCGAGCCGCACGGCGGGCCGCATGTAGTCGGAGAACACGAGGAACGTCCCGCCGTACGGACGGGACAACCCCGAGTGGGCGATGCCGTTGAGCGCCGCGGCCATGAAGTGCTCGCGGATCCCCCAGTGGATGGTCTGGCCCGCGGGGTGGGCGTTCGGTTCGGTGCTGCCGGCGGGCAGGAAGGACGTCGGGGCGATGGTGGTGCCGTTGCTGTCCCCGAGGTCGGCCGAACCGCCCCAGACCTCCGGCAGTTCCGCGGCGGCGGCCACGAGCCCCAGGCGGAACGCCTTGCGGGTGGACACGCTGTCTCCCGCCGCGAACCGGGGACGCGCCTGCGGGAAGGAGTCGGGGACGAGGCCGGCCTCGAGACGCTGCAGCAGTGCGTGTTCGGCCGGTCGGCGCGCGGCCCACGCGGCGAAGCGTTCGTCCCACTCGGCGCGCGCGGCCACGGCCCGCTCCCGGGCGTGGCCCCGGGTCCAGGCGAGCAATTCCGGGTCGACGGCGAAGGTCGCCTCAGGGTCGGCCCCCAGCAGTTCCTTCGCCCGGGCGACGGCCTCGGACCCCAGCAGCGAACCGTGCGACCCCGGGGTGTCCTGGCGGCCGGGGACGGACCAGGCGATGATGCTGCGCACCAGGACGATCGACGGTCGTTCCGTCTCGTCCGCCGCCGCCTCGAGGGCCCGGGAGAGCGCTGCGACGTCGACGTCCCCGTCGGGGGCGAGGTCGACGGTCTGGACGTGCCAGCCGTACGCCACGTACCGGGCGGCGGTGTCCTCGCTGGTGACGAGGGCGGTGCTGCCCTCGATCGAGATGCGGTTGTCGTCGTAGACGACCGTGAGGTTCCCCAGCCGCTGGTGACCGGCGAACGCGCTCGCCTCGGAGGTCACCCCCTCCTGCACGTCCCCGTCGGAGCACAGGACGACGACGCGGTGGTCGAACGGGCTCGTCCCGGCCGGTGCGTCGGGGTCGAGCAGACCGCGTTCGCGGCGTGCGCCCATGGCCATCCCGACCGCGGTCGCCAGCCCCTGTCCGAGGGGCCCGGTGGTGGTCTCGACACCCGGCGTGTGCCCGAACTCCGGGTGGGCCGGGGTCTGGCTGCCGGCCGTGCGGTAGGCCTTCAGGTCGTCGAGGGTCATCGGGTACCCGGCGAGGAACAACTGGATGTACTGGGTGAGGCTGGAGTGGCCGCAGGAGAGGACGAAGCGGTCCCGTCCCCGCCACGTCGGGTCGGACGGGTCGTGCCGCAGGTGGTGCTGGAACAGCAGGTGCCCGACGGGGGCCAGGGTGACGGCCGTCCCGGGGTGGCCGTGGCCTGCGTTCTCGGTGGCGTCCATGGCGAGGACGCGGGCGGTGACGACGGCCTCGTCGTCGCGGGCCGTCCAACGGGTGGGGGGCGCACTGGTGAGCGTGGTCATGGTGGCTCCAGGGTTCGTGGCTCCGCGGAGCCGGGGAGTTCGGGAGGTGCAGTTCCAGAGGACGGGACGGCCCTCAGGCCAGTCGGGGGTCCGGCGCGAGTCGGACGACGCGGTCGGCGCGCGGGCGCGTCCCGGTGATGAGTTCGGCGTTGTCCTGGTCCGGTCCCCAGGACCGCGCGTGCGCCTCCTCGGGGGACCGCCCGTACCGGACGTGGCGGTCGACGAGCCGGTCCAGGCGGGTCGACTCCCCCGGATCGACGAACCAGCAGGCGTCGAGCAGAGCGGCGACCTGGTTCCAGACGGGTCGGTCCAGGAGGAGGTAGTTCCCTTCGGTGACGACGAGCGGGACGTCGGCCGGGACGGGGATGCTGCCGGCGATCCCGGCTTCCAGCGCGCGGTCGAACGACGGTGCGTAGACCACCTCGTCGACCCCGTCGTCCTGGTTGCGCATCCGCCGCAACAGGTTCAGGTACCCGGCGGCGTCGAACGTGTCCGCCGCGCCCTTGCGGGAGTGGCGGCCGAGCCGGTGCAGTTCGGGGTCGGCGAGGTGGAACCCGTCGAGCGGCACGAACACCGCGTGCGGACCGAGCGCGGCCACGAGTTCCTCCGCGAGGCGCGACTTCCCGGCGCCGGGCGCACCCGTGAGTCCCAGGATGCGCCGCCGCCCGGGTTCGACCATCGCCCGGGCGAGGTCGACGAGGTCGTCCAGGTCGTCGAGGCGGTCGTCCAGCTGCTCGGAGGCCTCAGGCACGGACGGCCTGGTCCTCGGCGGGGACGGTGACGGCGCCGGTCATGATCGCCACCCCCTCACCCATCGAGTGCGACGACGGGGTGATCACCGCCGCCCGCCGACCCAACCGCTGGATGTGGATCCGGTCCGCCACCTGCC
>NZ_JBFNQN010000021.1 GCF_040796495.1 Kineococcus endophyticus | reverse complement strand
ATGGAGGCGAACAGTAATAGCTGCGGCGGGCGGGGGCCCCCCCCCCCCGTTGCGGTCCAGTGCTGCTGCGTGCCGTTCGGGCTCGGGTCAGGCGATGGCCGCGATGGCCGTGCGCACCTTCTCGGAGACCTCGCTGGGCAGCGGAGCGTAGCCGATCTCCTGCAGGCCGGCCTGGGTCTCGTCCTCGGCGAAGTACGTGAGGAAGGACTTCAGCAGCGCGGTCTTCTCGGCGTCCAGGCCCTTCGAGCAGACGATCTCGTAGGTGACGAGGACGATCGGGTAGGCGCCCGACTCCTTCGTCGCGTAGTCGATCTTCAGCGCCAGGTCGTTGCCCTGGCCGGTCTGCGTCGCGGTGGCGATGGTCTTGCCGGCCGACTCCCCGGTCAGCTCGACGGCGCCGGAGCCGTTGTCGATCTTGGCGACGGACAGCTTGTTGTCCTGCGCGTAGGACCACTCGACGTAGGTGATCCCGCCGGAGGCGCCGGCGACGGCCTGCGCGACACCGGCCGAACCCTCGCGGCCCTCGCCCTTGCCGGCCCACTCCTGCGCGCCTTCGGCCGTCCAGGCGTCCGGCGCGACCGCGTGCAGGTACTTGGTGAAGTTCTCCGTCGTGCCGGAACCACCGGTGCGGAAGAACACGCTGATCGGGGTGCTGGGCAGCGTCGCGTTCGGGTTCAGCGCCTTGATGGCCGCGTCGTCCCAGGAGGTGATCTGGCCCTGGAAGATCTTGGCGGCGACTTCGCCGTTGAGCGTGAGGTCGGTGACGCCGTCGAGCTTGTAGGCGATGGCGATGGGGCCGGCGACCATCGGCAGGTCCCACGCCTCGTTGCCCTCGCAGCGGGCCGTCGCGGCGGCGCGCTCCTCGTCCTTCAGGGCGGAGTCCGAGCCGGCCCAGTCGACCTGGCCGGAGGTGAACTGCTTGCGGCCCGCGCCGGAACCCGTCGCGTTGTAGTTGATCTGCGCGTCGGAGCACTGCGCCAGGTAGCCCTGCTGGATGGCCTGGTCGATCGCGTTCTTCTGCGCGCTCGAACCCTCACCGTTCAGCGTGCCGGGCTTGCAGTCGATGGACGCCGCAGACGCGCCGCCGGAGGACGACGCGCTCCCGCCCGGGGTGGTCGTGTTGTTGTCGGATCCGCAGCCGGCCAGGGCGAGGACACCGACAGCAGCGATGCCGATGAGGCGGGAGGACTTCCAGAACGTCACTTCGGTCCCTTTCGAGGATCGTCGCCGGCCGGAGGACTCCCGGCCTGTTCGGACCGGGCGCAACGCCTCGGTCGTTCCGGACGGTAGAGGCGTTGTGTGACGGGGTTCGGCGTCACAGGTGAACGGGACGTGAACCCGGAACGTCCGGTCGTGGACCGGTCATGGGCTGCACCGTGACCGTGAGGTGAACTGGGCCGTTCGGGTGGCTCCCAGGTCCACATGCGTTGCGCTGGTTCAGAACTCGTGGCGCTCGACGGCGACGAGGGTTGCGGTGCCGGGGCCCGTGGACGTCAGGTGGGCCACCACGAGCGCGGCCTTGTCGAGCTTCGCCGTCACCCGCGCGGTCAGGGCGGGGTCCGTCGTGCGCCGCGCGAGGACCTCCTGCAGGTGGGGCAGCACGGGGCCGTGCGAGCACACGACCACCGGCCGCGCAGCCTCCAGCAGGCGCGACACCACGGCCGCCGACCCGTCGGGGTCGTCCCGG
The DNA here is from genome assembly GCF_040796495.1 of Kineococcus endophyticus. NCBI lineage: Bacteria > Bacillati > Actinomycetota > Actinomycetes > Kineosporiales > Kineosporiaceae > Kineococcus > Kineococcus endophyticus. Next base: position 59,187 of record NZ_JBFNQN010000021.1, on the reverse strand, counting down.
AACGCGTGCTCGGTCAGCGCGGGCTCCTCCTGCACCGGCAACCCCGTCAGCTCGGCCGCGGGCAGCACCGTCTGCACGCACCGCGCCCACGGCGAGGTGAGGAGCGCCCGCACGTCGAAGCAGCCGACCAGGGGAGCGAGGTCGCGCGCCTGCGCGTGCCCGCGGTCCAGCAACGGCCTGGAGGCCTCGCCGTCGGCGCCACCGGGCCAGTCCACGCGCTTGACGGCCCGCGCGTGCCGCAGCACGACCAGCGGCCACGTCACCGGCGGGAGCTCGTCCGTCGGCAGCGCCGCGTCGAGGACCGCCACGTCGGCCGGGTACGTCAGCAGGTCCCGGGCCGCGTCCCGGTCGAACCAGCCGACCTCGGTGATCTCGCCGGCGTCGGCCGGCTCGAACACGTCCTCGTCGGCGGGGCCGGCGGCGCGCGCCAGCCAGTAGCGCACGCGCTTGTGCACCCCGTCCGGACCGGCGCCGGGCACCTGGTAGCGCTGCTCGGGCAGCGGGACGCCGAGGTGGACGCGCAGGCCCGTCTCCTCCGCGGTCTCGCGGACGGCGGCGACGGCGGGGTGCTCCCCGGCGTCGAGCTTGCCCTTGGGCCAGGACCAGTCCGCGGTCCGCGTCGCGGTCGCGGGCCGGTGCACGAGCAGGACCTCCGGCCCCGCCTGCCCGGCGCGGACGACGACGCATCCCGCCGCCTCCACGTCCACGGCTCGGTCCACGGCTCGGTCGACGGCTCGGTCCACGGCCCGGTCGGGGGCCGGCGGCCGGGTGGCGGTCCTGGGCGGAGTCACCGACGACGACGTGCGGTGGGGCGGCGGCCGGGCCGGGTGGCGATGATGTGCTCCTGCAGGTCGCGCAGGGGTTCTCCCTCGGAGTCGAGGTGGTGGCGCGTCCACGTCCCGTCGGAGCCCAGGTGCCAGGAACTCGTGGTGTCGGCCATGCAGTCGTCCAGCAGCAGCGAGATCTCCCGGACGTGGCGGGGGTCGGACAGCCGCACGACGGCCTCGACGCGGCGGTCGAGGTTGCGGTGCATCATGTCCGCGCTGCCGATCATGACGACCGGCTCGCCCGCGGAGGCGAACCAGAAGATGCGGCTGTGCTCGAGGAAGCGGCCGAGGATGCTGCGCACCCGGATCGTCTCGGACAGACCGGGGACCCCCGGCTTGAGGGCGCAGATGCCGCGCACGACGACGTCGACCGGGACGCCGGCCGCCGAGGCGCGGTAGAGCGCGTCGATGATCCCCTCGTCGACGATGGAGTTCACCTTGATCTTGACCCCGGCCGGCAGACCCTGACGGGCGTTGTCGATCTCGCGGTCGATCCGGTCGATGAGGCCGGTCCGCAGCGAGCGCGGGGCGACGAGCAGCCGCTTGTACGCCGTCTTCGGCGCGTAGCCGGAGAGCTGGTTGAACAGGCGGGTGAGGTCCTCGCCGACCTGCGGGTCGTCGGTCAGCAACCCCATGTCCTCGTACAGGCGCGCCGTCTTGGGGTTGTAGTTCCCCGTCCCGACGTGGCAGTAGCGCCGCAGGCCGCCCTGCTCCTGCCGCACGACGAGGCTGAGCTTGGCGTGCGTCTTCAGCCCCACGAGGCCGTAGACCACGTGCACCCCGGCCTGTTCGAGCTTGCGCGCCCAGCTGATGTTGGCCTGCTCGTCGAACCGGGCCTTGATCTCGACGAGGGCGAGGACCTGCTTGCCGGCCTCGGCGGCGTCGATGAGGGCGTCGACGATGGGGGAGTCGCCCGAGGTGCGGTAGAGCGTCTGCTTGATGGCCAGGACCTTCGGGTCGGCCGCGGCCTGCTCGAGGAAGGCCTGCACGCTCGTGGAGAACGAGTCGTAGGGGTGGTGCAGCAGCACGTCGCGGTTGCGGATGGCCGCGAACAGGTCGGACGGCTTCGCCGTCTCGGCGCCGTCGGTGAGGTCGCGGTGGGTGCGGGCGACGAACTTCGGGAACTTCAGCTCCGGCCGGTCCAGGTCGGCGATGTCGCCGAGCCCGCGCAGGTCCAGGGGTTCGGGGAGTTCGTAGACCTCCTGCTCGTGCACGCCGAGTTCGCGCACCAGCAGTTCGCGCACCTCGGGGGCGATGTCGGAGGCGACCTCGAGGCGGACGGCGGGGCCGAAGCGGCGGCGCAGCAGTTCCTTCTCCAGCGCCTGCAGCAGGTTCTCGGCGTCGTCCTCCTCGACCTCGAGGTCCTCGTTGCGGGTCACGCGGAAGGTGTGGTGCTGCACGACCTCCATGCCCGGGAACAGCTGGTCGAGGTGTTCGGCGATGACGTCCTCGAGCGGGACGAAGCGCGCCGAGCGCGGGTCGGCCCCGTCGGCGGCCTCGACGGCGACGAACCGCGGCAGCAGCGGCGGCACCTTGACGCGGGCGAAGTGCTCCTTGTCCGTCGTGGGGTTGCGCACGACGACCGCGAGGTTCAGGGACAGGCCCGAGATGTAGGGGAAGGGGTGCGCCGGGTCGACGGCCAGCGGGGTCAGCACCGGGAACACCATGTCCCGGAAGAACCCGTGCAGGCGCACCTGCTCGCTCTGGGCCAGCTCGTCCCAGCGGACGATGGTGATGCCCGCCTCGGCCAGCGCGGGCCGCACCGAGCGCAGGAAGACGTCGGCGTGCCGTTCGGTCAGCTCGTGCGCGCGGACGGCGATGGCGTCCAGGACCTCGCGGGGTTCCAGGCCGCTCGCGGCCGTCACGGCCAGGCCGGTGGCGATGCGGCGCTTGAGGCCCGCGACGCGGACCATGAAGAACTCGTCGAGGTTGTTCGTGAAGATCGACAGGAACCGCGCCCGCTCCAGCAGGTGGGTCGAGGGGTCCTCCGCGAGCTGCAGGACGCGCTCGTTGAACGCCAGCCACGACACCTCGCGGTCGGCGAAGCGGTCCTCGGGCAGGTCGACGGTCTCCTCGACCGGTGTCACAGCGGGGAGAGGTGTCGTGGCCGTCATGGCGATCAGTCTGCCACCGGGCCCGGTCCCTGCCGCGGCGGACGGCCACCCGCTGTGGACGGCCGCGCGAACGGTCGGCGAACGGCCGGTGAACTGTCCCGGCGGGTCAGACGGTGGGGGAGGCGTACTGCACGTCGACGGCCGCGCGCTCGAACCCCAGGCGGGCGTACAGGCGCAGGGCAGGCACGTTGTCCCCGTCGACGTAGAGGTCGACGAGGGCCGGCGGTGCGGGGTCCTGCGCCACGGCCCGCAACCCGCGCACGAGCAGGGCGCGGCCGAGGCCCGCGCCGGCGTGGCCGGGGGCGACGCCCAGGACGTACAGCTCGCCGTGGCCCGCCTCGACCTTCATCCAGCAGAACCCCAGGACGCCCGCGGGCCCCTCGGCGAGCAGCAGCAGCTCCGGGTCGAACCACGCCTCGCCCAGCCGGGCGCGCAGGTCCTCCACCGTCCAGCGGCCCTGCTCGGGGTGCGAGGCGAAGGCCGCGGCGTTGACGGCGACCCAGGCCGCGTCGTCGGCCCCCGGCACGAACGGACGCACGTGCACGCCGTCGGGCAGGGCCGGGACCTCGAGGTCGGCCAGGCCCGCGGTGGGGCGTTCCAGGCGCAGCAGCTCCCGCACCCGGCGCCAGCCGTGCCGGTCGGCCAGGGCGGCCGCGCCCGGGGTGTCGCCGTGCGACCACAGGCGCACCGGTGCGCCGGCGGCGAGGTGCTCGACCTCGGTGAGCAGCGCGGTGCCGTGGCCGTGGCGGCGGTGGTCGGGGTGGACGACCAGCTCGCCCTCGAGGGCGTCGGGCGTCCCCGCGAGCTGCGCGTACCCCGCCAGCGCCCCGTCCCCGCCGCGGCGCAGCAGGTGGTGGACGGCGGGGGAGTCGCCGGTGCCGCGGGCCAGGCGCAGCTCGGCGTCCTCGGACAGGGACGTCGCACCGTCGGTCCGGGAGGCGGCCGCGGCCAGGTCGAGGACCCGGCGGCGGTCCTCCTCGTCCAGGCCCCCAGGCTCCGTCACGAGCGTCGCGCCGCGTCGGCCGCGGACGCCTCGGCGGGCACGTCCGCGGGGCCCGGGACGGACTCCTCGACCGGCTCGTCGCCGGCGCCCAGCCCGTCCTCGAGGTCGCGGCCGGAGGAGACGAAGCGGTACCCCACGTTGCGCACCGTGCCGATGGCGTTCTCGTGCTCGGGACCGAGCTTGGCCCGCAGCCGCCGGACGTGGACGTCGACGGTGCGCGTGCCCCCGAAGTAGTCGTAGCCCCAGACCTCCTGCAGCAGCTGGGCCCGCGTGAACACGCGGCCGGGGTGCTGGGCGAGGTGCTTGAGCAGCTCGAACTCCTTGTACGTGAGGTCGAGCTGGCGGCCCCGGACCCGGGCGGAGTACGCCGCCTCGTCGATGACGACGTCACCGGCGCGGATCTCGACGGACGAGCCGTCCTCGGGGTCCTCCGCGGGCCGGCGCAGGCGTCCGGCGGCCAGCCGCAGGCGGGCGTCGAGCTCGGCGGGGCCGCACGTGTCCAGGACGATGTCGTCGGCGCCCCAGTCCGCCGCCACGACCGCCATCCCGCCCTCGGTGACGACGAGCAGCAACGGCTGTGACAGGCCCGTCGTCCGCAGCAGGCGGCACAGCGAGCGGGCGGCGGCGAGCTCGCGGCGGCCGTCGACCAGGACGGCGTCGGCGGTGGGCTCGTCGACCAGCACCGAGGCCTCGGCCGGCAGGACCCGGACGCTGTGCGGCAGCAGGCCGAGCGCGGGCAGGACCTCGGTGGACGGCGCGAGGGCGTTGGTCAGGACCAGGAGCTGGGCCACGGCTGTCCTGCCCTCCGTTCGCTGCGGGTGTCCGGGTCGGACCGGCCGTGCGCGACGCCCACGAGCGTGCCGGGGCGCGGCGGCGTCGTCGGGCCAACGGGGGTCAGACTACGCGTGTCGTGGAGGTGGACGGACCACCCCGAGCGGGTCCGAGCGCCTCTGGGAGGATCACCGACGTGAGCGACGTCGTGACCGAGCGGACGGGCGCCGGGGCGCCGGGGCTGCGGGTGGGCTCCGCGTGAGCGCCTCCGCGACGGCCACGGCCACCTTCGCCCTCGCCGCCCTCGTGGGGCTGGCCTCCTTCGGCGGGGTGGCCGTCCTCGCGGTCGCCGTCGTCCTGCTCGGCGTCCTCGTGGCCGCCGGCTGGCCCGATCTGCTGGACCTGCCGGCCCGGCGCAGCTCGACCGGCGTCGTCGCCGCCGTGGCCGTCGCCGCGGCGCTCGTCGCGGTGTTCGCCGTGCGGGCCGCGCGCGCCGAGGGGAGCCAGGTCGCCGGGGTGCTCGGGCACCTGCCCGCCGTCGCCGCCCTCGCGCTGCTCGTCGCCTTCGGCCACCAGCTGCTGCGCCGGGACGGCCGGCCCCGGCTCGTCGAGTCGGTCACGGGGGTGGTCACCGCGCAGGCGGTCGTCGTGCTCGGGGCCGCCTGGGTGGCCGTCCCGACGACCTACGCGGGGGCCACGCTCGCGCCGGTCGTCCTCGCCGCGCTCGCCGCGACGAGCGCGGTGGCCGCCACGACGTGGCCGCTGCGGGTCGCCGGACCGGTCAACCTCCTCGTCGGCGCGGCCGTGGGCTGGCTGGCGAGCTCGGTGACGGCGCTGCTGGGCGGCGGTGGGACGACGGCGCTCGTCGGCGGCTCCGCAGCGGTCAGCGAGGGGCGGTGGGCCGTCGCGGGCATCGTGGCCGGGCTCGGCGCCGGCGTCCTCGTCTCGGCGTGGCGCGCCCTGTCCGTCCGGCTGCCCGCCGCGCGCACCCTGCCCGCGGCCTTCGCGGTCGCCGCCGTCCCCGTCGCGCTCGGCGGGGCGGGCGCCTACCTCGTGGGACGCCTCCTGCTGCTCTGAGCCCGGCCTGAGCTCCACGCGGCCGGACGTGAGCCGTCCCACGTCGAGGGGTCCGGGAGGCGTGCCGCCGGTAGGGTCGGGCACGTGCACGCGCTCGAAGTCTTCTTCCTCGTCCTGCTCATCGTGGTGTCGATCGTCATCATGTGGTTCGCGGGCTACGTCGTCTACCGCCTCTTCCAGGGTCAGCGCTGACCCGTGGTCGTCCCCCTGCGCACGGACACCCCGCTCGCCCTCGTCCCGCTGTCCTGGCTGATCGGCCGGTGGGAGGGCGCCGGTGTCCTCGGGCACCCCGCCCGCGGTGAGACCGACCAGCGGTTCGGGCAGGTCGTGGAGTTCAGCCACGACGGCCGCGACTTCCTCAGCTACACGTCGACGACGTGGGCGCTCGACGAGGACGGCCGCACGACCGACCCGCTCGACGTCGAGACGGGGTTCTGGCGGCCGCAGCCGGTCGACCTGTCCACCCCCGCGCCCGCCGACGGGCCGCGACCGGTGGAGCTCGAGGTCCTGCTGACCCACCCCACCGGCGTCGTGGAGGTCCTCGCCGGCACGGCCCGCGGTCCGCGCATCGACCTCAGCACCGACGTCGTGGCCCGCACGACGACGGCGCACGAGTACACGGCCGGCACGCGCATGTACGGCCTCGTCGAGGGCGACCTGCTGTGGGCGCTCGACGTGTCCCTGGAGGGGCACCCGATGCGCAGCTACGCCTCGGCGCGGCTCAAGCGCGTCACCGACGAGCCGACCGACGAGCCGGACGCCCCGCCCGCCCCGTGAACGGGACGTCGGCCCCCGACGTGGACGGGACGTCGGTCCCCGACCTGGACCTGGCGTCGGTCCCCGACGACCTCGGCCCGGCGCTGCACGCGCGCGGGCTGCGCCTGACCCCGCAGCGCCGCAGCGTCCTCGCCGCCGTGCGCGCCCTGGGGCACGCGAGCGCCGAGGAGGTGGCCGCCCACCTCGGGACCCGTGCCGCGGAACAGGGCGGTGCCGCCGGCGGTTGGCGCACGGTGGACCCCTCGACCGTCTACCGGGCGCTGGCGGTCCTGGAGGAGGTCGGGCTCGTCGCCCGCACCCAGATCGACCGGCGGGTGCCGTCGTTCCACCCCGTGGAGCACGGCGGGCACTTGCACCTGGTCTGCGACGGGTGTGGCGCGGTGGCCGAGGCCGACGCCGGGCCCGCGCGTGAACTGGCGGCGGTCGTCCTGTCCCGCAACGACTTCGTCGTGGACACGGGGCACCTGGCTCTCCGGGGCCGGTGCGCCGCGTGCCGCACTCGGCAGGAACAGCAGCACCCGGAGGAGCACCCGTGACCACCCCGACCCAGACCGCCCCGTACCGCTCGCCGCTGCTCGGCGCCCGGGGCGCCGTCGCCGCCGAGGGCCTCGACGCAGGGGTGGCGTGGCACTACGGCGACCCGCACGCGGAGCAGCGTGCCCTCGTGCGCGGTGAGGCCGTCGTCGACCAGTCGCACCGCGGGGTCCTGCGGCTCGCCGGCCCGGACCGGCTGTCCTGGCTGCACAGCATCACGACGCAGGCGCTCACGGGCCTGCCCGCGGGGGTGTCCACCGAGACGCTGGTCCTGAGCCCCACCGGGCGCATCGAGCACGCCGTGCACCTCCTCGACGACGGCGAGGCCACGTGGCTGACGCTCGAACCCGGGCAGGTCGACGGGCTGCGCACCTGGCTGGAGCGGATGCGCTTCATGCTCCGCGTCGAGATCGAGGACGTCACCGACCGGTTCGCCGTCCTGGGCGAGCCGGACCGTTCGCCGGAGTCCCCCCGGGGCCTCGTGTGGGTCGACCCGTGGCCCGGGGCGACGCCGCTGGCCGAGGGGGGCAGCGCGGACACCGCGAGCTACGCGGCCGTCTCCACGCTCGAGCACCCGGGCGCCGAGCGGCCCTGGCGCGAGGTCCTCGTGCCGCGCGGGGAGCTCGCGGCCGCCGTCGGCGAGCGCCGACTGGCCGGCACCTGGGCTGCGGAGGCGCTGCGCGTGGAGGCCTGGCGGCCCCGGCTGGGCCGGGAGACCGACGAGCGCTCCATCCCGCACGAGCTGGACTGGCTGCGCACCGCCGTCCACCTGCACAAGGGCTGCTACCGCGGGCAGGAGACGGTGGCGAAGGTCCACAACCTGGGGCGGCCGCCGCGGCGCCTCGTCCTGCTGCACCTCGACGGTTCCTCGCACGACCTGCCGTCGCCCGGGGACGCCGTCGTCGACCCCGCCGCGGGGGACCGGCGCGTCGGGCACGTGACGACGGCGGCGCGGCACCACGAGCTCGGGCCCGTGGCCCTGGCCGTGGTCAAGCGGTCGCTGCCGGCCGACGCCCAGCTCGTCGCGCTCGCGGGGTCGCGGACGACGGACGGGACGTCCGACGGTGAGACGCCGCGGCGCATCGCCGCAGCGCAGGAGACCGTCGTCGCCCCGTGAGGTCGCGAGGGCTCCTGCACGGACCCTCCCGGTGGGTCATACTCTGCGAAGCGCACGCTTGGTAGTCGTACGCGTGCTGTGAGTTGTACTCGAGCCGGGGGAGGCGTCGTGGACGAGCGCGGGGACGAGCAGGTCAGCGGGTACCAGGCGGGGGGACGGCGGGCGCTCGACAAGGTCCTGGCCCCGGAGTTCCTCGCCGGCCTGCAGGACATGGACCTCGAGACGCTGCGGGAGCACCGCACGGTCGCCGAGCAGGAGGAGGCCGACCTCTCCTACGCCCGCCGGCTCATCCAGGGACGGCTGGACCTGCTGGGTGCGGAGGAGGACCGTCGCGCCGGGTCGGACGGCGCCGCCGACGTCCGGCACGCGCGCTCGGACGCCGAGCTCGTCGCCAAGCTCACCGACGTCCTGGCCGACCCGCGCCGCACCGACCACGGCATGGGGCGCTTCACGTCCGTGGAGCCGTCGCGCGTGGGGGAGCACCGACGTCGCGCCGAGCTGGCGGTCGCCGACCCGCACCTGTCCGACCTGTCGGCGATGGACGACACGCAGCTGGCCAACGCCCGCCAGCGCCTCGTCGCGCTCGAGCAGGAGCTGTCCGCCGACCGGCACCGCGTCCAGGAGGCCATGGACGCGTGCACGGACGAGATCACCCGCCGCTACCGCGACGGGGTCGTCTCCGTCGAGGACGCGCTGCGCAGCGCGCGCTGATCCGCGGGGGCCGTCCCGGCGTCAGACGCCGTGCTCGGCCAGCAGGACCCCCAGCGCCTCGCTCGCCGCAGTGCGCTGGTCCGCGGTCAGCGCCGCCGCGAAGGCGCGCTCGGCCGCCAGCAGCTGGGGCAGGACGCGGTCGACGAGCGCGGTGCCCGAGGGGGTCAGCGACAGCCGCGTGACCCGGCCGTCGCGCTCGTCGGGCGTGCGCTGCAGGTGGCCGACGCTCGTGAGGTGGTCGAGGCGCTTCGTCGTGGCCGCACCCGAGGCGAGCGTCGCGGCCGCGATGCCGGTCGGGGTCAGGGGTGTGCGCCCGGCCCGCCGGACGGCGCTGAGGACGTCGAACTCGGGGCGCGTCAGGCCCTCGGCCCGCACGACGGGCTCGGTGGCCCGGGCCAGGGCGGCCGCGACGAGGCGCAGCCGTCCCGTGAGGGCCATGGGTGTCGTGTCGAGGTCGGGGTGCAGGGCCGCCCACTCGGCGCGGGCCACGTCGACCGGGTCGTCGGAGGTGCTCACGGGGTGATCCTGGCACAAGTGCTTCGCAGGTGAAACACCTGCTAAGTTGATGGGGTGACCTTGCGTGCCCACCTGCTCCGAGCCGTCCGCGGGTGGTCGCGCATCACCCCCGGTGCGCACCCCTGGTGGGCCGCCGGCACCGCCACCGTCGCGCTCGGGCTGCCGCTGGCCGTGACGATGGCCGCCGACGTCCCGCTCCTGGCCGCGCCCGCCACCTTCGGGGCGCTGGCCAACCTCTACGGCCGGCACGAGACGTACGCGCGGCGCTGGCGGACGCAGGCGTGGACCGGGCTCGGCCTGGTGCTCGCCGTCCTGGCCGGGGCCACCAGCGCGGTCCTGCCCCTGGACGGGTGGGCCGACGTGGTGGTCCCCGCCCTCGTCGTCGCGCTGGTCGCGGCCGTGGCCAAGTTCGTCACCGACGCCGTCCGGACGGGCCCGCCCGCCGGACTCATCCCGGTCTTCGCGGCCGGCACGCTGAGCGCCGAACCCCTGCGGACGTCCGACCTGCCCGCCGTCGTGGCCGTCACCGTCGCCTGCGCGGCCCTGGGGGTCGCGCTGTCCAGCGCCGCCGGCTTGTGGCGCCCCGACGGTCCCGAACGGCAGGCCGTCGCCCGCGCGGTCGTGGCCGTCCTGGGGGCGACGGGTGTCCCGGGGGACGCCTCCGCCCGGCACCGCGCGACGGTCGCCGTCCACGCGGCCTGGGACGTCCTGGGCCCGCGCGCGGCGGGTCCGCTGGGCGCGTGGCTCGCCCACGCCGAGCGGGTCGTGCACGCCGGGGCCGAGGAGCGCCCGCTGCGCCTGCTGCTCGTCGCCCTGCCCGGCCGCCGGCCGCTGCCCGTGGCGCCCGCCGGTCCGGTGCCTTCCCCGCAGCCCTGGCCCCGGCGCCGGGTGGTCGGCGCGCTGCGCGGGGCCGGCCACCTGCGGGTGCCCGCCCTGCGCGTGGGGCTGGCCTGCGCCGCGGTGGTGCTCGTGGCGGCCGCGCTGGGGCTCGGGCACGTCTACTGGGCCGCCGTCGGGGCGGCCGCCGTCCTGCAGTCCCCGTCGGCCGGGGTCACCGTCCAGCGCGGGGTGCAGCGCGGTGCCGGGACGGTCGTCGGGGTGCTCCTGGCGGCCGGGCTCGTGACGCTGGCGACCGACGACGTGCGGCTGTGGCTGCTGACGCTGGCGTGCATGTTCGCCGTCGAGTTCTGCATGCCGCGCAACTACGCGCTCGGCACGGTCGCCATCACGGGGCTCTCGCTGCTGCTGACCCGGCTGGGGACCTCGGGGGCGGGCCTGGGCGGTCTCGTCCGGGACCGTCTGGCCGACACCGCGCTCGGCGTGGTGGCCGCGGTCGTCGTCGCGCTCGTCGTCCGGAACCGCTCGGCGGTGCGCGCCCTCGACGGCGCCCTCGCCGACCTGGACGCCGCGCAGGACGTGGGGGCCCTGCGGGGGCGGCTCGTCGCCGTCGCCGAGGCGCGCGCCCGGGTGTCGGACGACGACTGGCGCCTGCCCGCGCCGCGCGCCGCGGCCGACGGGGAGCAGGACGCCTACCGCCGGCTGGGGGACCTGCTGGGCTCCGACCGCGGTGATCGCGGAACTCTCGCGGGCCCTCGCCCGTAGTCTTCTGGTGTGTTGAGCGCGCTGAACAGCCTGCAGTCCGGTGTCCTGCTGCTCCTGGGGGTCGCGGCGTTCGGTCTGGAGGTGTGGGCGCTCGTGGACTGCCTGCGCCGCCCGGCGGGCGCGTTCGTCGCCGCCGGCAAGCGGACCAAGACCTTCTGGACGGTCATCGTGGCCGTGGCCGCGGCCGTCGGCTTCGTGTCGGTCTTCTCCGTCCTCGGCCTCTTCGGCATCATCGCCGTCGTCGGTGCCGCCGTGTACCTCGTCGACGTGCGGCCGGCCGTGCGCCAGTACGGCGGTGGCCCGCGTCGCGACGACCGCGGGAACTCGGGGCCCTACGGCCCCTGGTGAGCCCTCACCGGGCGGGCAGCGTGCCCGTCCGGCCCCGGCCGGAGGAGCGGCGGACGAGCCGCCACGCGCACCGGCCCAGCGTCAGAAGCGCCACCAGCACGGCCGCGACCGAGAGCAGGTCGGCCTCGGTGAACCCCCGGTCCAGCGTCCAGCTGTGCAGGACACGGCCCTCGACGGGCTGGTTGACGCGCGACCAGATCGCGGCCAGCAGTCCCAGCACGAGGGCGACGTCCACCCGCGGCCGCCACAGCGCCCCCAGCCCGCAGACCCCGACGGCGAGCAGGGTGAGCGGGATGACCACGGGGGCGTCGAGCAGGGTGTGCAGCACCGGTCGATGGTAGGTCGGCCACCCTGCCGCAGCGTGAGGTTCACCCCCCGTCCACCGGACCACCACCCGTGAGGAGCAGTGACGTGCGAGCCGTCGTCCAGCGGGTCACCCGCGCCAAGGTCACCGTCGGTGAGGAGGTCGTCGGCGAGATCACCGAGCCGGGGCTGCTCGTCCTCCTCGGCGCCACCCACGACGACGGGCCCGCCCAGGTGGAGCTCGTCGCCCGCAAGATCGCCCAGCTGCGGATCCTGCGCGAGGAGCGCGCCGCCGTCGACGTCGGCGCCCCCGTCCTGCTCGTCAGCCAGTTCACCCTCTACGGCGACACCCGCAAGGGCCGTCGCCCGACGTGGAACGCGGCCGCCCCCGGCCCCGTCGCCGAACCCCTCGTCAAGGCCGTCGGCGCGGCGCTGCGCGGGCACGGGCTGCGCGTGGAGACCGGCCGGTTCGGGGCCGACATGGCCGTCGAGCTCGTCAACGACGGGCCGACGACGATCTGGCTGGAGGCCTGACCTCCTCCTGCCCGGCCTCCCCCCGGGCGGCCACGGAGTCCCGGAACGCGGCGCCGGCGTGCCGCAGCGCCGCCCGGGCCTGCGGTGTGACCCCGCAGGCGTTGACGAAGCCGTGGACCTGCCCGGTGTGCTCGACGAGGCGGACCGGGACGCCGTCGGCCTGCAGTCGGGCGGCCAGCTCGGCCCCCTCGTCGCGCAGGACGTCGAACCCCGCGACGGCCACGTAGGCGGGCGCCGACCGCGCGAGGTCAGGGGTCAGGAGCGGGGAGACCCGCGGGTCGTCCGCCGGGGCCCCGGCCAGGTAGTGCCGGGCGTACCAGTGCATCTGCGCCCGCGACAGGAAGTACCCCTCGCCGAAGAGCGCGTAGGACCGGCGCTCGCGGGTCAGGTCGGCCACCGGGAACAGCAGCAGCTGGTGCGCCGGACCCCCGGCGTCGTCGTCCCGCGTGAGGGCCGCGGTGACGGTCGCGAGGTTGCCGCCGGCGCTCTCCCCGCCCACGCCCACGCGGTGCGCGGACGTCCCGAACAGCGCGGCGTGGTCGCGGACCCAGCGGAACACGTCGACGGCGTCGTGCACCGCGGCGGGGAACGGGTGCTCGGGGGCCAGCCGGTAGTCGACCGAGACGACGGTCGCGCCCGTGGCCACCGCGAGCTCGCGGCAGGCCGCATCGGTGCTGTCGAGCGAGCCGAGGACCCACCCGCCGCCGTGGAACCACACGAGCGCTCCCGTCGCCGGCTCGGACCGGTCGGCGCGGTAGGTGCGGACCCGCACGCGCCCGTCCCGCGTCGGCACCAGCAGCTCGGTCACTTCCTCCAGGGCCGTCCGGGCCCCGAACGTCCACGCCTCGCGGTCGAGGTGGCGCCGGGCCCGGGGGACGGGCCACTCCTCGAACCGGGCCCCCGGCGTCGCGTTGAGGACGCGCAACGTGAGCTGGACCGCCGGGTCCAGCGCGCGGCCCTCGACGACCACCGGTCGGCCGGCGAGGACGCGCAGGACGGGGGCGGGCAGGGCGCCGAGGGCGCGCGCCCCCCGTCGCAGGAGGCGGTCGGTGGCGGTGGGGCGGTCGGGTCGGGGGGTCGCAGGCACGGGACGTCCTCTCGTCGTCGAGTGGCGGGCCCCGTCATGGTGGCACGGCCGTCCAGCTCCTCGGGCGAGAATCGGCCATCGAGAGCGGATCCGTGCTTTTACTGGGACGGCTGTACCACTCCGGCGTCCGTCATCGCCAGGACCGAGAACCCCAGGACCAGGGCGCGCAACGACCGGGCCAGCTCCGCCGACCGGTCCGGCGCCGGGTCCGCGATGCGGTGCAGGGCCGCCCCGTCGAGCAGGGCCACCACGGCGGCCGCCGCGGCGGGGTCGTGGACGCCGGCGGCGCGCAGGGTCGCGCGGGCGAGGTCGCGCGTCTCCTGCAGCAGACCGCGGACGTGACGCCGCAGCGTCTCCGAGCGCGGCGCCGACAGGTACGCCTCGAACTGCGCCGCGGTGCTCTCGGCGGACTGCTCCCGCACGAGCCCGACGAACCCGTCGACGGCCGCGGCCGGGGTGAGCCCGTCGGTCTCGAGCCGCTCCCGGAACGCGCGCAACCGCGCGAGCTCGGTCTCCACCGCGTGCACGACGGCCTCCCCGACCATCTCCTCCAGCGAGGTGAAGTAGTGCGTCGTCGACGCCAGCGGCACCCCGGCGCGCTCGGCGACCGCGCGGTGGCTGACCCCGGCGACGCCCCGTTCGGCGACGAGGGCGATGGTCGCGGTCAGGAGCAGCTCGCGACGGGCCCGTCCCCGCGCCCGCGAGCCCGGACCGGCGCTCGCCCCGCTCACCCGCCCGCCGCCGGTGCCGCCGGTGCCCCCGGTGCTGTCGTCCCGCGCACGACGAGGCGGTGCGGCTCGGTGACGCTCACCTCGCTGCTGCGGCCCAGCACGACCTCCAGCAGCAGGCGGGCGCTGCGGGCGCCGTCGGCGACGACGTCGCGGTGCAGGCAGCTGATGGCCGGGCTCGCCAGCCGGCACAGCATCGAGTCCTCCCCGGCGACCACGGCGAGGTCCTCCGGGACCCGCACGCCCAGGCTCGCGCGTTCGGCCACGACGGCGGCCGCCATCACGTCGTTGTCGTAGACGACCGCGGTGGGGGGCCGGGCGCCGGCGAGCAGCTCCCGGGTCGCGGCCAGCCCGCCCGCGGAGGTGTAGTCCGCGACGACGACGGGTGCCGCCCGCCCCAGGGCCGAGCGCGTGACCTCCGCCCACGCGATGTCCCGGCGGCGCGTGTGCAGGAACTCGCGCGGACCCGCGACCCGGGCCAGCCGCCGGTGCCCCTGGGCCACGAGGTGGTCGACGACCTCGACGAAGGACTGGCGTTCGGTCTCCACCGACAGGGCGAGCTGCGCGCCGTCGGGCATCCGGTCGTCGATGCCGGCCCGCAGGGCGCACGGGATCCCGAGCTCGGTCACGAGCGCGACCCGCGGGTCCTCGACGCGCAGGTCGGTGAGGACGACACCGTCCACCCGCCGCTCGCCCCACCAGTCCCGCAGCACCTCGACGGCGGCGTCCACGTCCGGGACGACGCTGAGCAGCAGGGACAGCCCCTCACGGGCCAGGACGCTCTCCATCCCCGCGATGAACCGCATGTAGTACGGCTCCTCCTCCAGGAGGTGCACGTCGCGCGCGACGGCCAGCCCGACGGCCCCGGCCCGGGCGCGGGACAGCGAGCGGGCGGCCGCGCTCGGTCGCCAGCCGAGCTCGGTGGCGGTCGCGCGGATGCGCGCGCGCGTCTCCTCCGAGACCCCCGGCAGGTCGTTGAGCGCGTAGGAGACCGAGGCCTTGGACACGCCCGCCACGCGGGCGATGTCGCGGATGGTGGGCCGGGCGCCGACGGCGCCCTCGGTCGTCCGTGGCACCGGACCTCCTCGCTCGTTCAGCCGATCATGCCGGACCCCGGCGGGGCGCGACGCACGTCCAGGACACCGTCAGCTCCCCGAGCCGCCACCGCGCGGCGGAGTCCAGCACGGGCCAGTCCCGGGCCAGCTCCCGGCACGTCGCGATCCACCGCTGCCGCAGCCCGAACGTGCCCGCCGGCGCGGCCCGCGCCCACGCCGCGTCGGCCGCCCGCAGCAGGTCGTGGACGCCCTCGCCGGGGACGTTGCGGTGGATGAGCGCCTTGGGCAGCCGCTCGGCCACGGCCGACGGCGCGGGCAGGCCGGCCAGCCGGACCGAGAGCGTCAGCGAGACCGGCCCCGCCTCGCGTTCCAGGGCGACCCACGTCGCCCGCCGGCCCAGCTCGTCGCACGTCCCGTCCACGAGCAGACCACCGCCCGCGAGCCGGTCGCGCAGCCGGTCCCACGTCGCCTCGACCTCCTCGGTCTCGTACTGCCGCAGCACGTTGAACGCGCGGACCAGCACGGGGTCGCCGTCGGTGGGGACCTCGAAGCCGCCGACGGCGAACTCCGGCGGGTCGGGCAGGTGGGCCACGGCGGCGCGGGCCGTGACGACGCGCTCCGGGGCGATCTCCAGACCCACGACGCGCACGTCCGGCCGGACCCGGCGCAGCCAGCGCTGCAGGTCCGTCACCGTCACCGCCGACGCGCCGTAGCCGAGGTCGACGACGAGGGGGTCGCCCGCCCGCCGCAGCCGCGGCGCCTGCGTCTGGGCCAGCCAGCGCTCCACGCGGCGCAGCCGGTCCGGACCCGTGGTCCCGCGGGTCACGGCACCCACCGCTCCAGCGCCCGAGCCGACCCCCGGACCGCCCGAGCGGACGCGGGAGGCAGACTGCCGGGGCACGTGGGGACACTACTGGCGGGCAGCGACGGCAGGGCAGCGAGCCGGGAGGCAGTGCGTGGGGAAGGGCGTGGGGAAGGTCTCGCGGGTGGCGATGGTGTCGGTGCACACCTCACCGCTGGCCCAACCCGGCACCGGAGACGCCGGCGGCATGAACGTCTACGTCCTGGAGCTGGCCCGGGAACTGGCCCGCCGCGACGTCGAGGTCGAGGTCTTCACGCGCCGCACGAGCTCTGACCAGCCGCCCGTCGCCGAGGACCCCGGCGGGCGGGGCGGCGTGCGGGTGCGGCACGTCGCCGCGGGCCCGTACGAGGGCCTGGCCAAGGAGGACCTGCCCGGCCAGCTGTGCGCGTTCACCGCCGGGGTGCTGCACACCGGCGCCCGGCACTCCGAGCACCACTACGACGTCGTGCACTCGCACTACTGGCTCTCCGGCCAGGTCGGCTGGCTCACGGCCGACCGCTGGGACGTCCCGCTCGTGCACTCGATGCACACCATGGCCAAGGTGAAGAACGCGGCGCTCGCGGACGGGGACACCCCCGAACCGGCGGGCCGGGTCATCGGCGAGCAGCAGGTCGTCGACGCCGCGGACCGCATCGTGGCCAACACCGCCGCCGAACGCGACGAGCTCGTCGGGCTCTACGGCGCCGACCCCGCGAAGGTGGTCGTCGTCCCACCCGGCGTGGACCTCGCCACCTTCCGCCCCGAGCCCGGCCGTGCCGCCTCGCGCGAACGCCTGGGACTGCCCGCGGACGCCGACGTCCTGCTGTTCGTCGGGCGCATCCAGCCGCTGAAGGCCCCCGACCTGCTCGTGCGCGCGGCCGCGGAGCTGCTGCGGCGGCAGCCCTGGCGCCGCGAGCGCCTGCGCGTCGTCGTGCTCGGCGGGCCCAGCGGATCGGGGACGGCGCACCCGGAGTCCCTCGCCGACCTCGTCGACGGGCTCGGCCTGACCGACGTCGTCACGCTCGCCCCGCCGACCCCGCGGGCCGAGCTCGCCGACCACTACCGGGCCGCCGACCTCGTCACCGTCCCCTCCCACAACGAGTCCTTCGGCCTCGTCGCCCTCGAGGCCCAGGCCTGCGGGACCCCGGTGGTCGCCGCGGCCGTCGGTGGGCTGCGCACGGCCGGCGACGCCGACCCCCTCTCGGGGACGGGCGCCCTCGTGCCCGACCACGACCCGGGGACGTGGGCCGGGGTGCTCGCCGGCCTGCTCGACGACCCGGCCCGGCGGGCCGCGATGGGGGAGCGGGCCGCCCGCCGCGCCCGCGGGTTCGGCTGGGGCGCCACGGCCGAGGCGACGCTGGACGTGTACGCGCGGGCGCTGGCCGAGCGGGCGGGGGCCCCTCGGTAGGGTTGGTCCCATGACTGAAGCGGCGCACACCCTCGTCCTCCTGCGGCACGGCGAGAGCGAGTGGAACGCCCTGAACCTCTTCACGGGCTGGGTCGACGTCGCCCTGTCGGAGAAGGGCCGGGCCGAGGCCACCGCCGGCGGGAAGATGCTCGTCGAGTCGGGTGTCCTGCCCGACGTCGTGCACACCTCGGTGCTGCGCCGCGCCATCACGACGGCGTTCCTGGCCCTCGACGCGGCCGACCGGCACTGGATCGACGTCAAGCGGTCCTGGCGGCTGAACGAGCGCCACTACGGTGCGCTGCAGGGCAAGGACAAGAAGCAGACTCTCGCCGAGTTCGGCGAGGAGCAGTTCATGCTGTGGCGCCGCTCCTACGACACCCCGCCGCCGGCGATCGAGCTCGGCTCGGAGTTCTCCCAGGACGCCGACGCGCGCTACGCCGAGCAGTTCGGCGGGCCGGGCGACGCCGCCCCCCGCACCGAGTGCCTCGCCGACGTCGTCGAGCGGATGCTGCCGTACTGGACCGGGTCGGTCGTCCCGGACCTGCAGGCCGGCAAGACGGTCCTGCTCGCCGCGCACGGGAACTCCCTGCGCGCGCTCGTGAAGCACCTCGACGGCATCTCCGACGCCGACATCGCCGGGCTGAACATCCCCACCGGCATCCCGCTGGTCTACCGCCTCGACGCCGACCTCAAGCCCACCGTGCCGGGTGGGGAGTACCTCGACCCGGCCGCCGCCGCGGCCGCCGCCGCCGCGGTGGCCAACCAGGGCCGCTGAGTGACGGGTCCTGGACCCCGCGTCCTCGTCCTCGAGGGCGCGCTGCGCGACAACGGGGGCCTGCGGGTCTCGGCCGACCTCGCCCGGCGCTGGCAGGACCTCGGGGCGCGCGTGCGCTTCCTGGTGCTGGAGAACGTCGAACCGGACGGGCCGATGTACGAGCCCGACCCGCGCCTCGACGTCCGCTGGGGCTCGCAGGAGGTGCGCCGGTTCCGGTCGGCGGCCCCGCGCATCCTGGCGACCACGCTGCGGCAGGTCCGCAAGGCCGACGTCGTCGTCTCGGGCAGCGAGGTGGGGTACGGCCTGCTGCTCGGCTGGGCGGCGGCGCGCCTCGCGCGCAAGCCGTTCGTCGTGCTGGTCCAGAGCTCGCTGCCGCGCGCGGTGGCCGCCTGGACCCCGGCCCGCCTGCGGCCGTTGCTGACGCAGGTCCACCAGCGCGTCGACGCGGCCGTCTGCGTCTCGCCCGGTCTGGTCCCCGACGTGCTCGAGGTCGGCCTGGACGCCTCCCGCGTGCACGCGGTCGACATCGGCATCGACGTCGCCGCGACGCGCGCCGCGGTGGAGGCCGCGGGCGGTCCCCGGCGCGCCGAGTCCGGACGCACCCGCCTCGTGGCCGCGGGCCGGCTCGTGGACCAGAAGGGCTTCGACGTCCTGCTCGACGCCCTCGCCCGCGTGGTCTCGGCCGGCGGTGACGTGGAGCTCGTCCTCGTCGGCGCGGGGGAGCAGGACGCCGACCTGCGCGACCGCGCCGACCTGCTCGGCATCGCCGACCGCGTCGAGTTCGCCGGGCACCGCGACGACCTGCCGAGCCTGCTCGCCGGCGCGGACCTGTTCGTGCTGTCCTCGCGCTACGAGGGCAACGGCAGCCTCGTCCTGCTCGAGGCCCTCGCCGTGGGTGTCCCCGTCGTGGCGACGGACTGCCCGACGGGTCCGCGCTACGTGCTGCGGGACGGCCGCCTCGGCGACCTCGTGCCCGTGGAGGACGCGGGCGCGCTGGCCGACGCTGTGCTCGTCTTCCTCGCCGACCCCGAACCGTTGCGGCGCAAGGCGCTCGGCGGGCCGGAGCGGGCGATGGACTTCGACCAGGAGCACGCGGCCGTGGTGTCCGCGCAGATCCTCGCCGACCTCACGCGCTGACCCCTCAGCTGGAGGTGGTGCTCGGGCTCGAGCTGGTCGTCGAGGTCGAGGCGCCCGAGCACTCGCGGTCGACGTCGGCCTGCAGCCGTTCCTGGGCCTGCACGACGGACGTCGCCGCCGACGGGTCGGGGTTGACGGCGGCCCCGGCCGCGTCGAGGGCGTCCATGGCCTTGCCGAGGTCCTCGGCCGACCCCGTGCCGACGTCGAGCGTGTCGGCCTGGGTCGCCAGCTTCGTGTAGTAGTCGAGGACGACCTGGGCGTCGGCCGTCGCGTCCGGCGGGGCCGCGGCCAGCACCGCCGCGTAGTACTCCGGCCCCTCGTTCGTCGTCACGATGGTGAAGACGGACTGCGCGCGCGGGTCGCCGCGCTTGATGCCCAGCCGGTCCAGCTCGGAGGCGTACGCGTCGTCCAGGGACGTCTGCGCGGCCTGCACCGAGGCGCAGTCGAAGACGGGGCCCGAGCTCGTCGCCGAGGGCGAGGCGGAGGTCGTGCTGACCGGTGCCGGTTCGACCGTGGTGGTCGTCGGGGCCGGGTCCGGCTCGTCCCCGCCGCCCCCGCACGCGCCGACGGCGGCCGCCGCAGCCAGCGCGGTGGTGAGCACGGCCACCGCCCGCCGGGTGCGCCACGGCGCGTCCGACGTCGGGCGGGACGTGATCACGCCTGGACGCTACACCCGGGCGGGCCGGTCGGCGCGTCCGCGCAGGGCGTCAGACCCGCTGCGCGGCAGCGTCCTCGTCGCGCGAGCCGGTGACGAGGAACAGGACCGACTTCGCCACGGAGACGGCGTGGTCGGCGAAGCGCTCGTAGTAGCGGCTGCACAGGGTCAGGTCCACCGCGACCTCCGTCGGGTGGTCCCACGTGCGGGCCAGCAGCTGCTCGAAGACCTGGCGGTGCAGGCGGTCCATCTCGTCGTCGTCGACCTCCATCTCGGCGGCCAGCGCGAGGTCGCGGGTGGCGATGACGCTGCCCGCCTTGGCGACGATGCGCTCGGCGACCTGGCCCATCTGCAGGACCGTGCCGCGCAGCTCGGCCGGGACGACGGCGGTGGGGTAGCGCAGACGGGCCAGCTTGGCCACGTGCCGGGCCAGGTCGCCCATGCGCTCCAGGCTCGAGCTCATCCGCAGCGCCGTCACGACGACGCGCAGGTCGGTCGCCACGGGAGACTGCCGGGCCAGGACGTCCACGGCGCGTTCCTCGAGGTCGCGCTGCAGGTCGTCGATGCGCCGGTCGGCGGAGATCACCGTCTCGGCCAGTTCGCGGTCGGCGTCCAGCAGGGCGGTCGTCGCCCGGGTCATGGCGGACTCGGCGAGCTGCGTCATCTCCACCAGGGTGTCGACGAGGCCGCTGAGTTCGTCGTGGTACACGTTGCGCACGGGGTTTCCTCCAGGGGTTCGTCGAGCAGGGCGTCCCGTGCTCCGCGGGGGACGCCGCCCGGTCATCATGATGCGTTCCGGGCACCGTCACCGTCCCGGCCACCGTGTCAGGCGCGGGTGAACGAGCGTCTCCCGCCGGGTGAACATCTGGGCCTCGGTCCGGTGACAGGGCGTCGGTGGCCCGGGGACGGTGTCCGGCGACCGTAGGCTGGGCAGGTGCTGGGCGACGCCTCCGTCTCGATCGCCGCGGCGGTCGGTGTGCTGACCGGTGCCGCGGGCGTCCTGGCGTTCCGCGTCTCCGAGCGCCTCCAGCGTCCCCCGCTGCCCCCGGCCACGCCCGTCGGAGGGCTGCCGCCCGGGGTCAGCGACGTCCTCATGGCCCTGCGGTCCTCGGCCGTGGTCCTCGCGGCCGACGACGTCGTCGTCAAGGCCAGCGCCGCCGCCTACGCCGCCGGGGTCGTCTCGGGCGGGGAGCTGGTGGACGCGCAGCTGCGCGAGATGGTCCGCGCCTGCCGCCGCGACGGACGCGTCCGGGAGACCGAGACCGAGCTCGGGGCGGGGCTGGGCCGTCCCCCCGCCGTCGTCCTGGCCCGCGTCACGCCGCTCGGGCCGCACCACGTCATGCTGCTGCTGGAGGACCGGACCGAGTCGCGCCGCGTCGAGGCCGTCCGGCGCGACTTCGTCGCGAACGTCAGCCACGAGCTGAAGACCCCCGTGGGTGCCCTGTCGCTGCTGTCCGAGGCCGTCGAGGACGCCGCCGACGACCCCGACGCCGTGCGCCACTTCGCCAGCCGCATGCGGCGGGAGTCCATCCGGCTGACCGCGCTCGTGCAGGAGATCATCGACCTCTCCCGGCTGCAGGCCGCCGAGACGGTGCTGCAGCCGGAGTCCCTCGAGGTCGACCAGATCGTCGCCGAGGCCGTCGACCGCGTCGGCACGGTGGCCCACCAGCGCGGGTCCGAGGTCGTCGTCGCCGGGCAGCGCGGGCTGCACGTGCGCGGGGACCGCGAGCTCCTCGTGACGGCGCTGCGCAACCTCGTCCACAACGCCCTGGCCTACTCACCCGAACGCAGCCGCGTCGTGGTGGAGGTGCGGCGGGGGACCGGTCAGGTCGTGGGGACGCCGGCGGGACAGCAGGTCCCGACGATCGACCTGTCGGTCGCCGACCGCGGGGTGGGCATCAGCCAGGCCGACCTGCACCGCATCTTCGAGCGGTTCTACCGCGTCGACGCGGCCCGGTCGCGCTCCACGGGGGGCACCGGCCTGGGGTTGTCGATCGTCAAGCACATCGCCGGCAACCACGGCGGGGACGTCCGGGTCTGGAGCGCCGAGGGGGAGGGGTCCACCTTCACCCTGCGCCTGCCCGACCCCGAGCTCGCCGACCCCGCGACGGGTGCCGCCGCCACGCCGGAGGAGTCCGGAGCGCCGGTCCCGCCGTCCAGTCCACCGTCGGCCGCGGGTGGGACCGCCGGCCGCCGGCCCGCACCGAACAGTCCCTTGGAGGTCCGACCGTGACGCGCATCCTGGTGGTCGAGGACGAGGAGTCGTTCTCCGACCCGCTGTCCTACCTGCTGCGGCGGGAGGGGTACGACGTGGCGGTCACCGAGAACGGGCCCGACGCCCTGGAGGAGTTCGACAAGGAGGGCGCCGACCTCGTCCTGCTCGACCTCATGCTCCCGGGCCTGCCCGGCACCGAGGTGTGCCGGCAGCTGCGGACCCGCTCCAGCGTCCCGGTCATCATGCTCACCGCGAAGGACTCCGAGATCGACAAGGTCGTGGGGCTCGAGATCGGCGCCGACGACTACGTCACGAAGCCGTACTCCTCGCGCGAGCTGCTCGCCCGCGTCCGCGCGGTGCTGCGCCGCGGGGCCGAACCGGAGGAGCTCGTCCAGACGACGGTCGAGGCCGGCGGGGTGCGGATGGACGTCGACCGCCACGTCGTGACCGTGCGCGGTGAGCGGGTGCCGTTGCCGCTGAAGGAGTTCGAGCTCCTGGAACTGCTGCTGCGCAACGCCGGCCGGGTGCTGACGCGGGTGCAGCTCATCGACCGCGTCTGGGGTTCGGACTACGTGGGCGACACCAAGACGCTCGACGTCCACGTCAAGCGCCTGCGCGCCAAGATCGAGCCGGATCCCTCCAACCCTCGGTACCTGGTCACCGTCCGCGGGCTGGGCTACAAGTTCGAGGGCTGACCTGCCCTGACACGGCGCGGGCCCGGTCCCGTACGTGCGAGAGGGGCGGTCCCGGTCGGGCCCGCCCCTCTCGCACGTGCGCGCTGCGCGGGAGGCGGGGTCAGCCCTCGCCGCCCTCCTCGTCCTCACCGAGCAGGCCCTGCTCCTCGCCGGTGACCGGGCCGCAGCTGATCGTCGGGGAGGCGGCCGCCGAGGAGGTGCTCGTCGACGGGGTGCCGGTGGCGGTCGGGGTGCCCTCCGCGCCCTCCGTGGCGCCCGGGCTGGAGGTGGCCGTCGAGGTGGGCGTCGACGTGGGCGCCGGGACCGTCGGCGTCACGGTCGCGTACTCGAAGCAGGGCCGCAGGACCTGGGCGTTGACGGAGGCGTTCTGGCCGTTGACGGTGAAGGTCACCGGGACGGTCTGGCCCGGGACCACGGGGACCTGCGGCACCTGGAGCCAGGCGACCTGCTCCTGGTCGCCCGCGTCGTCGTCGGTGGAGGCCGCGTCGTCCGCGACGGCGCCCGGGTCGCCGATGTGGACGGAGGCGTTCTGCGCGACGGTGAACTGCTCGGTCGTGGGCGACCCCGCGTCGACGTCGACGGAGACGGACACGTCGGCGGGAGCGGAGCCGGAGTTCACCAGGACGGCGGAGAGCACACCCGGCTCGTCGACGCCGCTGGAGACCATGAGGACGTTGCGCACCTCGACCCCGCCGACGGTCGTCTGCGACCCGTCGCTGGGGGCGTAGGGCTTCAGGACGGTCGGCGGCGAGAACACCGAGCACCCGGCGACCCCGAGGACGGCCGCGGAGGTGACGACCGCGAGGGCCGAGCGCCGGACGGGGCGGGTCCACCCGCGGGTCGGGACGCCGCTGGTCAGGAGCGGGGTGCGCAGCTTCACGCGGTCAGACTACCGGCAGTCGTAGCTGCGGTCGCAGGGGAGCGGTGCGTAGCGATCACGTCCTGATCACGGTCTCGTCACGGGCCGGGACGCCCGCCGGGACCCCGCGGACGTGACGACTCCGTGACGCAGAGCGACCGCCCGGGGCGCGCGCGAAGCACGTCACCGGGGACCTGTCAACCCCTGGGACTGGACCTGTGAGCCTCTGACCTGCGCAAACGCTCCGTCCGGGACTGTCCGGCCCCCGTTCAACGTGGTAACCTGGGTGCAGGGAAAGGGGTCACGTTCTATGGCTTTCACGGTCGGCGAAACGGTCGTCTACCCCCACCACGGGGCAGCACTGATCGAGGAGATCAAGACCCGCACCATCAAGGGTGAGGACAAGCTGTACCTCGTGCTGAAGGTCGCCCAGGGCGACCTCACGATCGAGGTGCCGGCGGACAACGTGGACCTGGTCGGCGTCCGCGACGTCGTCGGTCGCGAGGGGCTGGACCGGGTGTTCTCGGTCCTGCGCACCCCCTACGCGGAGGAACCGACCAACTGGTCGCGCCGCTACAAGGCGAACCTGGAGAAGCTGGCGTCCGGTGACGTCGTCAAGGTGGCCGAGGTCGTGCGCGACCTGTGGCGCCGCGACCAGGACCGCGGCCTGTCCGCGGGCGAGAAGCGCATGCTCGCCAAGGCGCGGCAGATCCTCGTCTCCGAGCTCGCGCTCGCCGAGAACACCAACGAGGACAAGGCCGAGTCGCTGCTCGACGAGGTCCTGGCCTCCTGAGGACCGCGCTCGTCGTCCCGGCCGCCGGCCGGGGCGACCGGCTCGGCGCGTCGCGCCCCAAGGCGCTCGTGCCGCTGGCCGGTGAACCACTGCTCGTGCACGCCCTGCGGCGCGCCACCGCCTCCGACGTCGTCGACGTGGTGGTGGTGGTGGCGCCGCTCGGTGCGTGCGACGAGGTCCGCTCGCTGCTCTCGCCCGTGGTGCCCGACGTCCTCGTCGTCCCCGGCGGCGCCGAGCGTCAGGACTCCGTGCGCGCCGGTCTGCGCGCGCTGCCCGCGGACGTCGACGTCGTGCTCGTGCACGACGCCGCGCGGTGCCTCACCCCGCCCGACGTGTTCACCTCCGTCGTGGCGGCCGTCCGCGCCGGGGCCACCGGTGTGGTCCCCGTCGTGCCCGTCTCCGACACGGTCAAGCGCGTCGCGGACCGGACGGTCCTCGAGACGCTCGACCGCTCCGAGCTCGTCGCCGTCCAGACCCCGCAGGGGTTCGCCGCCGACGTCCTGCGCGCCGTCCACGAGGCCGCCGTGCCCGGTGCCGCGGCCACGGACGACGCCGGGATGCTCGAAGCCCTCGGTCACCCGGTGCGCACCGTGCCGGGGGACGAACGCGCCTTCAAGGTGACCCGCCCTCTCGACCTGCTGCTCGCGCAGGCCCTGCTCTCCTCGGAGGCCCCGTGACCATCCCGCGCGTCGGCACGGGCCTGGACGTCCACCCGCTCGCCGTGGGTCGCCCCTGCTGGGTCGCCGGGGTGCTCTGGGAGGACGAGGAGTCCGGCCCCGAGGGCCACTCCGACGGTGACGTGGCCGCCCACGCCTGCTGCGACGCGCTCTTCGCCGCCGCCGGCCTCGGCGACCTCGGCGCCCACTTCGGCACCGCCCGCCCCGAGCTCGCCGGCGCCTCCGGCGTGCGGCTGCTCGGCGAGGCCGCCCGTCTGGTGCGCGAGGCCGGGTTCGAGGTCGGCAACGTCTCCGTGCAGGTCGTCGGCAACCGCCCGAAGATCGGGCGCCGTCGCGCCGAGGCCGAGGCGGCCCTGTCCGCCGCCGCCGGTGCTCCCGTCTCGGTGGCGGGCACCACGACCGACGGGCTCGGCCTCACGGGCCGCGGCGAGGGCATCGCGGCCATCGCGACGGCTCTCGTCGTCCCGCGCTGACCCACCGCGCTGACCCACGAGGACCGGAGGCACCCGTGACCGACGCCCACCACGACGAGGCCGGGCTGCTGGCCGCCGTCACCCGCTACGAGCGCGCGCTCATGGCCGACGACCTCGCCGTGCTCGACGAGCTCTTCGCCCCCGGCCCGGCGACGCTGCGTGCCGAGGGGACCGGGGTGCTCGTCGGGGCCGACCACATCGCGGCGTTCCGCGCCGCGCGCGGCGGCGCGCCCACCCGGTGGCTGCGGCGCGTGCACGTGCGCTGGACCGGCCCCGACGACGCGCACGTCGTCGCCGAGTCCGAGCGCGCGCAGGGCGCCGGGGTCCAGACGCAGTGGTGGCACCGGGACGAGGCCGGGAGCTGGCGGGTCCACGCGGCCCACGTGTCCGGCGGGCCGGTGGACCCGCGCCCCGACCCGGCCGCCGCGGACGACCCGGCGACCTGGCGGCTGCGGGGTGCCCCCCTCGTCGCAGGGGCGGGGACCGGTCCGCTGCAGGGCGTCCGCATCGCCGTGAAGGACCTCGTGGCCGTCGCGGGGCAGCGGGTGGGGGGTGGCGTCCCCGCGTGGCTGGAGCAGGCCCCGGTCGAGCAGGCGCACGCGCCGGCGCTGCAGCGGCTGCTCGACGCGGGGGCGGAGGTCGCGGGCATCGCGCAGACGGACGAGCTCGCGTTCTCCCTCATGGGCGTCAACGAGCACAGCGGGACGCCCGTCAACCCGCGCGCGCCGGGCCGCGTCCCGGGCGGGTCCTCCTCGGGCTCGGCCGCGGCCGTGGCCGCGGGGACGGCCGACCTCGGGCTGGGCACGGACACGGCCGGCTCCCTGCGCGTCCCCGGCTCCTTCTGCGGCCTGTACGCCTGGCGACCCACCCACGGCGCCGTCCCGGTCGAGGGCGTCCTGCCGCTGGCGCAGGACGTCGACACGGTCGGGCTGCTGGCCCGCGACGGGGCGACGCTGCGGCGGGGGGCGGCCGTCCTGCTCGGTGCGGAGACCGGCTCCTCCCGGCCGGAGGCGTTGCTGCGCAGCCGGTTCCTCACCGGTCTGGCGGACCCGTCGACGGCGCTCGCCGTGGAGGCGGCGCTGGCGGCCCTGTCCGTCGCGACGGGTCTGCCCGTGCGCGAGGTCGACGTGCCGGCCGACGCCCCGGCGGCGTGGACGGCGGCGTTCCGCACGGTCCAGGCCGCGCAGGCGTGGGCCAACCACGGGGCGTTCGTCGAGGCGCACCCCGGCGCGCTGTCCCCGTCCGTCGAAGCCCGCTTCCGGGCGGGCGCGGCCGTCGGCGCCGACGAGCTGGCGGCGGCCCGCGAGGTGGTCGCCCGCACCAGGGCGTGGCTCGACGGGCTGCTGACCCGGGGCTGGCTGTGCCTGCCGAGCACCAGCACCCCGGCCCCCTCGCGCGAGGCCGGGCCCGAGGGGTTCGAGGCCGCGCGCGCCGGCACGCTGCAGCTCACGACGCTGGCCTCGCAGTGCGGTGTCCCCGCGCTGGGGCTGCCGTGGGGGCGCGTCGGCGAGCTGCCCGTCGGGTTGTGCGTGCTCGCCCCGCGCGGAGCCGACGCGGACCTGCTCGGTCTGCTGGAGGCGCTGGGCCCGGCCTGACGTCAGTCGCGGTCCGCGGGCTCGTCCTGGGGGCCGGTGGCGGGCTGCGGCTGCTCGTCCTCGGGATGGCGCACCCGGCGCTTGCGCTTGTTCGACGCCTTGGCCTGCGGGTTCTCCGGTTCGTCCGGCACCAGCTCGTGGTGCACGTACCGCAGCACGACGGTGACGATCGCCGCCACCGGGACGGCGAGGAAGGCGCCCGTGATCCCGAAGAGCGTGCCGCCGATCGTGACGGCCCCGATGACGACCGCGGGGTGCAGGGCGAGCGACTTGCCGACGAGCAGCGGCTGGAGCACGTTCCCCTCGAGCTGCTGCACCAGCAGGACGATCCCCAGCACGACGACCGCCTGCACCCAGCCGAGCGTCACGAGCGCGACGAGGACGGCGAGGACGCCCGTCACGACGGCCCCGACGATGGGGATGAAGGCGGCGAAGAAGATCGTCACGGCCAGCGGCAGCGCGAACGGGACCCCGACGATGGCCATCCCGATGCCGATGAAGACGGCGTCGACGAGGGCCACCGCGGCCTGGCTGAGGATGTAGCCGCGCAGCGCGGCCCAGACCCGCGACCCGAGGGCGGTGGCGTGCCGGTGCGCCTCCGCGCTCAGCCAGCGCCGCGACCACGGCAGCAGCCGGTCGCCGTCGGACAGGCAGAAGAACGTCAGCACGAGGACCAGCAGGAACGTCACGACGCCCGAGCCGATGCGGGCGCCGACCGTCCCGACCCCGCCGACGACGCTGAGCGCGATCGTCTGCGCGTTCGTCTGGAGCTCGGCGATGCCCTGGTTGACGAGGTTGCCGATCTGGTCGTCGCCGAGGTTCAGGGGCGGCCCGGTCACCCACTGCTGCACCTTGTCGAGCCCGGCGATCGCCGAGTCGGCGACCTCGCCGGACTGGTCGGCGACGTTGGGGATGAGGGCGGCGAAGATGCCGACGACGACGGCGATGAGCAGGACGATCGAGACGAGGGCGGCCAGCGCCCTCGGCAGCACGGCGCGCAGCACCCCGGCCAGCGGCCACAGGATCGCGCTCAGCAGGATCGCGAGCAGCAGCGGCAGCAGCAGCGACCAGCCCTTGCCGAGCAGCCAGATGAGGCCGGCGATGCCGACCCCCAGCACGAGCAGGCGCAGGGCCCAGCGCGAAGCCTGCGTCACGCCGCGCGCGACGACCTCGGTGGCCGGCTCCCGGGGGGTGCTGTCGAGGGGTGCGGGTGGGGCGTCCGGCTGATCACTCACCCCCGGATGCTCTCAGGTGGATCCCGCGGCGGCACTCGGCACCGCACAGCCGACACCTTGCCGAGGTCGAGCCAGCATGCCTACCATCAGTAAGTTACTGTTGGTAAGCGACGGGGAGGGACCAGCCGTGCAGACCGGGACGCGCCGGCGGCTCAGCCGGGAGGAGCGCCACGCCCAGCTCCTCGAGACCGCCCGCGCCCTCATCCGCGAGGCCGGGACGGACGACTTCACCCTGGGTCGGCTGGCCGAGGCCGCGGGTGTCACCAAACCCCTGGTCTACGACCACTTCGGCGACCGGGCCGGGGTGCTGGCCGAGCTGTACCGCGCCTTCGAGGAGCGGCAGCACGCCACGCTGGCGGCCGCGCTGGCCCGCTCCACCCCGCGGCTGGAGACCGTCGCCGCGCTGGTGGCCGGCGCGTACGTCGACTGCTGCCTCGCCGAGGGGCGGGAGCTGTCCGACGTCGTCGCGGCCCTCGCCGGGTCGAGCGTGCTGACCGCGGTCCGCCAGGAGGCCGAGGAGGCGTACCTGGCGGCCTGCCGCGACGCGCTCGCCCCGTTCGGCACCCTCGACGCCGCCGCCGTCCGCGCCGTCGTGGGGGCCGGTGACGCGCTCGTGCGCGCGGTGCTCGACGCCACGACCGGCGAGGACGTCGCGCGCACCACCCTCACCCGCGTCCTGCTCGCCGTCACCGACCCCCACCCGACCCCGGAGGAGACCCCGTGACCACCGCCGGCCCCACGCCCCCGCCCGTCCCCGGCACCGCCCTGTGGGTCAGCGCCCACCCGCGCGCCACGTCCCTCAACGGCCGCCTGACGTCCGCCGGGGTCGAGGCGCTCTCGGCCCGGTGGGACGTCCTGACCTCGGACCTGTACGCCCAGGACTTCGACCCCGTCCTGCGCAGCGGGGACGTCGGCGACCTCGCCGGGACGCCGGGCAACCTCGCCGAGCAGCTGGGGCACGCCCACGCCCGCGGGCAGCTGCCCGACGACGTCCGGGCCGAGCAGGACAAGCTCGCGGCCGCCGAGCTGCTCGTCCTGCAGTTCCCGCTGTGGTGGTACGGCCCGCCCGCGGTCCTCAAGGTCTGGTTCGACCGCGTCCTGACGGCCGGTTTCGCCCTGGGCGACGCCGACCCGGCCACGGGCCTGCCGCAGCGCTACGGCGAGGGCGGGCTGGTCGGCCGTCGGGCCCTGCTCGTCGTGACGGCGGGGGAGGACCCTCGCTCCATCGGCCCGCGCGGCATCAGCGGCGACCTCGAGAGCCTGCTGTTCCCCCTCACCCACGGCACGCTCTGGTACGTGGGCGTCGAGGTGCTCAGCCTGCACGTCGTCCACGACGCGGACGGCCTGGACGCCGGCGGCGTGCAGGCCGAGGTCGACCGCCTCCGGCGACGGCTGGACGGGCTCGCCTCCGAGCCCGCCCTGCCGTTCCGGCGCCTGCGCGACGGGGAGTACCCCGACCGCGCGCTGCGGCCCGACCTCGCCCCCGGGCGTACCGACCTCGCGATCCACCGCGCGGCCGGCTGACCCGCTCAGTGCCCCCGGTCGATCCACTCCTGCAGGTGCGGGGCCTCGTCGCCGATCGTCGTGTCGTCGCCGTGGCCGGTGTGCACGCGCGTCTCCGGCGGCAGCTCCAGCAGCACCGTCCGGATCGACTCCACGATCGTGCCGAAGTCGGAGAACGACCGGCCCGTCGCGCCCGGCCCGCCGGCGAACAGGGTGTCGCCGGTGAAGACGGTCGCCAGGTCCGGCGCGTACAGGCTCACCGCGCCGGGCGTGTGCCCCGGGGTGTGCAGGACGTGCAGGTCGGTGCCGGCGACCGAGACGACCTGCCCGTGGGCGAGGTCGGTCGTCGCGACGCCCGGGTGCGTCAACTCCCACACGGGCCGGTCGGCCGGGTGCAGCAGGACCGGCACCGGGTGCTCACCGGTGGAGAACCGCTGCGCCAGCGCCGGGGCCTGCCGCACGTGGTCGTCGTGGGCGTGGGTGCAGACGACGGCCAGCAACCGGCGGTCCCCGATCGCGGCGGCGATGGCGTCCACGTCGTGCGGGGCGTCCAGGACGAGGACCTGTTCGTCGTCGCCGAGCAGCCAGACGTTGTTGTCGACGTCGAACGTCTGCCCGTCCAGGGAGAAGGTCCCGGACGTGACGAGGTGCTCGACCCGGGCGCTCAGAAGACCACCACCGAACGCAGCACGTCGCCGCTCTTCATCGTGGCGAACGCCTCCTCCACGTCGTCCAGCCCGATGCGCTCGGACACGAACGCGTCCAGCGGCAACCGGCCCGCGGCGTGCAGTTCCAGCAGCTGCGGGAAGTCCCGCTCGGGCAGGCAGTCGCCGTACCAGGACGACTTCAGCGCCCCGCCGCGCCCGAAGACGTCGAGCAGCGGCACCTCCAGCGTCATCTCCGGCGTCGGCACCCCGACGAGGACGACGGTCCCGGCCAGGTCGCGGCCGTAGAACGCCTGCCGCCACGTCTCGGGCCGGCCCACGGCGTCGATGACGACGTCGGCGCCGAAGGAGTCGGTCAGCTCGGCGATGGCCGCGACGACCCCGGCCTCGTCCAGACCGGCGGAGTTCACGGTGTGCGTGGCACCCAGCTTCTGCGCCCACGCCAGCTTCTTGTCGTCGATGTCGACGGCGATGACGCGGCGGGCCCCGGCCAGGACGGCGCCGGCGACGGCCGCGCACCCGACGCCGCCGCAGCCGATGACGGCGACGGTGTCGCCGCGCTGGACGGGGGCGGTGTTGACGGCGGCGCCGATGCCGGCCATGACACCGCAGCCCAGCAGGCCCGCGACGGCCGGGTCCCAGCTGTCGCCGAGCACCGAGGTGTCGATCTTCGTGGCCTGCCCGGCGGCGACGAGCGTCTTGGGGGTGAAGGCGCCGATGCCCAGGGCGGGGGACAGGGGGGTGCCGTCGGTGAGCGTCATCGACTGCGTCGCGTTGTGGGTGGCGAAGCAGTACTGCGGCCGGCCCCGCTTGCAGGCGCGGCACTGCCCGCAGACGGCGCGCCAGTTCAGGACGACCGGGTCACCCACGGCGAGGTGCGTGACGCCGTCGCCGACGGCCGAGACGGTGCCCGCGGCCTCGTGGCCGAGCAGGAAGGGGTAGTCGTCGTTGATGCCCCCCTCGCGGTAGTGCAGGTCGGTGTGGCAGACGCCGCACGCGGCGACGTCCACGACGACCTCGCCGGCGACGGGTTCGGGCACCACGATGTCGACGGTCTCGACGGGTGCGCCCTTGGTGCGGGAGATGACTGCGGGAACGGTCCAGGCCATGGCGGCGACCCTAACGACGCGCCCGGACACGGTCGAGCCGCCGGTAGCCTGGAGCCCGTGACCCTCCACCTGCACGACAGCGCCGCCGGCGCGGTGCGCGAGTTCGCGCCGCTCGTCCCCGGGCAGGTCGGCATGTACGTCTGCGGCCCCACGCCGCAGGGGTCCCCCCACCTCGGTCACGTCCGCAGCCAGGTCGTCTTCGACGTCCTGCGCCGCTGGCTGGAACGCTCCGGCCTGCGCGTGACGGCCGTGCGCAACGTCACCGACATCGACGACAAGATCCTCACCAAGGCCGCCGAGGCCGGGGACGAGTGGTGGGCCCACGCCTACCGCTACGAGCGCGAGTTCGCCGCCGCGTACGACGCCCTCGGCGTCCTGCCGGCCACGGTAGAACCCCGCGCCACCGGGCACGTCCCCGAGATGGTCGAGCTCATCGACCGGCTGATCACCCGGGGTCACGCCTACGCGGCGCAGGACGGCTCCGGCGACGTCTACTTCGACGTCCGCTCCTGGCCCGCCTACGGCGAGCTGACGCACCAGCGCCTCGACGACATGGAACCGGCCACCGACGCCGACCCCCGCGGCAAGCGCGACCCGCGCGACTTCGCGCTCTGGAAGGGCACGAAACCCGGCGAGCCCGCCACGGCGTCCTGGGCCACCCCCTGGGGACGGGGCCGGCCCGGCTGGCACCTGGAGTGCTCGGCGATGATCGGGCGCTACCTCGGCCCGCGCTTCGACATCCACGGCGGCGGTCTGGACCTGCGCTTCCCGCACCACGAGAACGAGCAGGCGCAGTCGCGCGCGGCGGGCGACGGGTTCGCCAACTTCTGGCTGCACAACTACTTCGTGACGATGTCCGGCGAGAAGATGAGCAAGTCGCTCGGCAACGTCCTGGGGATCCCGCACCTGCTGCGCAGCCACCGCGCGGTCGTCCTGCGCTACTACCTCGTCTCCGGGCACTACCGGACGCACCTGGAGTGGTCGGAGGGCTCCCTCACCGAGTCCGAGGCCGCGTACTCGCGGCTGGAGGGTTTCGTCCGCCGGGCGGCCGAGCGGCTCGGGTCGGCGGGGGAGGCCGGGCAGGTGCCGGACGCGTTCGCCGCGGCGATGGACGACGACCTCGCGACGCCGGCGGCGCTCGCCGTCCTGCACGACACCGCGCGGGCCGGGAACTCGGCCCTCGCGGCCGGGGACGACGCGGCGCTGCGGACGGCGCTGGAGCACGTGCGCGCCGGGCTCGACGTGCTCGGACTGGACCCGTTCGCCCACCCCTGGGTGGAGCAGGCCGGTGGGTCCGACGGGGCGCGGGCGGCACTCGACGTCCTCGTGCGCGCCCAGCTGGACCAGAGGGCGGCCGCCCGCGCCGCCCGGGACTTCGCGACCGCCGACGCGGTCCGCGACTCCCTCAAGGACGCGGGCATCGTGATCGAGGACACGCCCACCGGAGCCCGGTGGGTCCTGGAAGGTGAGCAGTAGTGGCAGGGAACAGCCAGCGCCGCGGCGCGGTCAGCAAGGGCAAGAAGGGCCCCACCGCGGGCAGCGGCGGCAAGAACCGCCGGTCCCTGGAGGGCAAGGGCCCGACGCCGAAGGCGAGCGACCGCCCGTACCACCCCGCGGCCAAGGCGGCGAAGAAGGCCGCCCACCGCGCGGTGACGACCAACGCCCGTCCGGGGGGTCGTCCTCCGGTGCGCCGCAAGGCGTCCGGTGAGACGGAGTGGATCGCAGGCCGGAACTCCATCGTCGAGGCGCTGCGCGCGGAACTGCCCATCACGGGCATCTACGTCGCCTCCCGCATCGAGACCGACGACCGCGTCAAGGAGATCCTCGCCGCGGCCGGCAACCGGGGCATCCCGCTGCTGGAGGCCTCGCGGCAGGACCTCGACCGGTTCACCGAGAACGCCGTCCACCAGGGCGTGGCGGCCACCGTGCCGCCGTACGCGTACAAGCACCCGATGGACCTGCTCGACTCCGCCGCCGACTCCGGGCGCCCGGCCCTCGTCGTGGCGCTCGACGGGGTCACGGACCCGCGCAACCTCGGAGCCGTCGTCCGGTCCGTCGCGGCCTTCGGCGGGAACGGCGTCGTCGTGCCCGAACGGCGCGCGGCGGGCATGACGGCCTCGGCGTGGAAGACGTCGGCCGGCGCCGCCGCCCGCGTCCCCGTCGCCCGCGCGACGAACCTCGTCCGCGCGATCGAGGAGTACCAGAAGGCGGGGTTGTTCGTCGTCGGCCTCGACGCCGACGGGGACGTCGACCTGCCCGAGCTGCGCCTGGCCGACGGCCCGCTCGTCGTCGTCGTCGGTGCCGAGGGGGCGGGGCTGTCCCGCCTGGTCCGGGAGAAGTGCGACCAGGTCGTGAGCATCCCGATGGCCGCGGCTGTCGAGTCCCTCAACGCCGGTGTCGCCGCGGGCATCGCCCTCTACGAGGTCGCGCGCCACCGGTGAGCCTGGACGTCTTCCTCACGCGGTGGTCCGGCGGCGCCGAGGTCCCGCTGGACCCGGCGGCCGTCCGGGCCGTCGTGGAACCGCTGGCCTCCGAACGCGACCCGGAGCACCTCTTCGTCCGCGTCGAGACGCCCGACGGGTCGGCCGACGTGTACGGGTACGGCGAACCGTTCGACTCGCTCATGGTCGAGCTCGACGGAGAGGACGAGGTGCTGCGCTTCGTCCTGGACCTCGCGCGCGCCGCGGGGGCCGTGCTGGCGCCCACCGACCCGCCCGTGGCCGTACCGGACGAGGCGCTGCTGGCGGACCTGCCGGCCGACCTGCGCGACGGGGCCGTCGTGGTCCGCACCGTCGACGACCTCGCCGAGTTCCTCCGGTCCTGACCCGCACCCTCCCACCCCCCCGCAGTCCCGAGGAGCCGACGTGACCCCCCGCTTCCCCGACGGTGAGCTCGACGGGCTCCGCGCCCGCGGCGCCGGCCACACGGCGACGGAGATCGCCCAGCAACCCGGCCTGTGGCCGGAGGTGGCCGACCTCGTCGGCGGGGACCACGCGACGGCGTCCTGGCTGGCGCCCCTGCTGGCCCGCGAGGACCTGCGCGTCGTCCTCACGGGGGCGGGCACGTCCGCGTTCGTCGGGCAGGTGCTCGCGCCCGCGCTGACCCGCCTGCTCGGCCGAGCCGTCGAGGCCGTCGCGACAACGGACCTGCTCGCCGATCCCGCCGGGACGCTGCCCGGGCGGCCGACGCTGCTCGTCTCCTTCGCCCGGTCCGGCGACAGCCCGGAGAGCGTGGCCGCCGCCGCGGTCGCGGACGCCGCGCTGGAGGAGGTCCACCACCTCGTCGTCACCTGCAACGCGGACGGCCGGCTGGCCGCGGCGCTCGCCAGCCGCGCGGACGCCCGCGTCGTCGTGCTGCCCCCAGCGACGAACGACCGCGGGTTCGCGATGACCTCGAGCTTCACCTCGATGCTGCTCGCCGCCCGGCTGCTGCTGGCCCCGGGCGCACCGGTTCCCGTCGCCGAGCTCTGCGCCGCCGCCGAGACGGCCCTGCGGTCGGCGGGGGAGCTCGCCGCCGTCGCCGCCCGCGGCCACGACCGCGTCGTGCTGCTGGGCAGCGGCCCCCTCGCCGGGCTGGCGCGGGAGGCCTCGCTCAAGCTCCTCGAACTGACCGCGGGCGCCGTCGTGGGGTTGCACGACACGGCGCTCGGCGTCCGCCACGGCCCGAAGTCGTTCCTGCGCGCGGGGACCCTGGCGGTCGTGTTCCGGTCCGGCGACGCGTACACCCGGCGGTACGACGACGACATCGCCGCCGAACTGCGCGCGGCGCTCGGCGAGCGCGACGTCCTCGTCGTCGACCCGGCGCTGCCCGACGGCGTCCCGGACGACCTGCGCGCCCTGCCCGCGGCCGTCACCGCCCAGCTGCTCGCCCTGCGGTTCGCCCTCGCCGGCCCCGGGACACCGGACGACCCGTTCCCCGGCGGGGAGGTGAACCGGGTCGTCCAGGGGGTCACCGTCCACCCGTGGCAGCCGTGAGCGCCGCGCCCGCCGGGGTGTTCCTCGGCGTCGACGGCGGCGGCACGAAGACGGCGCTCTGCGTCCTGACGCAGGAGGGCTCCGTCCTCGCCGAACTGGTGGCGCCGAGCTGCTACCACCTCGAGGGCGACGGGACGACCGACGTCACCCGCGACGTGCTGTCCGCGGCCGTCACCACGGTGTGCGAGCTGGCGGGCACCGCCCCGGGCGAGCTGACCCACGCGTTCTTCGGCCTGCCCGCCTACGGCGAGGTGGCCGCAGACGTCCCCGTCCTCGACGCCCTGCCCGCCGACCTGCTCGGTCACGACCGGTACGCCGTCGACAACGACGTCGTGGCCGGCTGGGCCGGCTCCCTCGGCGGGATCGACGGCATCGGCGTCGTCAGCGGCACGGGGTCCATCGCCTACGGCCGCAACGGGTCGCGCGCCGCCCGGGTGGGGGGCTGGGGTGAGGGGTTCGGGGACGAGGGGTCCGGGCACTGGCTCGGTCTGCGGGCCCTGCAGGAGTTCTCGCGGATGAGCGACGGCCGCCGGGCCCCGGGTCCGCTGCTGGACGTCCTGCGCGAGCACCTCGCCCTGAGCACCGACCTGGAACTCGTCGACGTCGTCCTCAACCGCTGGCGCCGCTCCCGGCGGGAGGTCGCGGCGTTGTCCCGTCCGCTCGTCGAGGCGGCCCGGCGCGGGGACGCCGTCGCCGCGGGTGTGCTCGAGGAGGCCGCCGCCGAACTCGTGGACCTCGTCGTCGCGGTGCGGGCCCGTGCGGGTTTCCCCGACGACGCGGTCGTCCCGGTGTCGCGGTCCGGCGGGGTCCTCGCCGTCCCGGAGGTGGCCGAGGGTTTCGCCCGGAGGTTGTCGGCGCTGGGCGGGTACGACGTGCGCTCGCCCCGGTTCGAACCGTCCCGGGGCGCGGCTCTGCTGGCCGCGCGGTTGGCCGGGCGGCCGCTGTCCGAGGACTCCCTGGCCCGGGTGGAGGCCACGGTCGCCGTGGTGGTCGACGCGACGGGGGGCGTGGCACACTGAGCGGCGCGGCGACGGGGCGCCGAAGGTATTTCAATCTGCAACTATCTGCTACGATCGCGGGATGACCGAGCAGAACCCCCGCTGGCTGACCTCCGACGAACGACGGGTCTGGCTGCGGCTCAGCGCGCTCATGGAACTGCTCCCGGCCGCGCTCGACGCCCAGCTGCAGCGGGACGCCGACCTCACGAAGACGGCCTACCTGACCCTGGCGATGCTGTCCGAGGAACCCACCCGCAGTCTGCGCATGAGCGAACTGGGCGCCCGCTCCAACGCCAGCCCTTCGCGCATCTCCCACGTCGTGTCGCGGCTGGAGAAGGACGGCTGGGTGCGCCGGGAGAAGAGTCCCTGCGACGGCCGCGGCCAGGTCGCCATCCTCACCGACGCCGGCTGGGACAAGGTCGTCGCCTCCGCGCCCGGGCACGTCGAACGCGTCCGCCAGCTCGTCCTGGATCCCCTCGACGCCGACGACCTCGGCCGCCTCGACGCCGTCATGGTGAAGCTGCTCGACGTCCTGGACCCGGACGCCAAGTTCGCCGCCACCGCCCTGGCCCGCCAGGTCTGACGCACGAGAGGGGCTCCGGGGTGACGTTCCCCCGGGGCCCCTCTCGCGTGGCGGTGCTCAGACGTGGTCGCGCCAGGAGTGCTCGGGTTCGTACCCGAGCAGGCGGCGGGCCTTGTCGATCGAGAGCAGCGTCTCGTGCTCGGCGAGTTCCTTGCGCACCTCGACGTCCGGGTAGACCTCGGCCATGAGCGAGGCCGAGGACCGCGTCATGACGGTGTCGGCGTTGGCGACGATGCACACCTCCACGCCCGGCCCCCTGCGCTGCAGGGCCTTGCGCACGGCCTGGGCCCCGTCGCGGGCGTCGATGTAACCCCACAGGTTCCACTTGCGCAGCCGTGGGTCGGCGTCGAACGAGGGGAACCGCGCGTAGTCCTCGACGTGCATGACGTTGGAGAACCGCAGCCCCGTCATCGTCAGCTCCGGCTCCCACCGGCAGAAGTGGTGGGCCATCTCCTCCTCGAGCGACTTCACGAGGGAATACGTGGACTCCGGGCGCACCCGGTACTCCTCGTCCAGTGGCGCGTACGGCGGGGGAGCGGCGTCGAAGGGCAGTCCGAGGACCGTCTCGCTCGAGGCCCACACGACGTTGCGGATGCCGGCGGCGCGGGCGGCGTCGAAGACGTTCCACGTCGCGGCCGAGTTGTTGCGGAAGGTCGTGCCGTTCGGCGCCAGGCCCGGCGCGGGGATCGCCGCGAGGTGCACGACGCCGTCGAACGGGCCACCGCGTTCCTCGATGCGTCCCGTGATCGCCTCGGTGACGGCGCCGTGGTCGGTGAGGTCGATCCGGACGAACTGCGCCCTCCCGTCCACCAGGTCGGCGTCCGTCAGGCCCGGCGGCGGCGCCTGGTCCAGGGCGAGGACGGAGAAACCGTGGTCGAGCAGGTCGCGCAGCACGATGCGGCCGAGCTTCCCGGCCGCCCCGGTCAGCACGACACGGGGGTTCTCAGCAGACAACAGCGTCCTCCAACGGAGCGGGGTGGCGGTTCGGTGCTCGGCTCAGTACATGTCCGGGTCGACGATCGGGATCTGCTGGGTGTCGACGCCCAGCACGGCCCGTTCGTCGGGCTTGGTGGGCAGGACGCCCACGACGTAGGAGTTCACGGCCTCCTCGAGGCCCACGTCGCGCGACGCCCGTTCGGACAGGTACCAGCGGTGTTCGAGCACCTCGTGGAACAGTTCAGCAGCTTCGACCTTGCCCCGCATCTCGCGGGGGACGGCGCGCTGGACGGGTTCGAAGACGTCGGCCACCCAGTCGTGGGCCACGATCTCCTCGTCCTCGCCCTGCCGGCCGTTCGCCGCCGTGTAGGAGTCGAGGTCGTTGAGCAGGCGCCGGGCCTGGTTCTCCTCGGCGTCCAACCCGGTGAGGCGCAGCAACCGCCGGGAGTGGTGGCCGGCGTCGACGACCTTCGGCTCGATGCGGACCGTCGTCCCGTCGATGTCGGTCGTGATGGACAGTTCCCCGACGTCGAACCCGAGGTCGTTGAGGCGGCGGATGCGGGCCTCGACGCGCCAGCGGTCGCCGCGCTCGAAGGACTCCGGTTCGGTGAGTTCGGCCCACAGCACGTGGTACCGGGACACGATGCGGTCGGCGATCGCCAGCACCTCGTCCATGTCGGCGTCGAGCGCCCTGGACGCGACGACGTCCATGAGTTCGCCGGCGATGTTCGTGCGCGCCAGGTCGACGTCGTACTCGCGCTGGCCGGTCGACAACTCGTCGTAGAGCTCCCCGGTCTCCGCGTCCACGAGGTACGCCGCGAAGGCCCCCGCGTCCCGGCGGAACAGGGCGTTCGAGAGGGACACGTCGCCCCAGTAGAAACCCGTGAGGTGCAGCTTGACGAGGAGCACCGCGAGGGCGTCGACGGCCCGCTTGGCCGTGTCGGGGCGCAGCGTCTGGCTGTAGAGCGCGCGGTACGGGAGCGAGTACTGCAGGTGGCGCGTGATGAGCA
The DNA here is from genome assembly GCF_040796495.1 of Kineococcus endophyticus. Classification (NCBI taxonomy): domain Bacteria; kingdom Bacillati; phylum Actinomycetota; class Actinomycetes; order Kineosporiales; family Kineosporiaceae; genus Kineococcus; species Kineococcus endophyticus. Next base: position 19,947 of record NZ_JBFNQN010000021.1, on the reverse strand, counting down.
CCGCGTTGAGGGGTTCGCCGTCGCGGCCGACCCGGCCGGTGATGACCGCGACGGGGGCCACCGACGGCACCTCGAGGCGGTTCAGCAGGCGCAGCATCCGGTACTCGCGGTGGGCGATGGGGGCGTTCGTCTCCTTGACCGCCAGCACGCGGTTCCCGAGCTTGACGAACCGCACGATGTGGCGCGAGATCCCGCGGGGGAGGGCGGCCAGGTGGTGCTCAGGCCACTCCTCCAGCGGGACGTCCCACGGCAGGTCCAGCAGTTCGGGGTACGGGCGGGCAGCGGTGATCTGCAGCGACGCCGCCGTCGAGGTGCTCACGCGTCCATCCTCTCAGTCCCGGCCCCCGTCCCGTCAGCACGCAGGGCCGCCACTCCCCGCGGGGAGTGACGGCCCTGGTGTCAGACGGTCACGACGTCGGCGCTCAGGCGCCGATGCGCTCGCCGCTGGTCACGTCGAACAGGTGGACGTGGCCCTGCTTCGGGGTGAAGTGGACCGTCGCCCCCTTCTCCGGAGGACGGCGGCCGTCGACGCGCGCGATGACCTGGTGGGACTCGCCACCGGGCTGCGCGAGCGAACCGTAGATGTAGGCGTCGGCGCCGAGCTCCTCGACGACCTCGACCTGGACCGGCAGACCCGAGGTGGACAGCTCGAGGTCCTCGGGACGGACACCCAGGGTGACCTTGTTGCCCGTGCCGGCGAGGAGCGAGCGCTCCACCGGGTGCACGGTGTCGCCGAACTTCAGGCCACCGTCGGTCGACTCCAGCGTCAGCAGGTTCATGGCGGGGGAGCCGATGAAGCCGGCGACGAAGACGTTGTTCGGGTGGTCGTACATGCGGCGCGGGGTGTCGACCTGCTGCAGCAGACCGTCCTTGAGGACCGCGACGCGGTCGCCCATCGTCATGGCCTCGACCTGGTCGTGGGTGACGTAGACCGTCGTGACGGCCAGGCGGCGCTGCAGCGAGGCGATCTGGGTGCGCGTCTGGACGCGGAGCTTGGCGTCGAGGTTCGACAGCGGCTCGTCCATGAGGAAGACCTGCGGCTGGCGGACGATCGCGCGGCCCATGGCGACACGCTGACGCTGACCACCGGAGAGCGCCTTCGGCTTGCGGGTCAGGTACTGCTCGAGGTCGAGGATCTTGGCCGCCTCCTGCACGCGGCGCTTGATCTCGTCCTTCGGGGTGCCGGCGATCTTCAGGGCGAAGCCCATGTTGTCGGCGACCGTCATGTGCGGGTAGAGCGCGTAGTTCTGGAACACCATCGCGATGTCGCGGTCCTTCGGGGGGACCGTCGTGACGTCGCGGTCACCGATGAGGATGCGTCCGCCGTTGACGTCCTCGAGACCGGCGAGCATGCGCAGGGAGGTGGACTTGCCGCAGCCCGAGGGGCCGACGAGGACGAGGAACTCGCCGTCCTCCACGTGCAGGTCCAGGGCGTCCACGGCGGGCTTGTCGCCGCCCGGGTAGATGCGCGTCGCCTTGTCGAACGTGACCGTAGCCATCGTTGATGTCCTTCCACCGGCAGGTACGTGCCGGACGATCCGTTGTGGAATGGGTGTGTCTTCAGTTGTCCGCAGCGCCGCCCCGACACCGACGATCACGTCCGTGCACGGCGGTGTGCATCGCTGCACCGCGGGTCCGCAGATCATGCACGACGGATCCCCGCCGGGCAAGGGCTTGCCGCCGGGATCCCCGCCGTGTCGGGGAAGCCGCGGGCCCTCGCGGTCGTTGACGAGTGCAGGACGCCCCGCGGTTGCGGCGTCCGGGGGACAGCCGCCGCCCTGGTCGTCGGCTCCCTCGAGCCTGGAGGACACTGAGGACCGTGGACCTGGAAGAGACCAAGCTGCCCGGCGTCGGGCTGCGGCACGACTTCACCACCGCGCGCGGACGGCGCATCGGCGTGATCTCGACCCGCGGCGGTGAGCGCGAGCTGCTGGTGTACTCCCAAGACGACCCCGACGCCTGCCACGCCGTCGTCGACCTCGACGGCGACGAGGCCGAGGTGCTGGCCGAGCTGCTCGGTCAGCCCCGCGTCATCGAGCGCCTGGCGCGCCTGCGCGAGCAGATCGAGGGCCTGGCCACCGAGGGCATCTACCTCGAGGACTCCTCGCCCTACGTCGGCAAGACGCTCGGCGACGCGGCCATCCGCAGCCGCACGGGGGCCTCGGTCGTCGCGCTCGTCCGCAACGGCGAGGTCGTGCCGTCGCCCGCGCCGTCCCAGCAGTTCTCCTCCGGTGACAAGATCGTCGTGGTCGGGACCCAGGAAGGGGTCCGCGCGACCGCGGAGCTGCTGCACAACGGCTAGGTCCGGGTCGCAGCCCACGGTCGGAGCAGGAGGAGGGGAACGGGTCTGGAACAGGTGCACACCGCTGCTCTGCTCATCGAGCTCGGTGCGGTCATCTTCGGGCTCGGTCTCGTCGGTCGCCTCGCCGGCCGGCTGGGCATCTCCCCGGTCCCGCTGTACCTGCTGGCCGGGCTCGCGTTCGGGGCCGGCGGCGTCGTCCCGCTGAACGCCCCCGAGGGGTTCCTCGACGCCGCGTCCGAGATCGGCGTCGTCATGCTCCTGCTCCTGCTGGGGTTGGAGTACTCCGCGGGGGACCTGCTGGGCAACCTGCGACGGCAGGCGCCCGTCGGCGTGCTCGACCTGCTGCTCAACGGGTTGCCCGGCGCCGCGTTCGGGCTCCTGCTGGGCTTCGGGCCGGTCGGGGCGCTGGCGATGTTCGGCATCACGGCCGTCAGCTCCTCGGGCATCGTGGCCAAGGTCCTCGCCGACCTCGGCCGCCTGGGCAACCGGGAGACCCCGTCCGTCCTGGGCATCCTCGTGCTGGAGGACCTGGGGATGGCGGTCTACCTGCCGATCCTCACCGCGGTCCTCGCCGCCTCGGGGGTCTGGGAGGCGACCGGGTCGGTGCTCATCGCCCTCGCCTGCCTGGCCGTCGCGCTCGTCGTCGCGCTGCGCTGGGGCTCGGTCATCTCCAAGTTCGTCTCCGGTGGCTCCGGCGAGGTGACCCTGCTGCGCGTGCTGGGCCTGGCGCTGCTCGTCGCCGGGGTGGCCGAGCAGCTCCACGTCTCGGCCGCCGTGGGCGCGTTCCTGCTGGGGATCAGCCTGTCCAACGACCTCGCACCGGAGGCGCACCACCGCCTCGAACCGCTGCGAGACCTGTTCGCGGCGGTCTTCTTCGTCTCCTTCGGCCTGTCCACCGACCCCAGTTCGCTGCCGCCGGTCCTGCTGCCCGCCCTCGTCCTCGTCGTCGTGGGCGTCGTCACCAAGCTCGTGACGGGGTGGGTGGCCGCCCGTCGCGCGGGCATCGCGGTCCCCGGGCGGATCCGTGCCGGGGCCGCCCTCATCCCGCGCGGGGAGTTCTCCATCGTCATCGCCGGGCTCGCGACGGCCGCCGGTGTCGACGCCCGGCTCGCGGCGCTCGCCGCGGCCTACGTGCTGGTCATGGCCGTGCTCGGCCCGGTGCTCGCCCGCTTCGCCGACCCGTGGGCGCGCGCGTACGTCCGGCGCCAGCGCGAGAAGGCCGCGACCACCGCGCGCTGACCCACCCACCCCTGGAACGGCCGTCCGCACCCACGGGCGGCCGTTCCTGTGTGTGGCACCAAGTGCCGCTGTGCCTTGACACCCCAAACATCTGACGAATACGGTCGCAGCCAATCCCGCCTGACGTACTCGATGAGGAGGCGCTGTGCTCGTGCACGCGAACTTCGGCGGCGGTCAGCGTTGTGCCGGTGCACAGCACGCCGCGGCCGGTTCCAGTGGTCTGATGAATGGGTCGTCGTCGTGGCGCTGACCCCCTTGCGGCCCGGGAAGGTCGCGGACGCGGCCGGCACCAGCACCCGGGCGCCCTCGGCGGCCCGTCGCAGCCTGCGCCGGCACTGGCAGCTCTACGTCATGCTGTCGGTCCCGCTGCTGTGGTTCGTCGTCTTCAAGTACGTCCCGATGGTCAACGCCGTCATCGCGTTCAAGCAGTACAACGTGGTGGACGGCATCTGGGGCAGCGACTGGGTCGGCCTGGCCAACTTCCAGCGCTTCTTCGACAACCCCGTGTTCGGGCGCATCGTGTCCAACACGTTCCTGCTGTCCGTCTACGCCGTCCTGGCGGGCTTCCCGATCCCGATCATCCTGGCGCTGGCCATCAACGAGGTGCGGCTGCGCTTCTTCGCCAAGACCGTGCAGCTCGTCACCTACGCGCCGTTCTTCATCTCCACGGTGATCATCGTCTCGATGACGATCCTCATCCTGTCGCCGCGGATCGGCCTGATGTCGGACGTCTTCGGCTTCTTCGGCGCCGACGACCCGAACATCCTGGGCGACCCGAACGCCTTCCGGCACATCTACGTCTGGACGGACGTGTGGCAGACGGCGGGCTACTCGGCCGTCATCTACCTCGCGGCGCTGGCGGGCATCGACCCGACGCTCTACGAGGCCGCGCGCGTCGACGGCGCGAACCGGCTGCAGAAGATCATCAACGTCGACCTGCCGGGCATCGCGCCCACCGCCGTCATCATCCTCATCCTCGGCGTCGGCAACGTCATGTCGCTGGGGTTCGAGAAGGCGTTCCTGCTGCAGAACCCGCTCAACCTGTCGCAGTCCGAGGTGATCGCGACCTACACGTACAAGGTCGGGCTCATCAACGCCGACTTCAGCCTGGCGAGCGCCATCGGCCTGTTCAACTCCGTCATCAACCTCGTGCTGCTGCTGACGGTCAACAAGGTCGCCAAACGAGTCACGGGGAGTGGTCTGTGGTGAGCGGGACGACGACGGAACCGCGGCGGCGGACCCGAGGGCCGCAGCAGGTGCACCGCGCGCGGCAGGTCAAGGACCCGGCCGTCGACAAGGTCTTCATGGTCGGCGTCTACGTCCTGCTGGTGACGGCCCTCGTCATCGTGCTGGTGCCGCTCGTCTATATCGTGGCGAGCTCGTTCAGCTCGCCGGCGGCGGTGTCGGCCGGGCGGGTGTTCCTCTGGCCCGTCGACCCCACCCTGCGCGGGTACGAGGTGGCGCTGTCCAACTCGGCCATCCTCACCGGCTTCGCCAACTCGGTCTTCTACACCCTGGCCGGCGCGGCGATCAGCGTGACCCTGACCATCATGATCGCCTACCCGCTGTCCCGGCCGGACCTGTGGGGCCGGACGGTCATCACCAAGGCCGTCGTCTTCACGATGCTCTTCGCCGGCGGCATCATCCCGACCTACCTCGTGGTGCAGGCCCTGGGTCTGCTCGACACCCGTGGCGCGCTGCTGCTGCCGCAGGCGATCGGGGTGTGGCAGGTCATCATCGCGATCGCGTTCCTGCGGTCCTCGATCCCCGAGGAGCTGCACGAGGCCGCCGCGATCGACGGGGCCAGCGACCTGCGGATCCTCTTCACGGTCGTCCTGCCGCTGGCCAAACCGCTCATCGCCGTCATCGCGCTCATGTACGGCATCGCCCAGTGGAACTCCTACTTCGACGCCCTGCTGTACCTGCGCGACCCCGACCTGGCGCCGCTGCAGATCGTCCTGCGCAACATCCTCGTGCTCAACACCTCCGGGGGCAGCACCGACGCCGCCGCGATGATGGAACGCCAGCAGCTGGCGAACCTCCTGAAGTACTCCCTCATCGTCATCGCGACGGTGCCGCTGCTGCTCGTCTACCCGTTCGTGGCCCGCTACTTCACCAAGGGCATCCTCGTCGGCGCCGTCAAGGGCTGAACCCCGCTCGACCCTCCCGTCCGCTCCGGTGACGCCGTCGTCACCGCCCCTCGAAGGGATCCCCATGTCCAGTCCCAGCCGGTTCCGCTCCCGTGCCCGCACGCTCGCCGTCGGCCTGGCCGCAGTGACGCTGTTCGCGACGACCGCCTGCTCCGGCGGCGACGACCCGGGCGACGCGGACAACCTCTCGATCTTCGCCGCCCAGGGCCCCGACACCGACCTGAAGACGAACTCCTTCTCGAAGGAGATGGAGGAGCTCACCGGGTACACGTTCGACTGGCAGACCACGACGTACGACGGGTCGACGGCCGCCGAGGCGCGCCGCATCCAGCTCGCCGGCGGGGACTACCCCGAGGTCTTCCTCATGATCCCGTGGGTGGACCAGTTCTCCCAGCAGGACCTCCTGCGCTACGGCCAGCAGGGCGTCCTGCAGCCGTTGAACGACCTCATCGATCAGAACGCTCCGAACATCAAGCAGGCGTTCGCGGACTTCCCGGGTTTCAAGGACCTCGCCACCGCGCCCGACGGCAAGATCTACGGTCTGCCGCAGTGGAACGACTGCTTCCACTGCAGCTACCAGGCCAAGCTGTGGATCAACACCGAGTGGCTGAAGAAGCTGAACCTGCAGATGCCCACGACGACGGACGAGTTCTTCGACGTCATGATGGCCTTCAAGACCCAGGACCCCAACGGCAACGGCAAGGCCGACGAGATCCCGCTGACCTCCAGCGTGGACGACCTCTTGCTGCCGTACTTCGCCAACGCCTTCCTCTACGACCCGCAGGGCAGCGCCACCTTCCCCTCGACCCTGGCCCTGCAGGACGGCAAGGTGACGCTGCAGGCGCAGCAGGACGCTTACCGGGATGCCCTCGCGTTCATGAACAAGATGTACGACGCAGGGTTGATCGACCCCGGTGCCTTCACCCAGAACCGAGACGCCCTGATCGCCAAGGGCGACAACGCGGAGGCCCCGCTCATCGGCGCCGCGACCGCCCTGCACTCCGGGATCTTCGTCACCACCTACCAGGATGACGGCCGTGACGAGGCCTACCAGGCCCTGGCGCCGCTCAAGGGCCCGAAGGGGGTCCAGTACGCGTCCTACAACCTGCCGAGCATGCCCGGCGCCACGTTCGCGCTGACCAACAAGGCCAGCGAGGACGAGCAGGTCGCCGCGATCAAGATGCTCGACCACATGTTCCCCCAGGACCAGCACCTGCGGGCCGAGTTCGGCATCGAGGGCAAGGACTGGTTCAAGCCCGAGCCCGGCGAAACCGCGCTCGACGAGACCCTCACTCCCATCGCCCGCATCCCCGAGACGGACCCCAACGTGAAGCCGGCCAACGACGGCTGGGGCGCACTGGCGCAGTACAACGAGAACGCCGAGTTCCGCAACGCCCAGGTCCAGCCCGCGGACGGCTACGAGCGTATGCTCTACGCGGCCAGCAAGCTCTACGAGCCCCACGTGCCGCAGGACCAGGTGTTCCCGTACTGGTCGGTCTGGGTGCCGCAGGAGGAGTCCGCGGAGGTGGCCGAGCTCACGACGAACATCGACAACCTCGTCGCCCAGGCCAGCGCCGAGTTCATCACGGGCAGCCGCGACGTGAACGACGACGGCGCGTGGACGTCCTACGTCGAGGAGTTGCAGTCCACGGGTCTTCCGCGGTACCTGGAGATCCAACAGAAGGCGTACGACGCCTCGAAGTGACCCCCGGTCGAGCGTCCGGATCCACCACCACGTACGGAGAGACATGACCCACCAGCCCGCCCCCCGGCACGTCCTGCGCTGCGACCGACCGGCGAGCCGCTTCGCCGACGCGTTCCTGCTGGGGGACGGGCGGTTGGGGGTCACCGCCTCCGGGGGTGTCGGGACCGAGACGTTCGACCTCAACGCCGACACCCTGTGGTCCGGCGGCCCCCTGGAACCCCGCACCGACGGCGGGGCCGCCCACGTCCTGCCCGCCCTGCGCGAGGCGGTCGCGGCGGGGGACCACCACCGCGCGGACGAACTGGCGCTGCAGCTGCACGCCGACGGGTACACCGAGTCCTACCAGCCCGTCGGCCGGCTCAGCTGGTCGTACGACGCGGGGGCGGGGGAGGACGTGGCGGAGTACGCGCGCGACCTCGACCTCGCCGCCGCGGTGTCCTCGACGCGGTACCGCCGCGGCAGTACCGACCACGCGCTGGAGGCGTTCGTCGCCCCGGACCCGAGCGTCCTCGTCGCCACGACCGGCTGGGACGGCGGGGCCCTGCCCGCGGTGGACTTCACCAGCCCGCACCCGCTCGGCCTGCACCGCGTGGAGGAGACGGCGGGCGGAACCCTCGTGCTCGCCGCGGGGCGGGTGCCCGCCACCGTCATCCCGAACTACGTGCCGGACGACGACCCCGTCCGGTACGCCGACGACGTCCCCGACGCCGACGGCACCGTCGCGCGCGGGGGTGGTTTCGCCGTCGCCGCCCTCGTGCACGGGGAGGGAAGCACCGCGCGCCTCACCGCGACCGTCGTCACGGGGTTCCGTGGCTGGAACGCGCGCCCGTCGGCCGACCTCGAGGCGCTGGCCGCACAGGCCCGCGAGCAGGTGCTCGCGGCCGCCGGTGTCCCGACCGCCGACCTGCGCGAGCGGACGACGGCGGAGCACCGGCGGTGGTTCGACCGCGTCGACCTCGACGTGCAGGCCGCGCCGGGCCACGAGGCCGACGTCGCCGTGGCCCAGCAGGTGTTCGACCTCGGCCGCTACCTGCTCGTCGCCTCGTCCCGCCCGGGGACGCAGGCCGCGAACCTGCAGGGCATCTGGAACACCGACGTCCGCCCCGGGTGGAGCAGCAACTACACGACGAACATCAACGTCACGATGAACTACTGGGCGGCCGAGACGACGGGGGTCGCCGAGCTGCACACCCCGCTGTTCGAGCTCGCCCGCGACCTGGCCGAGGCCGGCCAGGAGACGGCCCGCCTGGACTACGGGGCCCGCGGCGCGATCGTCCACCACAACACCGACGTGTGGCGGTTCTCCCGGGCCGTGCAGGGCCGGCCGTTCTGGTCGAACTGGCCCTCGGCTCTGCCGTGGCTCGCGGCCCACACCTACGACCACGTCGACTTCGGCTCCGCCGCGGACGGTTTCGTCCGCGACGTGGCCCTCCCGGTCCACCGGGCGGCCGCGGCCGCGGCCCTGGACCTCCTCGTCGAGGATTCCGAGGGGAGCCTGCTGCCGAGCCCCTCGACGTCGCCGGAGAACTCGTTCCTGCTGCCGGACGGGTCGTCGGCCGCCGTGACGGCGGGGGCGACGATGGACCGGGAACTGACGCGTGAGGTGTTCACCCACTACCTCGACCTGCTGGCCCGCGCGGGCGAGGACGACGACGAGTTCGCGCAGGAGGTCCGGGCGGCGCTGCCCCGGCTCGCCGGTCCCGCCGTCGTCGACGGTGTGCTCCAGGAGTGGGGTCCCGGTCTGGAGTCGGCTGAACCCGGCCACCGGCACGTCTCGCACCTGTACGGGGTGTTCCCGGGGACGAGCACGACGCGCCGCCGGACCCCGGACCTGCTCGCCGCCTCCCGCCGCTCGCTCGAGGGCCGTCTGAGCCACGGCGGCGGCCACACCGGCTGGAGCCGGTCGTGGGTCGTCGGGTTGTCGGCCCGGTTCGGGGACGGGGCCGCCGCGCAGGAGCACCTGCGCGTCCTCGTCGAGGACCTCATGTCCGACTCGCTGCTCGACCTGCACCCGCACAGCGACTGGCCGGGCAACGCGATCTTCCAGATCGACGGGAACTTCGGTGTCGTCGCCGGCATCGCCGAGACGCTGCTGCAGGGGCACGACGGCGGGCTCGACCTGCTCCCCGCGCTGCCGCCCGCCTGGACCTCGGGTTCGGTGCGTGGGCTGCGGGCCCGCGGCGGTCACACCGTCGACCTGAGCTGGGCCGACGGGACCCTCGCCGGTGGGCGCGTCGTCGCCGGGCAGGACGGCGAGCTCACCGTCCGCGTGCAGCGGACGAACGTCACCGTGACCACGGCCGAGGGTGAACTCGTCGCGAAGGGCGACGGCGAGCTCGCGTGGACGGCGACCGCGGGGACGGAATACGTGCTGCAGGCTTCGCCCGCGGCCTGACCCGCGATCGGTACGTTCCGACCCGCCCGCGTCTCGCGAGTGGGTCGGAACGTACCACTCGGTCACTGCGGTGCGTTCCGACACCTGAGGGGCCCTCGGAAGTGTCGGAACGCACCGCAGTGCACCCACCGCCTCAGCGGGAGAGCCACCCCCCGTCCGCGGCGAGCACGACTCCGTGCACGTAGTCCGCGGCGGGGCTGGCGAGGAACACCACGGGGCCGGCGATGTCCTCCGGTGTCGCCCAGCGGCCGGCCGGGATCCGTTCCAGCAGAGCGCGGGAGCGGTCCGGGTCGGCGCGCAGGGCGGCGGTGTTGTCGGTCACGACGTACCCGGGGGCGACGGCGTTGACGTTCACACCGCGCGGGGCCCACTCGTTCGCGAGGGCGCGCGTGAGGCCTGCGACCGCGTGCTTGGACGCGGTGTACCCGGGGACGTTCACGCCGCCCTGGAAGCTCAGCAGCGACGCGGTGAACACGACCTTGCCGTGGCCGCGTTCGAGCATCGACGCCCCGACGCGCTGCGTCAGCGTGAACTGGCTCGTGAGGTTCACCTGCAGCACGTGGTCGAAGTCCGCCTGCGGGTGGTCCGCGGCGGGGGTGCGGCGGATCGTCCCGGCGTTGTTCACCAGCACGTCCACCCCGCGGCCGGCGAGGAGGTCGCCGAGCGCGGCGACGGCGGTGGCGTCGGCGAAGTCGCAGCCGAGCGCCTCGTAGGAACGACCCGTCGCGCGCACCTCCTCGGCGGTCTCGCCCTCCGGGGGTTGCGTCGCGACGCCGATGACGTCGGCGCCGGCCCGGGCGAGGGCGACCGCGCACGCCCGCCCGATGCCCCGGCTCGCACCGGTGACGACGGCCAGGCGGCCCGTGAGGTCGAACGGACCGCTCACGCCCGACCCTCCGGGCGGCAGTCGACGAGGACCTTGACGGCCCCGCCCTCGGCCAGCGCCGCGAACGCCTCGTCGACGCGGGACAGCGGCAGGACGTGGGAGACGAGGTCGGCGACGGGCAGTTCCCCGGCGGCGACGAGCCGGACGGCCTCCTCGACGTCGCCGCGTTCGTAGAGGCGGGCCCCGAGGAGTTCGAGTTCGCGCCAGAAGAACGGGTGCAGGTCGATCTCGCGCGGCGCCGCGTGGATCCCGACGAGGCAGAGCCGGCCGCGCACGGCGAGCGCACCGATCGCGGCGGTCAACCCCGGGGCGGACCCGGACACCTCGAACGCGACGGCCGCGCCGGCCCCGCCGGTGCGTTCGCGGGTGAGGGCGGACAGGTCCTGCGTCACCGGGTCGACGACCTCGAGCCCGAGCTTCGCCGCGAGGTCACGGCGCGTGGGGTCGGGTTCGGACAGGACGACCTCGGCGCCGGTGCGGCGCGCGACGAGGGCGATGAGCAGGCCCACCGGACCCCCGCCGACGACGGCGGCGAACTCGCCGGCCTGCAACCGGGAACGCCGCACGTCGTGCACGGCGACGGACGTGGGTTCGAGCAGGGCGGCGTCCCGGGGGTCCGTCCCGTCGGGCACCCGGACGAGGGTGTGCTCGGGCACGACCCAGTGCTCGGCGAGGGCGCCGGGGGAGTCGATGCCGAGGAAGTCGAGGTGGTCGCACACGTGGGAGAACCCGTTGCGGCACGTCGCGCACGTGGAGTCCGGGCGCAGCGGCACGACGGTGACGAGGTCGCCGACGGACCAGCCGGAAACCCCCTCCCCGAGGGCGCTGACGGTGCCGACGGTCTCGTGCCCGATGACGGCTGGGGTGCTCACGCGGGCGTCCATGTGGCCGGCCGCGATGTGCAGGTCGGTCCCGCAGATCCCGGTGAACAGCGGGGCGATCTCGACCTCCCCGGCGCGGGGTTCCCGGCGTTCCACCCGCTCGGCGTGGACGTCCCCGGCGCGGTGGTACCGGGCGGCGAGATGGGTGGCGCTCACGCGAGGATCCCCTCTGCGGCGACGGCTTCGGGGGCGCGGCGGGCCACCCAGACGGGCCCGTCGGGGAAGGAGTGCTCGGCGACGGAGGTGGCCAGCATCTCCCCGCCCCCGCCGGGGGCCAGGGGCGCGCGGTAGCGGCCGTTCTCCAGCTGCACCGGGGTGGTGAAGTGCTCGTGCAGGTGGTCGACGTGCTCGACGACCCGGTCGGTCCACGTCCCGGAGATGCTGACGTAGTCGGCCATCGACAGGTGCTGCACCATCTCGCACAACCCGACGCCGCCGGCGTGCGGGCAGACGGGAACCCCGTGGTGGGCGGCGAGGAGGAGGATCGCGAGGTTCTCGTTGACCCCCGCGACGCGGGCGGCGTCGATCTGCACGACGTCGACGGCGCCGGCCTGCAGGAGCTGCTTGAACACGACGCGGTTCGCGACGTGCTCACCCGTCGCGACCTTGATGGGGTGCAGGGCACGGCGGACGGTGGCGTGCCCGAGGACGTCGTCGGGACTGGTGGGTTCCTCGATCCAGTACGGGTCGTACGGGGCGAGCGCCCGCATCCACGTGATCGCGTCGCCCACGTCCCAGCGCTGGTTCGCGTCGACCGCGATGCGGATCTCCTCGCCGACGGCGGCCCGGGCGACCTGCATGCGGCGCACGTCGTCCTCGAGGTCGGCGCCCACCTTGAGCTTGATCTGGGTGAACCCGTCGGCGACGGCCTGCTTGGCCAGCCGCGCGAGCTTGTCGTCGGAGTACCCCAGCCAGCCGGGGGTCGTCGTGTACGCGGGGTACCCGACGCGCAGGAGTTCGGCCTCGCGTTCGGCGCGGCCGGGGACGGCGCGGCGCAGCAGGTCGAGGGCCTGCTTCTGCGTCATGGCGTCGGTGAGCCAGCGGAAGTCGACGAGGGAGACGATCTCCTCGGGGTCCAGGTGGGCCAGGAGCCGCCAGAGGGGCTGCCCGGCGCGCTTGGCGCGCAGGTCCCAGGCCGCGTTGAGCACCGCGCCGACCGCCATCTGCACGACGCCCTTCTCCGGGCCGAGCCAGCGCAGCTGGGGTTCGTGGACCATCTCCTTCGAGAACGCCCCGAGGTCGCCGAGGACCTCGTCGACGCGGCGTCCCACGACGAACGGCGCCAGCGCGTGGATCGCGGCGGTCTGCAGGTCGTTGCCGCGGCCCGTCGTGAAGGCGAGGGCGTGCCCCTCGTGCCCGTCACCGGCGTCGGTGCGCAGGACGGCGTACGCCGCGGAGTAGTCCGGTTCGGGGTTCATGGCGTCCGAGCCGTCGAGGTGCTCGGAGGTGGGGAACCGGACGTCGTGGACGTCCAGGCTCGTGACGACGGCGGGGGTGGGCAAGGGTTCCTCCAGGCATCTGACGACTCCCTCGCGGTCGTCGAGCGCGGAACTCCGGGGGAGTGTCCGGGACGGGCCGGGGGGAGGTCGCGCGCGCTGCGGTGGGCGTGCGACGGGGTGGTGCGCGCCCGCGGTGCGGGCGTCGGGTGGGGGCGGTCGGTGGCCGGGCGCTCCTGCAGGACGGGTCGGTCGATTGAGGTCGAACGTAACCGTCCAGACATCAGATGTCTAGGGCCGCTGCCGTCGGGGCACAATGAGCCGGGACCGGCCGCCGGGTCGGTCCTCACGAGGACCACGGGACCGGCTGCGCGCCGGCGAGGGCTGGAGGTGGGCGTGGCCGCTCCGCTGACGGAGGCCGCCATCGAGCGGGTGCGCGAACTCATCATGCGCGGCGACCTGCGCCCCGGACAGCGGCTGCCCGCCGAGGCGGCCCTGTCCGAACAGCTCGGCGTCTCGCGCTCCGGGCTGCGCGAGGCCGTCCGGGCCCTGGCCACCGCCGGGGTGCTGGAGGTCCGCCGCGGTGACGGCACCTACGTCACGAGCCTGACCCCGGACCGCCTCTTCACCGGCATCGCCGACGCCGTCGACCTCATGGCCGACGAGCACCTCCTGGCGATCATGGAGTGCCGCCGGCTGGTCGAGCCCCAGGCCACCGCGCTCGCCGCGGCCCGCACGGACGAGGCCGGGCTCGAGCTGGTCGCACACCACCTGCGCTGCATGGAGGACGCCGACGACGAGGAGGGTCTCGTCGCGCACGACGAGCAGTTCCACGCCGCCGTCGCGGCCGCGAGCGGCAACGGGGCGCTGGCCGCGATCCTGCGCGGGATCTCCGGGGCCACGGTCCGGGCCCGCGTCTGGCGGGCGCTGACGGTCGCGGACTCCCGCCAGCGCACGATCGACGAGCACGCCGCGATCTACGCCGCCGTGCGCGACGGGGACCGCGAACGCGCCCACGCCGCCGCCCTGCTGCACGTCGCCAACGTCGAGGCCTGGCTCCGGACGACCCTCCAGCGCTGACCGGCCCCGCCACCCACCGTCACCACTCGTCACGGCCCCTCGTGGAAAACACTCTTTCCGCCCCTCGAGAGTGCTCTCGAAGGGCGGAAAGAGTGTTTTCCACGAGGGAGGGGGGAGCCGGGAGCGGACGGTCAGGAGGAGCGGAGGTCGGCGAGGCGGTGCAGCAGGGCGGCGACGTCCGGCGGGCCGTCGACCCGGAAGGCGGCGGCGGTCTCGCCGTCCCCGACCTTCACCGTCAGGTCCCCGGCCGCCGGGTCGAGGGCGGCGAACGCGTTCTCGTCCGTCACGTCGTCCCCGGCGAACAGCACGGCGTCGACGGCGGGGCCGTCGGCCGACAGCCGGTCGCGCAGGCGCAGGAGGCCGGCGCCCTTGCCGAGTTCCACGGCGCCCAGCTCGACGACCTCCTTGCCACGCAACGCGTGCACGCCGTCCCAGGTCGCCGGCCCGGCGAGGGCGGCCGCCGTGACACGTTCGGCGTCGGGGCGCGCGGCGCGGCGGGTGTGCAGGACGGCCGACATGGGTTTGCGCTCCACGTGCACGCCGTCCACGCCGTCGGCGAGGCGGTCGAGCTCGGCGCCGAGCCGCGCCAACAGCGCGGACTCGCCCTCGCTGAGGCTCTGCCCGCCCGCGGCACCCTCGAGCGAGCTCTGGGTCCCGTGGCCGCCGACGAGCACGACGGCGGCCGGGGGAGACGCGCACGCGCGCAGGTCGTCGAGGTCGCGGCCGGAGACGAGGGCCACGTCCGTGGTGGCGACGAGCCGCTCCAGGGCGGCCGCGGCCTCCGGCCGCGGCCGCGCCGCCGACGGCTCGTCGACGATGGGGGACAGCACACCGTCGAAGTCGAGGGCCACGAGCACCCGGTCGAGGGCGGCGAAGCGTCCCAGCGCCTCCTCCAGGCCGCTCACGACGCCGCCCCGTCCGCGTCCGCCGCCTGGGCGACCGACGCCGACGCCGGCGTCCGGTGGTGCTCGGCGAGCGCCTGCAGGAACGAGGCCGCCCAGCGCTGCACGTCGTGGTCGCCGACCCGGCGGCGCAGGGCGCGCATCCGGCGGCCGGCCTCGCGCGGGGACATCCGCAGCGCCCGCACGATCGTGTCCTTGAGCCCGTCGATGTCGTGCGGGTTCACCATGAGCGCCTGGCCGAGCTCGTCGGCGGCCCCCGTGAACTCCGAGAGCACGAGCACGCCGCGTTCGTCGTGCCGCGAGGCCACGTACTCCTTGGCCACGAGGTTCATGCCGTCCCGCAGCGCGGTGACGAGCATGACGTCGGCGGCCAGGAACAGCGCCGCCATCTCCTCCTTGCCGTAGGAGTGGTGCAGGTAGTGCACGGCGGTGTTCCCGATGGTCCCGTGCGTGCCGTTGATGCGGCCCACGGTGACCTCGACGTCCTGGCGCAGCTGGATGTACTGCTCGACGCGTTCGCGCGAGGGCGTGGCGACCTGGATGAGCGAGGCCTCCCCGACCTCGACCTTGCCGTCGTCGAGGAGTTCCTCGAAGGCCTTGAGGCGGTGCAGGATCCCCTTGGTGTAGTCGAGCCGGTCGACCCCCAGCAGGACGTGCTCGGGGTTGCCGAGGTCGCGCCGGATCTCCGCCGCGCGGGCCTTGACGTCCTCGCGCTGGGCCAGGTCGTCGAGGGCGCCGAAGTCGATGGAGATCGGGAACGACGCGGCGCGCACCTCCCGGCCGTCCTCGGCGTCGAGCCGGATGCGGCCCGAGCGCGCGGGCAGGTTCGACGCCCGTCGGCACGCCCGCGTGAAGTTGCTGGCGTCGGCCGCCCGCTGGAAACCCACGAGGTCGGCCCCGAGCAGCCCGTCGATGATCGCCTTGCGCCACGGCAGCTGCGCGAAGATCTCGAACGGCGGGAACGGGATGTGGTTGAAGAACCCGATCGACAGGTCCGGCCGGCGCCGCCGCAGCATGCGCGGCACGAGCTGCAACTGGTAGTCCTGCACCCAGACCGTCGCGCCCTCGGACGCCTGCAGGGCGGCCGCGGCGGCGAAGCGCTCGTTGACGCGGACGTACGCCTCCCACCAGCTGCGGTGGTACCCGGGGGCGACGATGACGTCGTGGTAGAGCGGCCACAGCGTGCCGTTCGAGAACCCCTCGTAGTAGTCCTCGACCTCCTCGGCCGACAGTCCGATGGGCACGCACCGCACGCCCTCGGCGTCGAAGGGTTCCGGCGGGTCGCCCGCCGCGCCCGCCCAGCCGACCCACGCGCCGTCCTCGCGCTGCATCACCGGTTCCAGGGCCGTCACCAGCCCACCCGGGCTGCGCCGCCACGTCGTCGAACCGTCGGGTTCCTCCACCCGGTCCACGGGGAGCCGGTTGGCCACCACCACCAGGTCGTAGTCGCCGGCCATCGGGGAGTCCTCCTCGGTCGATCGCTCGCGACCTCGCTCCGATCGCCACGCCGACCCTACCGACCACCCGCCGACCGCACCCCTCGTGATCGCGAGCCCGGGCCACCGCGCCGGGGCCGGGTACCTGAAGCCCGGCTGAGGACCTGTCCGCAGCGTGTGAAGAGGGCGTGCGCGACCGGTCGGGCCCGGACGCCTGCCGTACCGTGGGGTCGTGGTCACCCCCTACCCGCACTCCTCGGGCGACGCGCGCACCCGCGCCGTGCCATCCGGTGGTCACGCGGGTGGGTCCGGCGGCCCCGACGACCGGTCCCACGACCGGGCCGACGAGCTCGACGGGCTGCGCGTGCAGCGCACCCCGCCGCAGAGCTGGCCGGGGCACGGCTTCGCCCCGTCGCCGGGCGAGAAGCTGGGCAGCTACCGGCTGGACCGCGAGATCGGCCAGGGCGGCATGGGGATCGTCTACCTCGGTCTGGACGACGACCACCGCGCCGTCGCGCTCAAGGTCCTCAAACCGCACATCGCCGCCGACCCGCAGGCCCGCCAGCGCCTGGCCCGCGAGGTCTCCACGCTCGAGCGCGTCCGCTCCCCGCGCGTCGCCGAGGTCATCGCGGCCGACGTCGACGGGCCCTGGCCGCACCTCGTCACCCGCTACGTCCCCGGCCCCTCCCTGGAGCACGTCGTCCAGACCCGGGGGCCGTTGCGCGGCAGCCGGTTGCGCGACCTCGGTCACGGCCTGGCCGAGGCCCTGCACGCCATCCACGCCGCCGGTGTCGTCCACCGCGACCTCAAGCCGAGCAACGTCCTCCTGCTCGACGGCCTGCCCGTCGTCATCGACTTCGGCATCGCCCACGTCGCCGACGACGTCCGGCTCACCTCGACCGGCCTCGTCATGGGCACGCCCGGCTACCTCTCGCCCGAGGTGGTCGCCGGCGGGCTCGTCTCCCCGGCCACCGACTGGTGGGGGTGGGCGGCCACGGTCGCCTTCGCCGCCAGCGGGCGCCCGCCCTTCGGGACCGGGCCCATGCCCGTCGTGCTCGACCGCGTCCGGCGCGCCGACGTCGACCTGTCCGACGTCCCCGCCGACCTGCGCGGTCCCGTCCTCGCGGCGCTCGCCGTCAACCCGGCCCACCGGCCCCACCCGGACGCCCTGCTGCGGGCGCTCGACGGGGCGACCACCGGGCCGCAGGTGCGCAACGGCGTCGGCGCGGACCCCGGCGCGCGCACGACGGCCGTCCCGGTGCCACCCGTGCCACCGGAGCAGGCGGCGCGGTCGCGCTTCGAGTCGCTCATCGCCGACGAGTCCCACGCGACGGGCCCGCAGGCCCGCGACGCGGCCCCCGGGCCGTCGGCGGACGCCACGAGCGTGCTGCCCCCGGTCCGTCCCGCGCCGGCGACGGCCCCCTTCCCGCAGTCCGGACCGCAGGACCGCCGGCCGCCCGTCCAGCAGGCCCCGCCCGGGTGGATCCCGCAGGCCCCCGGTCCCGGGCCCGCGTGGGGTCCGCAGCCCGTCCCCGCACCGGCCGGGGCGACCCAGGCCCACGTCCCCGCGGGTCAGCCCGCGGGGCAGGCGCCGCGGCTCGGCACCAACGGCGAACCCGCCCGTCCGCAACGGTCCTGGACGATCCTGGCCGGTCTGGTCGCGCTCGTCGGCGTCTTCGCCGTGGCGCCGGCCACCGGGGTCGTGCTGGCCCTCGTCGGCGGCACCGTCGCGCGCACCGTCGACCGCGCCGCCGCGGGGTTGTTCCGCCGTCGCTGGGAGGCCGGACCCCGCTCGACCGACGCGCTCGCCGTCGGGGCCGCCACCCCGTGGCACGCCCTGCGCGCCGCGCTGTCCACGGTGTTCGCCGCGATCATCCCGTTGCTCGTCGGCGTGAGCGTCGTGTTCATCCTCGGCACGTTCACGCACGGCGCCCTCGGCGGTTACCAGGGTCCGTGGACGCTCGCTGCGAGCGGCCTGGCCGGAACCCTCGTGGCCTGGCACGGGCCGGGCGGGCGGTCCCTCCAGCGCGGCACGCGGACGGCGATCCGCAGCACGCTGCGCGGGGAACGCGAGACCGGGGTCGCGATCGGCGTCCTGCTCCTCATCGCCGTCGCGGCGCTGCTCATGGTGCTGGGCGGGGGCCAGGTCGACTGGCGACCCCTGACGCAGTCCCCGCTCGACTGGCTGAACTGACGCCTCTCAGCGCCAGACCGCTCCGGTGCCGTCCATGGCCGTCCAGAACGGGTCGTCGGCGTCGATCTGCCCGCGCCGCACCGCCTTCCCCGTGAACGCGGACTCGTAGACGGCGGCGACGAGTTCCAGGGTGTCGCGCGCCGCGGCGAGCGGGACGGGTGGAACCCCGCCGCCGTCGAGGGCGTCGAGCACGTCGAGGAACTGCGCCCGGTGGCTGGAGGGGACGCCCTGGGGTTCCCGCGCCCACGCCGCCTCGACCGCGGCCTCGTGGCCCGGCGCGGCGGTCACCCGGAAGTCGTCGTCGCCGTAGCCGTAGAGGTGGGTGAGTTCCACCGTCGCGAACTCCAGGTCGAACCGCATGACCGTCGTCTCGCGCACGGAGACGGCGGAGTTCACGACGCTCGCCAGGCTGCCGTCGGCGAAGCGCACCGTCGCGACCGACACCTCCTCCGTCTGCGTCGGCCGCGACCCGCGGGCGGCCATCGCGCTGACCTCCTCCCACGGCCCGAGGACGGCCAGCAGGACGTCCATCTGGTGGATGCCGTGGCCCATCGTGGTGCCGCCGCCCTCGAGCGCGAACGTCCCGCGCCACGGCACCTGGAAGTAGGCGTCCGCGCGGTACCACTGGGTCAGGCACGTCGTGACGAGGGGGCGGCCGAGGGAACCGTCCTGCACGAGCGCGCGCAACCGCTGCACCCCCGATCCGAAGCGGTGCTGCGAGACCACGGCCACGGAACCCGACGAGGCGCGCTCGGCGTCGAGGAGGCGGTCGGTCTCGGCCAGGGAGAGGGCGACGGGCTTCTCCACGACGACGGTGGCGCCCACGGCCAGCGCCTCCTCCGAGAGGGCGACGTGGGAGGACGGGGGGGTGCAGACGTGGACCAGGTCCACGGGCCCGTCGGCGAGGACCTCGGTGAGCGTGGTGGCCGTGCGCGGCACGGACCACTCCGCGGCGAAGGCCGCGGCCCGGTCGGCGTCGACGTCCACCGCGGCCACCACCTCCACCCGATCGCCCAGCGCGCGCAGCGCCCGCACGTGGGAGTGCGCGATCGCGCCGGTGCCGACGACGACGGCGCGGCGGACGGCTCGGCGGGCGGCGGGCTGGGTGGTGGTCACCATGACGGCTCGGGCTCCTCGGGACGGCTCGGCTCGACGGCCCCCGCGGGGCGGGGCGGTCGTCGACCCGTGGACAGCGCTTTCCCGACGACCCTAGCTGTACCCAGCCATCACGTTGGTGACAGGCGGCTGATCGGGGGCAGGCCACCGAGGGCGCTGTGACGGCGGCCAGTGTTGTAGTGCTCCAGCCACGGGGCAAGTGCCTGGGCGCGCTCGGTGTTGCTG
>NZ_JBFNQN010000020.1 GCF_040796495.1 Kineococcus endophyticus | reverse complement strand
CGGGGCGCCCCCCCCCCCCCCCCCCCCACGACGCGTTCCTCGACCGGCCGGATGCCGTCCTCGGACGCCGAGATCTTGACGAACCCGGCGAGGATCCCCGTGCCGTCGACACCCTCGGTGAGTTCGCGGTGCATCCACGCCTCGAGCGCCTCGTCGCCGGCCTCGTACACCCAGTCGGGAACCCACGGTTCGCGGTAGACCCCGGTCGCGACCGCCACGGGCACGCCGGTGCGACGGCTCACGTCCGCGACGAGGTCGACGCGCCGTCCCAGCCCGGGTGGTGTGCACTCCACCACGGCCGTCACCCCGGCCGCGGCCGCGTCGGCCAGGAGCGGTTCCGCGAGCGCCGCGAACTCGGCCGGGTCGGCCTGCGCGAAACCTGGGGTGGTTGCGGGCCGGAAGTCGACGAGCAGGTGTTCGTGCGGGAGCACGAGTCCCACGTCCCGGGCCCGGAGGGGGCCGGACGTCGTGTGCAGGAACCGCTCCGGTGCCGTCGCCTCGCCGAGGTCTGCCACGTCGTCTCCCCGCTGCGCTGAGTGGAACTGGGTGCAGGAACGACATCCTAGGAGGTGGCACCGCGCGGCCGACTGGTGTCGCGATCGAGACGAGGGCCGCGGTCCGACCCGTCGTCACCGCACTCCGGTCGACGTCACCCGGCTGGGGACAACCCCGGTGCTCCTGTTGGCGAGCCGCCCACCACGTGCCGGAGGAACACCAACGCACCCCGCTCGTCCGACTCCTCCCACTGGGTCACGAAGCCGACGACGGCGAGGGCGCGCAGGGAGGCCGCGTTCCAGGCGCGCACCGTCGCCCAGACCTCGCCGAACCCGGCCCGGTGTCCCTCCTGGACGACCGCAGTCGCCGCGGCGCGCCCGTACCCGCGACCTTGGTCGCCGTGGCGCACCTCGAAGCCGAGTTCGGGATGCGGACGGGCCCGCCCGACGAACAGGCCGGCCGTTCCCACCAGACGGCCCTCTGGAGTTCGCACGGCGTACCACGTGACACCGAGCTCCCTCCGCCGCAGCGCACGGCGTTCGATCCACTCGCGCGTCTCATCGATGCCGCTGACCGGCCCGTCTCCGACGGTGTGGGTCTGCGGGTCGGAGAAGATCGCGTGGACCTCCTGCAGGTCGTCCGTCGAGACGACATCGAGGCGGAGCCGTCCGGCCGTCAGCGAGTCGGCCATCCGCGGTGTCCCGGCGGTCACACCGTGCAGCGTACGGGGCCGGTCGTCGCGGCAGCCGGAACCCGGCGACCACGGGGGCCGGGACACCTACCCTGGGGCGGTGATCGAGGCGGGGACGCGGCGCAGGAACCAACCTGCACCGCCGCACGTCGTGTGCGAGGCGCTGCTGCACCCGGACCGTGACCCGTGCCGCCCCTGGCTGGACCTGCTGCACGACGAGGTGCGACCGGAGGTCCTGCACGTCGTGGAACCGCACCTGGTGCTGTGGTCGTCCCTGTGGGTCCGGCGGCCGGACGCCCAGGTCCGCTTCGACCTTCCCCACGACGCGGGCCACGCGGGCACGGACCTGCGCTGGACGCTGCTGGTCGACGGTGAGCTTCCCGAGCCGCCGCTGTTGGGGCACCTGCGCAAGCGACTGAACCAGCTCGTCAACGCGAACCTGCGGTACACCTTCGGCCAGTAGCCACGACGACGAAGGCCCCCGGAGCGTCGCTCCGGGGGCCTGCGCGGTGGGTGCTGGGTCAGGAGATGAGGCCGTCCTGGCGCGCGACGGCGGCGGCGGCCGCGGAGGAGCGGACGCCGTACTTGCGGCGGACGGAGGCGAGGTGCTGGGCGACGGTGTTCGGCGCCAGCCCGAGACGCTCGGCGACGACGGAGCCGGGGCAGCCGTCGGCGATCATCTGCAGGATCTCCTGCTCGCGGGCGGTGAGCGTCACGCCGGGACGGGTGCTGCCCTGGCCGCGCTCGGCCTCCTCGAGGGCGCGGTAGCGGGCCTCGGAGACGAGGACGAAGCGGTTCCCGGCGGCGTCCTCGACGATCATCCGGCGGTCACCGTCGGCGACGGTCCGCAGGACGTCACCCCACCAGTCGTCGGGGACCTGGACCTCGTTGCCGTCCACGACCGCCACGTTGTGCTCCATGTGCGCTCAGACCCTCTCTGCCGCTGCTCGACGCGTTCCGTGCGCGGGCTCTTCGTCCCGCTGTCCGTACCTGGATCGGGGGGGTTCTAAGGAACCTTGACCGTTTCACTAGAACACCACCCGACCGGATGAACCGTTCAAGACCGGGCATCACCCGATGTTGTCGAGCCATCGTCCACGCACGAGGCCCCGCGAGCCCCGGAACGCGCCGGAAGCTGGTTGAGCCCTCACCCGAGCATGCCACAGGGTCACGAAACCGCGACAGAGCGTCGTGCGCGCACGCCGCACACCACGACGGCGAGCAGTGCGGCCCACGCCACCCACGGCCCCACCTCGCGCCGGTAACCGAGGGTGACGGCCTGCACGACAGGGCTCATGCCGTCGACGAGGCCCGGCACGTACGCCAGGGCCAGCAGGGTCAGCCGCGCCGCCAGGACGAGGACGAGCAGGCGCGCGGACCGCGGGCCCGCCGCCACGGCGAGCGCCAGCGACCCCCACAGCAGCAGGTCGTACCAGGGCAGCTCGTACGCGGCGCCGAGCAGGTACCCGGCGGCGACGACGGCGCTCGCCCCCGCAGCCCGCTGCAGCTCCCCGCCGCGGACGAGGACCGGCCACCACAGCACGGCGACGACCAGCACGACGAGCGCGGTGCCCGGCAGCAGGAGGACCCGGGGCAGCCCGGCCTCGACGAGCGGCCGCCACACGGTGGCGAGCGAGACGAACCGGCTCGCGGTGCGCGTCTGGTCGTACACGTGCACACCCGCCCACAGGTGCGCGGGGACGAGGACGACCAGGGCGGCCAGGACCCCGCGCAGCAGCCAGCCCACGGTGGGACGGCGCGCGGCGGGCCGGACGGACAGGGCGGCCACGACGATCCCCACGGCCACGACGCCGTAGGGCAGCTTCGTCCCCACCGCGACGGCGAGGGCCACCCCGGCCAGGACGGGCGAGCGGGCCGCCAGCACCAGGGCGAGGACGGCCGCGGCGCCGGCGAGGACGTCGGCGTGCGCACCGCCGAGGCCGACGGTGAGCAGCAGCGGGTTCGCGGCGAACAGGACGGCGAACCACGCCCTCTCCCGCCCCTCGTCCCCCACGTCGCGCAGCACCCGGTGCCCGACGACGGCGACGAGCGCCCACGCCAGGAGCAGCAGCACCTGCCAGGCCCACACCGTCGTCCGGACGGAGTCCCCGCCCACCACCGAGCACAGGGCCATGAGCAGCCCGCCGACCGGCCCGTACACCGACGTCGTGGACCGCCACGGGTCGCGGACGGCGGAGGCGACGGGGTCGGTGCCACCGGCGAAGGTGTCCGGCGGCTGGCTGTAGGGGTCCCCGCCGAGGGCGGCGATGCGGCCGTAGGCGGCGTAGCTGAGGTGGTCGGCCGAGCCGACGGGCGGGACGAGCACCAGCAGGAGGGCGCCGACCCCGGCCAGCACGAGGAACCGCCGCGGCCGCCACCCGCGGGAGACGGCCAGGACGCCCCCCGCGAGCCCCGCCCCGCCGGCCAGCACCGACAGGGCCATGAGGACGCTGACCGTCGCGGACGAGGGGTGCCGGCCGAGGTCGAGGGCGCCGACGCCCGCGCCGAGCGGGGGTGCGGCGGCCGAGGGGCCGAGGACCGCGACGACGAGCCAGGCGGTGAGGCAGACGGCCGTCCCGCCCACGGCCCAGCGGACCGGCCGGTGCACGTGGGGGGTCACACGGGGGGCGGGGGCGGACGCCACGGGTCAGCGGGTCGAGCGGCGCAGGACGTCCTGCACGCGGCGCCGGCCCAGGGCCCGGGCCACGTCCCGGAACTGCGCGGCCCGGTGCAGCTGCCCGCGCAGGTCCCTGCCCGAGACGCGGTGGTGCAGGTCGCACGGCACCTCGCGGACGCGGAAGCCGGCGCGCAGCAGGTCGATCGTCAACGCCGTCTCGACCCCCCAGCCCGGTGCCAGCGGCAGCGCGGCCTCGAAGGCGGCGCGCGTCAGGCACCGCATCCCGGACAGCGGCTGCTCCGGGGACCAGCCCGTCGCGGCGACCGTGCCGCGTCGGGACAGGCCCACGACGAACCCGTGCCCCCCGCCGGCGGTCGCCTGTCGCGGGAGGACGGCGATGGTCATGTCCGCCTCACCGGCCAGGACCGGCACGGTGAGGGGCGCCGTCTCGACGGCGCTGCCGGCGAGGTCGGCGTCGACGAACAGCAGCGGTCGCGGCCGCACCCCGGGCCGGGGGCGGGCGCGTTCCCAGTCCGCGACGGCGCGGGCGCCGGTCTGCATCGCGGCGGCCTTGCCCCGGTTGCGGTGGTGGGCGACGACGACGGCGCCGGCGTCGCGGGCGACCTTCGACGTCAGGTCCGCGGAGCCGTCGTCCACGACCACGACGACGTCGACGACGTCCAGACCGGCGACGGCACGCACGGTCGCGGCGATGCGGTCCTGCTCGTCCTTGGCCGGGATGACGACCGCGACGGTCGAGGACGGATGCAGCGCAGGCACGCCGCGACGCTAGCGCAGGCGCAGGGCGAGGACGGTGACGTCGTCGTCCACGTCCTCCCCGCCCGCGCCGACCATGCGGTCCACCAGGGTTCCGACGATGTCGGCGGGCGTCCCGCGGGCGGTCTCGCGGAAGTGCTCGAGCACCTGCGCCAGGCCCTCCGTGAGCGAGCGCGTCCGCGTCTCGACGAGGCCGTCGGAGAACACGACGAGCGCGCTGCCCGGGTCCAGCCGCACGTCCAGGACGTCGGTGCGGGCGTCGCCCTCGACACCGACGGGCACCCCGGGCGGAACGTCGAGGTAGTGCGGCCCCGTGCTGCACGTCAGCGGCGGCAGGTGCCCGGCGCTCGCGGCGAGGAGCCGGCCGTCCCGGCCCAGGACCGCGTAGAAGATCGTGACCAGGTCGTCCCCGCCGCCGGCCGCGGCCAGGGCGTCGAGCCCGCGCAGGACGGCCGTGGGGTGCGGGTCGACGTGGGCGAGCGTGCGGACCTGGGTGCGGACCTCGCCCATGACGGTGGCGGCCCGGGCCCCGCGGCCCATGACGTCCCCGAGGACGACCGCGACCCGCTCCTGTCCCTGCGCGCCGGGCAGGGGGATGAGCTCGGCCCAGTCGCCGCCGACCTCGACGCCCGCGCTCGTCTGCGCCACCCGGTGCGTCGCGAGCCAGTCCACCGCCGGCAGGGGGCCGGGTCGCAGGGCCTCGGCGAGCACGGTGGCGGTGTCGCGCTGCTGCTCGAGCAGCTGCATGCGGTCCAGGGCCGTCGCCGCCTGCCGGGCGAAGGTGAGGAGGAAGTCGCGGTCCTCGTCCTCGGGGCCGTCGGCGGCCTGGTCGGCGGGGTCGTCCCCGGCGGCGGAGGCGAGGACGAGCGTGCCCAGGCGGCGGGTGCGGGCCGTCAGCGGCAGGACCGCCCACGACGTCTCCCCCGCCCGTGCGGCCGCCTCGAAGTGGGGCCGGACCTCCGCGGGCAGCGCGGCCACCCCGGCCGCCCCCACGGGGAAGGTGCCGCGGTCTCCGACGAACGCCGCCAGGCCCTCGCGGGTGACGTGGGGCAGCTCGGTGCGCGTGCGCCGGCGGTCCTGGCCCATCCGGTGCGCGACGAGACCCGGCTCGCCCTGGCCCTCGGCGACCGTGACGACGGCCCGCACGGCACCCGCGCCGTCGAGGCAGGCGCGCAGGACGACGTCGAGGACCTGCTCGTAGCCGCCGGCCGTGGCCAGCGCCGCGGTGAGCGCGTGCAGGGTCTGCGTCTGGCGCCGGGCCCGGACGCGCTCGGTGACGTCGTCGAGGGAGCCGACCCACTCCACGATCTCGGACGCCGGGTCGGCCGGGTCGGCCAGGACGGGCACCGCGACGGCCGAGATCGTCCGCCAGCCCCGCAGACCCCGCACCCGCACGCGGAACCGCGCGGTGGTGCGGTCGCGGACCGACTCGTAGAAGCGGTCCAGGACACCGGGCAGGTCCTCGGGGTGGACGTCGGCCTGCCACGCGCGCCCACGGACGTCCGCGCGTCCGGTCAGGGCGCGCCAGCCCGGCATGTCGGAGGTCATGCCCTCGCCGGGGCGGGCCGTGAAGACGTCGAGGGACCCGGCCTCGGCCAGGGTCCGGTACCGCACGGCGCTGCGCCGGGCGTCGGTCAGCAGCCGCGCGCGCTCGACCGCCAGCGCGCACTGGTCGGCGAGGGTCGCCGCGAACAGCTGCTCCTCGCAGTCCAGCGACCCTTCGCGCAGCAGCCCGAAGCGCAGCACACCGACGAGGCGGCCACTGGCGACGAGGGGGTACATGGCCCAGGAGTGCTCGCCCAGGGCCAGGACGGTGTCGTTGAGCCCCCGGCCCGGTCCGGCGCCGAAGCGGGCGGCCAGCTCGGCGCGATCGCGCAGCAGGACCGGGCGCAGGGTGCGGGCGGCCTCGGCGCTGGGGGTGGCGGAGGTCAGCGGGACGGGGAGACCGGTGCCCAGACCGGCGAGGTCGCCACCGTCGCGGGGTGCGGTCGGGACGAGGAGGGTGCCGGTCTCGTCCAGGAGCGCCACCCCGCAGGTGTTCGTGCCGACGACGTCCCGGCCGGCGTGCAGGACCGACGTGACCGCGTCGCGGACGTCGAGCGCGGCGGCGAGCTCCGCGGCCGTGCGGTGCAACAGCTCCAGGGACGGGGGCGCCGTGGGCGACTCCACGCTGCGCCTCCCAGCAGGTCACGGGTCCGCACCGCGCGGGGCCGTGTGCAGACCGTATCCGACCGGGCGCGGTCGGTGGTGGTCCAGCGGGAGCCGGTGGCCCGAACGGGCGACGCGGCAGGGTCCGGACGGGCCGGGCGCCCTGGTCAGTGCGGGTGGTGCCGGGTGGGTCCTCCGAAGGAGGCCCAGACGGTGCGGCTGAGGTTGTCGAGGTCCTCGACCACGCCCCACTCGTGCGCGAGGCCGTCGACGATGAAGAGGCCCCGCCCGCTGGTGTCGGAGTCGGCCGCTGCGCGAGGGCTCAGCACCGAGCCCGGCGCCCCGCCGTCGGTCACCGCGATCTCGACGTGCGGGGAGTCGTCCGGGACTACCTCGCACGTCACGTGGATCTCCCCGCCGAGGAGGGGACGCGCGTGCCGGATCGCGTTGCCGACGATCTCGGACAGCACGATCTCGATCTCCGCGGTCGTCATCTCGTCCAGACCGGCCCCGTCGAGCACCATGCGCACCACGTGCCGCGCCCGCGGCACGGACGCCGCGTCGTGGGCGAAGGTCGCCCAGTGGGTGGCCGGCACCGGCCGTGCTCCCGTCGGCATGTTCTCCCACTCCCGTGTCGCGGATGGACCGGAAGCTGGGTACCCGAGGCCCGCGGAGGTCAAACCTGCGACCACCTCCACCTCACCCGCACGGACGCGAGACGCGCCGGACAACGGGCCGCAACGCGCCGGAAACGTGGTGCGGGCCGGGACCGCTCCCGTGTTGCGCGGGCGTGAACTCTGCCGCCGGCGGTGGTCCGCCGTGGCCGCCGCGTGCCACGGTGGCCGGACCCGGCTCGTTCTGGAGGCGACGTCGCGGTGACCCTCGAGCAGACGGAGGAGCCCTGTGAAGCTGCCCGTGCAGGCCTGGTTCGGCAGGTCCACGTCCCGCGCCCGCGACTGGCCGCTGGAGCGGTTGCGCCGCCAGAAGGCCGGGACCCGGGTCAGCGTCGTCCTGCCTGCACTGGACGAGGAGGCAACGGTCGGCGGTGTCGTGACCATGGTGCGCCGCCTCGCCGACGCCACCGGCCTCGTCGACGAGGTCGTCGTCATGGACTCCGGCTCCACCGACGGGACCGCCCGGGTGGCCGCCGCGGCGGGCGCGACCGTCCACCACCGTGACGACGTCCTGCCCGAGACGGGGTCGCGCCCCGGCAAGGGCGAGGTGCTGTGGAAGTCGCTCGCGGTCACGACGGGCGACGTCGTCGTCTTCGTCGACAGCGACCTCGTCGACCCCCAGCCGCAGCTCGTCACGGGTCTGCTCGGGCCGCTGCTCACCGATCCCGGTGTCGAGCTCGTCAAGGGCTGCTACGACCGCCCGCTGCAGGGCGCCGGCAGCACGTCCGGCGGCCGCGTCACCGAGCTCGTGGCCCGTCCGCTCATCAGCCGCTTCTACCCCGACCTCGCCGGGGTCGTGCAGCCGCTGGCCGGGGAGTACGCCGGCCGGCGCCGCCTGCTGGAGGCCATCCCCTTCTGCGGGGGCTACGGCGTCGAGATGGCCATGCTCATCGACACGTTGGAGCTGAAGGGGCTGCAGGCCATCGCGCAGGTCGACCTCGGCCGGCGCGGGCACAGCCACCAGGACACCGCCGCCCTGGGGCGGATGGCCGCCGAGATCACGCACGTCGTGCACCAGCGCGCCGCCGGGGAGGCGCTGGGCCGGCCCCCGGCGATGACGCAGTTCGCCCGGGACGGCTACGGGCACTACGCCCCGGTGACCCACGTCCTCACGCTCGACGAGCGGCCGCCGATGCTGACGGTCGACGGTTACCGGGACCGGCCCGCCAAGGTGTCCTGACGCCGCCCGCGGGTCAGCGGACGAAGGGCTCCTGACCCGACTCCGAGACCATGTCCCGGCCGGCCTCGGCCCACGCCGACATCCCGCCGTCGACGTTCACCACGTCGTAGCCGTTGCGCTGCAACCACACCGCGGTGCGCTGCGAACGCCCGCCGGAGCGGCACACGACGTGCAGCTGCCCCTCGGGCAGGTCCTCCAGGCGCTGCGGCACCTGCCCCATCGGGATGTGCAGGGCACCGGCGATGTGGCCGGCGGCCCACTCGTCGTCCTCGCGCACGTCGAGGACCGTCGCGTCCTCGGGGAGGTCGGTCACCGCGGTGGTGGGCACGCCGTCGACGTCGAACGTCCGGGACTCGCTCATGCTCCCGAGCGTACGGCCCGGCCCGCGAGCCGTCCCGCTAGCGTGGCGCCCCGTGCCTGCCACCCCGCGAGAGATCGCCGTGTTCAGCGGATCCGCCCACCCCGAGCTCGCCGCCGCGGTCGCCGCGGAGATGGGGGTGGAACTGTCCCCCACCCGCGTCAGCCGCTTCTCCAACGACTGCCTCGAGGTCCAGCTGCAGGCCAACTGCCGTCAGCGCGACGTGTACGTCGTGCAGCCCCTCGTGCCCCCGGTGCAGGAGGCGCTCGTCGAGCTGCTGCTCATGCTCGACGCCGCCAAGCACGCCTCCGCGGCCCGCGTGACCGCCGTCGTCCCGCACTACTCCTACGCACGTTCGGACAAGAAGGACACCGGCCGGATCTCCATCGGCGGCCGTCTCGTCGCCGACCTGCTGGAGACCGCCGGCGCCGACCACGTCCTCGTCATGACGCTGCACTCCCCGCAGGTCCACGGGTTCTTCCGCGTCCCCGTCGACCACCTGCACGCCCTCAAGCAGCTCGCGACGCACTTCGAGGGCGAGGACCTGTCGAACGCCGTCGTCGTCTCCCCCGACCTCGGCAACGCCAAACCCGCCGCCGCGTTCGCGCGGATGCTCGGCTGCGGCATCGCCACCGGCGCCAAGCAGCGGTTCCCCGACGACCGGGTCGTCATCGCGAACGTCATCGGCGACGTCACCGGCAAGGACGTCATCGTTCTCGACGACGAGATCGCCAAGGGCAGCACGGTGTTCGAACTCACCGACCGCCTCACGGAACTGCAGGCCCGCAGCATCCGCGTCGTCTGCACGCACGGGATCTTCGCCGGCGACGCCCTCGACCGGCTGCTGGCCCACCCCGACATCGACGAGGTCGTCTGCACCGACACGGTCCCCCTGCGCGGCGGCCCGCGCGAGGGGTTGTCCGTCATCTCCGTCGCCCCGGCGCTCGCCGCCGCGATCCGGCGGATCCACGAGGGGGAGTCGGTCAGCGCACTGTTCGAGCACTGACCCGGTCGGGCACGGGGTGACCCCGCGCCAAAACCCGTCGGTCTCTCACCCAGGCCCGGGCGGCACGGGGTGACCCCGCACCCCATCACCGCGTACGGGGTGACCCCATACCCGAACCCGTCGGCCGACCACCGCGGCAAGGGGCGGCACGGGCGGCTCGGGGTGACCCCGCACCCCATCACCACGCACGGGGTGACCCCGCGCCCGAACTCAGGCGGGGGCAGGCAGGCAGCGGGTCAGCCGCCGACGAGTTCGGCGGGGAGGTCCTCGCGGTGCAGCACGACCATCGCGCTCACCGCACGCGTCAGGCTCACGTAGAGGCGCCGCAGACCGGTGCGCTCGTCGGGTTCCCCGGCCACCACGGCCGCGGGTTCCACGACGACGACGCGGTCGAACTCCAGGCCCTTGACCAGCGGCGCGGGGACGAGGGAGATCCGCTGCTGGTCGGGGTCGGGGTCGTCGAGCCGGGAGAACTCCAGGCCCTGCGCGCTCAGTTCCCGGGCCACGTCCTCGACCACGGCGGACGCCACCACGACCCCCACGGAACCCTCGAGGTCGGCGAGCTCGCGCACCGTCCGGGCCGCCTGCACGACGGGGTCCTCGACGCGGAGGACTTCCAGCAGACCGGGATCGGTCCGGACGGACCGGGGGACGGTGAGGTCCGGCGCGATGCGGGGCAACAACCTCGCCGCGTAGTCGATGACGGCCGCGGGGACGCGGAAACCCCGGTCGAGGACCTCGAGCTCGCCGTCGGGTTTGCCGAGGTGGACCAGGACGTCGTCCCAGCTGCGGGCCGCCCACGGCGTCGTGCCCTGCGCGATGTCGCCGAGCACCGTCGCCGCGCCCGTGCTGCACCGGCGGCCGACGGCGCGCAACTGCATGGCGGACAGGTCCTGCGCCTCGTCGAGGACGACGTGCGCCCGGGACGGCGTGCGCTGCAGCTGGTCCCGCACCTCGTCGAGCAGCACCGCGTCCGCCGCGGTCCACTTCGCCGAACCCGCCGTGCGCGGCGGCACGGGCCAGGCGAGCAGGTCCCGTTCGGCGTCGGTGAGGACCCCGTCGGAGCACGCGCGCAGGAACTCCGCGTCGGACAGCACCCGGTGCAGGACCTTCGCCGGGTCCTGGGCCGGCATGAGCGCCTTGACCGCCCGCTTGACCTCGGCGCTGCGGGCGACGGCGTCCTGGACGACGTCGTCCGGGGAGTCCCCGGCCGCCTCGAGCAGCTGCAGGACGGAGTGCGCGAGCCGCTGCGGCAGCAGGGCAGCCGCCGCCCCGTAGCGGATCCCGCGACCGGTCAGCTCGTCGAGGAGTTCGCGGACGACGTACCCGGGGACGCGCCAGCGCCGGGAACCGCGCGTCACGACCACCGCGCCCGACTCCAGCACCTGCGCGGGGTCCCCCACCGCCGCCCAGACGGCGCGGCGGACGACCTCGGCCATCCGCCCGTCGCCCTTGAGGGTCCCCACCTCGGGCGGTTCGGTGCCGCGGAC
Source organism: Kineococcus endophyticus (assembly GCF_040796495.1). Classification (NCBI taxonomy): domain Bacteria; kingdom Bacillati; phylum Actinomycetota; class Actinomycetes; order Kineosporiales; family Kineosporiaceae; genus Kineococcus; species Kineococcus endophyticus. The sequence goes on along the minus strand of NZ_JBFNQN010000020.1, from coordinate 57,774 downwards.
GCGGACCTCCCTGCTTCCCTCGGTCGCCGCCGTCAGGAGTTCGTCGACCGTCCGCTGGTCCACCTCGACCTCGCCGAGGGCCGGCAGGACCGCCGAGATGTGCTGCAGGAACGCGCGGTTCGGACCGATGACGAGGACGCCCTGCCGCGTCAAGCGTTCCCGGTGCGCGTACAGCAGCCACGCGGCGCGGTGCAGGCCGACGGCCGTCTTCCCCGTGCCGGGGGCTCCCTGGACGCAGACCGTCGTCTGGGCGTCGGCGCGGACGAGGGCGTCCTGCTCGGGCTGGATGGTGGCGACGATGTCGCGCATCGGGCCCGAGCGCGGACGCTCGATCTCGCGGGCCAGGATGTCCGAGGAGGAGTCCACCTCGGACTCGTCGGTGAGGTGCTCGTCCTCGTAGGCCGTCAGGCGGCCCTGCTCGACGCCGAACCGGCGGCGCAACCGCACGCCGGCGCGGTCGTCGCGGGTCGCGCGGTAGAACCCGCGGGAGACGTCGGCGCGCCAGTCGACGACGACCGGGTCGCCGGCGGAGTCGGTGACGTGCCGACGGCCGATGTGCAGGCTCTGGCCGTCGTCGTGGTCGGTGCGGCCGAAGAACAGCGTGGTGGACGGGTCGTCGACGAGGCTGGCGGCGCGGCGGTGCAGCGTCCAGCCGAGGGCCTCGTCGGCGCCGGCGTCGCCGGCGTGACCGGGGGCGAGGGAGTCGACGAGGGACAGGGTGTGGGCCCGCATGCGGGCGAGTTCGGCGCGGGCGTGGTCGAGGTGCCGCTGCTCGGCGGTCAGCACCTCGTCCGGGGCGTGCTCGGACACGGTTCCTCCATCGGATCGACCGTCGATTCTGCCGGAACCGGTGCGCGACAACAACGTTGCGATCACGAGGGCGCCCGCGGGACGATGTCCGTGGTGACGCGGGGAGAACCCGGATCGAGCGAAATCCCCACCGTAACGCGGGCGTGGCGCCCCTGTCACCCGTCACGTGCCGACCGGACGGGAACCGTCCCGCGGCCGCGGGCGTCGTAGTCCCGTGACCGAACGCAGGACCGTCCACCGCAGCGCCCGGACCGGTGCCGCCGCCCTCCTGGCGGTGGGGCTCGGTCTGCTCGCGGCCTGCGGTGACCAGCAGGCAGGAGCACCGGTGACGAGCAGCACTCCCTCCAGCACCCCGTCGGACAGCACCCCGTCGGACAGCACCCCGTCGGGCAGCGCCGCGGCGACGTCCGGGGACACGTTGACCGTCGTGGTCGACGACGGCACGGGGGCGCAGACCACGTGGACCCTGACGTGCGCCGACGGCGTCGTCGGCGGGGACCACCCGGACGCCCAGAACGCGTGCGACGCGATCGCCGCGGCGAAGTCGCCCTGGGCGCCCGTCCCGAAGGACATGGCCTGCACGCAGGTCTACGGCGGCGCGCAGACGGCGACGGTCACCGGCACGTGGCGCGGGGAACGGGTCGACGCGCGCTACGCCCGCAACGACGGCTGTCAGATCGCCCGCTGGGACCGGATCGCCCCCCTCCTCCAGCCCGACACGCCCGTGACGACGAGGTCGCGCGGCGCTTCATGAGCCTTCTGTAGTCGGAGCATGACGCTGGGTAGACGGATCGTGATCGGCAGGGCAGGCTGATCACGGTTCGTCCGAGGAGTCACGACCACGACCCATCCACCGGGCCGACCGCTCCGAACACCGGACGTCCGATCACGACGACGTGACACCTGCCGCGTCGAGCACCGGCGTCGAGCCTTGGCGCCCAGACCTCAAAGGCTGCCCATGTTCAAGAAGTCCCTCCTCGTCGACATGATCAACCGCAGTTCCGAGACCCCCGCCGACCGCAGGAACTTCCTGCGCGGCATGGGCCTGCTGTCCGCCGGCGCCGTCGGCGCCGGGCTCGTGGGGGCCTCCACGGCCGAGTCCGCCTCGGCGGCGACCCCCAGCGAGGGCAGCGTCCTCAACTTCGCCCTGAACCTCGAGTACCTCGAAGCCGAGTTCTACTGCTACGCCGCCTACGGCCACGGCCTCGCCGACGCCCTCGCCACCGGGACCGGCACCCAGGGCGGGGTCACCGGCGGGCACCGCGTCCCCTTCAAGTCCAAGGCGATGCGCTACTACGCCGAGGAGATCGCCAACGACGAGATCGCGCACGTGAAGTTCCTGCGCTCCGCCCTCGGCTCGGCCGCGGTCTCCCGCCCGGCCATCAACCTGCAGGAGTCCTTCACCGGAGCGGCCGTCGCCGCCGGTGTCATCAAGCAGGGTGAGACGTTCGACCCGTTCTCCTCCGAGGCGTTCTTCCTCCTCGGCGCGTTCCTCTTCGAGGACGTCGGGGTCACCGCCTACAAGGGTGCGGCCCCGCTCATCTCCACCCCCGCCTACCTCGAGGCCGCGGCCGGCATCCTCGCCGTCGAGGCCTACCACTCCGGGATCGTGCGCACCCTGCTGTACGAGAACGGGTTGGACACCCCCACGAACCTCATCTCCGACGCCCGCGACTCCCTCGACGGCGCAGGCGCCGACAAGGACCAGGGCATCACCGTGGGTTCCGGCGGCCGGGCCAACCTCGTCCCGACCGACGCCAACGGGATCGCGTTCAGCCGGTCACCGCAGGAGGTCCTGAACATCGTGTACCTGACGCCGGGCACCGGGGTCACCAAGGGCGGGTTCTACCCCGCCGGCCTCAACGGCGAGATCGCCACCAGCTGACCCGCGGATCCCAGGAGAACACGATGAAGAAGACCCTCGCCACCGCTGCCGGTGTGGCCCTGCTCGTCGGTCTCGGCTCCGCCGTCACCGCACTGCCCGCGCAGGCCGCCACCGGTTTCGCGTTCGACGACCGCATCTCGGGCACCGACCGGTTCGCCACCGCCGTCGCCGCGTCCAAGCTGCTCGAACCCGTCGACGGGTCGGCCACCGACGTCGTCGTCGTCAACGGGTACGCCACGGTCGACGGCCTCACGGCCTCCTACCTGGCCGGCCTGAAGTCGGCGCCCATCCTCTACACCGACACGAACGCCGTCCCGGCGGTCACGTCGGCCGAGATCGACCGCCTGGGCGCCAAGGACGTCTGGATCGTCGGCGGCACGAACCGCGTCTCCCAGGCGCAGGAGGACGCCTGGAAGGCGGACGGCAAGACCGTCCACCGCCTCGCCGGCGCCGACCGCTACGCGACCGCGGCGCTCGTCGCCGAGGCCGACGACTCCGGGGACGCCCCGGAGCAGGTGTTCATCGCCAGCGGCACGAGCACGGCCGACGCGCTCGCGGCCGGTCCGGTCGCGTGGGCCCGGAACTACCCGATCCTGCTCACCGAGGCCGGGTCGCTGCCGACGGCCACCAAGGACGCGCTGACGGAGCTGGGCACGACCAACCGGGTCGTCCTGGGCAGTTCCACGTCCGTCTCGGACGCCGTCTACAGCCAGGCCGGCGGCACCGAACGCATCGCGGGCACCAACCGCCAGGAGACGGCGTCGAAGATCGCCGACGACGCCATCGCCAACGAGAACTTCGACAGCCAGAGCGTGGCTCTCGTGGGCGGGACCGACGCGACGGCCGCCGACGCCCTCGCCGCGGCACCGGTGGCGGGCAGCCAGGGGGTTCCCCTGCTGTTCACCGACTTCAACGGTTCCCTCGGCACCAGCACCTCGGCGTACCTGAGCGCCAAGAAGGCGAACTACACCACCTCGGGCACCGGGTGGATCTTCGGCGGCCTGCCCTCGGTCCCGCAGGCGACCGCGGACGCCGCCACCGCCCTGGTGCAGTAACCGGGGGTGCGGGCAGCCCCGCGGCGGGAGGAACCTCCCGCCGCGGGGTCAGGCCCCGTCCCCGTCCCCCACGGGGGTGTCAGGCGGCGTGGCCGGTGGCGGCCCCGCGCCGCCGCCGGTGCTCGTCCAGCCGGACGACCGTGACGGCCCGGTCCTCACGCGTCCGGACCTCCTGCGCCCGGGCCGCCGTGAGCACCAGGTCCGTCGCGTCCCCGAACCGGGCGCCGCGCGGGGCGACGAGCAACTGCTCCTCGCCCCTCCCCTCCCGCGCGAACCGGCCGGCCGCGGCCGCCACGACGACGAGCAGTGCGCCGGCGACGCCGACGATCCCCACCAGCACTCCCACCAGCACCTGCACGTCCATCTCCGCACCCCTCCGCACCGTTCCCGACCTCGACCCGTCCAGGATCGGCCGCGGGCACGGGGCGGCACATCGTGCCCGGGGTGGAACCGCCTCGTCCTCCCGGGGGAGGACGCTCAGCCGCGCAGCTGGTCCCGCGCGAGGACGCCGAGGTCCGGGGCGTCGGTGAAGAACCCGTCGATCCCCGTCGCGAGCAGCTGGGCGGCGTAGTCCAGGACGCGTCCCCAGTCGGCCGGGTCCTCCCCCGTCCGGAACTGCGCGGGCAGGAACTCGTTCTCCGGTCGCAGCGTGTAGGGCACGACCTGCAGCCCGGCCGCGTGGGCGTCGTCGACGAGGTCGGAGGTCACCTGCACGAGCGACGGGCCGATCTGGTCGACGTACCGCGCCAGGTCGCGCAGCGCCGACGGGACGAGCAGGTCAGCGTACTGCCGCGGGTCGCCCGCCGCGACGAGGTCCGCCGGGGCGCCCGTCTCCGACGTGAGGAACACCGTCGGGGTCCGCAGCCCGTACCGGGTCCGCAGCTGCACGAGGTTCGTCAGCTCGAAGGACTGCACGTCGACGGGGGCGCCGGCGGAGTTCAGCCGGTGCTCGCGCAGGATCCGCACGACCTCGGCCTCGAGGTCGAACCCCAGGGAGCGGAAGTACGTGCTGTGCTTGATCTCCGGGATGATCCCGATCGTCCGGCCGAGCTCGCGCGACAGCCGCTGCCGGGTGTCGAGCGCCTCCTCGAACGTCGGGACGCACCAGAGCCCGTCGTAGACGGTGTTGTGCTGGCGCAGTTCCGGGAGACGTTCGACCGCCCGCAGCGTGCGCAGTTCCGCCAACGTGAAGTCGGGGGTGAACCACCCCGTGTACTCGACGCCGTCGATGGTCTTCGTCGTGCGGCGGTCGGCGAACTCGGGGTGGTCGGCGACGTCCGTCGTCCCGGAGATCTCCGGCTCGTGCCGGCAGACGAGGACCCCGTCCTTCGTGGGCACCAGGTCGGGTTCGACGACGTCCGCGCCGAGGCGGGCTGCGAGTTCCCACGAGGCGACGGTGTGCTCGGGCCGGTAGGCCGACGCGCCGCGGTGTCCCACGACGAAGGGCGAGGGCCAGCCGTGGCCCGGCCGGTGCGTCGCGGCGGCCGAGGACGGTCCGGCGGTGAGGGGCACCGAGGCGAGGCCGCCGAGGACGGCGGTCGCGGACAGGACGGTGCGGCGGGAGGGACGGAGGTCGGCGCTGATCTCGTTCACGGGCGCAGTGAACTCCTCCCGGCACCTCCCCGCCAAGGGGGTGCACAGCAGGTTCCGGGTGAGTTCACTTCAGCAGGCGCGACAACCGGCGGTCCGCGAGGGGTTTCCCGCCCGTCTGGCACGTGGCGCAGTACTGCATCGAACGGTCCGCGAACGAGACCTCGCGCACGACGTCACCGCAGACGGGGCACGGCTGACCGGTGCGCCCGTGCACGCGCATCCCCGCACGCTTGGCGTCCTTGAGCTCCTTGGCGGGTTTGCCGCTGGCGGCCGCGACGGCGTCCCTCAGGGTCGTCCGCAACGCCTCGTAGAGCCGTTCGACGTCCGCGGCGGGCAACTTGCCGGCCGACGCGTACGGCGACAGCTTCGCGACGTGCAGCACCTCGTCGGAGTAGGCGTTCCCGACGCCCGCCAGCACCGACTGCTCGCGCAGCAGCCCCTTGACCTGCTGGCGCGAACCGCTGAGCAACGCGCGGAACGCGTCGAGGTCGAAGGAGTCGTCGAGCGGGTCCGGGCCGAGCGAGGCGATCCCGGGGACCTGCGCGACGTCCTTGACGACGTGCACGGCGAGGCGCTTCTGGGTGCCGGCCTCGGTGAGGTCGAACCCGGGCGGGCTGTCCGGGTCCTCGTCGTCCTCGGGCGCCAAGCGCACCCGCAGCGCGACGGGGTTCTTCCCGCTCGGCCGCAGCGGCGTCTTCGGCAGGGCGTCCGACCAGCGCAACCACCCCGCCCGGGACAGGTGGATCGCCAGGTGCAGCCCGTCGACGTCGACGTCGAGCCACTTGCCGTGCCGGTCCACCCCCGTGACGAGCAGACCCTGCAGCGCGGTCGGCGGCGGGTCGTAGGTCTTGAGGACGTTGATCGCGCCGACCTCGACCTTCGCCACGACGCGTCCTGTCATGCGCTCGCGCAGGAAGGCGGCGAGCGCTTCGACCTCGGGGAGCTCCGGCACGCCGCCAGTCTGGTGCACCCGGTGCAGGCGAACCAGTTGTTCGGCCCGCCGAACGCGAGTCCTGGAGCTGTCGCGGCCCACCCCCCGTGTGCTGGCATGGCCCGCGGCCCACCGACGCGCCCCCGTCCCGTTCCCGTCGTGAAGGAGCCGCACCCACCGTGGACCTCGCCGTCCTCGCCGCCAGCTTCCTGCCGATCCTGCTGCTGGAACTGCCCGACAAGACGTTCGTCGCGACGCTCGTCCTGGCCACCCGCTTCAGGCCGCTCACGGCCTGGGTGGGGGTCGGGCTGGCGTTCGCCGTGCAGTGCCTCATCGCCGTCGTCGCCGGGCGGCTGCTGGCCCAGCTGCCCGAGCGTCCCGTCGCCGCCGTGGCCGCCGTCCTCTTCGCCGTGGGTGCGGTGACGCTGTTCCGGGGCGCGGCGAAGGCGAAGCAGGCCGGGCAGGAGGCCCGGAGCGAGTACGAGGCCAAGGTCGGGGCCGGCCGGTCGGGGTGGCGCGGGGTCCTCACGTGCTTCGGCGTGATCTTCCTCGCCGAGTGGGGCGACCTGTCGCAGCTCTTCACGGCGGGCCTGGCCGCGCGCTACGACGACCCGGTCTCGGTCTTCGTCGGGTCGTGGGCCGCGTTGCTCGTGGTGGCCGGCCTGGCGGCGGCGCTCGGGAGCACCATCGTGCGCCGGCTGAGCGTGGCGACCGTGAGCCGGATCGGCGGCGTCGTGTGCGCCGTCCTGGCCGTCGTGACCGCGCTCGAGGTGGTCGGGGTGCCCCTCCCGGTGTGACCGGTGGGGCTGGAGGTGCCGGTACCGGAATCCGCCTGCGTGCGGACAAGCGGCGACCCGGGTGATTGACTGTGAGTCACGCGTTGATGACTGTGCTCACACGCGTGATGGTGCACGCCGTGGACGGGCCGCGGCGGCGGGCTCGCAGTCGGGGGAGGTCGAGGACCGTTGTTCCACGTGGTCCTCCCGCCCAGCCCGCGCTCCGTGGGCGTCGCCCGCTGGCTCATCAGCGAGTGGTGCGCGCCCTGGGTGGCCTCCTCGGAGCTCCTCGAGGACACGGTCGAGGCCGCGCTGCTGCTGGCCAGCGAGGTCGTCACGAACGCCGTCGTGCACGGCGACGGCATGGTGCAGCTGGCCGTCCGGCGCGTCAACGGCGCCTCGCTGCGCGTGGAGGTCTCCGACGACGGGGGCGGGATGCCGCTCATCGGGGCCCAGCGCGCCGACGCCGAGAGCGGTCGCGGGATGGCGATGGTCGAGATGCTGTCGACGCGGTGGGGCACCGACCTCGCGGTGGGGCCGCTCGGCAAGACCGTCTGGTTCGAGCTGACGGACGAGTCCGTGCAGCACTGACCCGTCCGGACCGCTCGCAGCGAGTTGCCGGAGGGTGGCCGCGGGGACGACCTGCGGTGCGCGGGGTGGAGCGGGACGATGCGGTGGTGCCGATCGAAGTCGTCGAGTGGTCCACCGATCGACGGGACGCCGCCGAGGCGGTGCTCAAGGACGTCTAGAGCCCCGACCGCCCCTTCGCGTTGGCGGGAGGATCGGGGCCCTTCTCCTGCGCCTTCCGCACGGCGCAGGTGGGGGACCTGGTGGCGGACCGGTTGCGGTTCAGCACGGCGATGAGCGCGGGACTGGAACCGGTGGACGAGTTCATGGCCTTCACCCCCGCCCTCGGGCGCACCCGGTACGACGTGGGGCACGACGTGGTCACCACGCAGCCCGGGCGGGCGGTCCGCTACCCCGACGACGTGGCGATCACGGGTCGCTGGGACGACGCCATCGACGCCCGGATGGTCCGCCTGCCGTTGTCGGTGGTCGAGCGGGTCGCGGAGGAACGGTTCGGCCCGCTCACCCAGCGGCTGCGCTTCACCGGCATGACCCCGACGTCCCGGCCGCTCGAGGACGCCTGGCTGCGCACGGCGGCCCTGGTGCACGAGGCGCTGAGCGGACCGCACCCGCTCGCCGACGAGCCGTTGCTGTCGACGCACCTGGTGCAGACAGTGGCCTGGGCGGCGCTGAGGGCCTTCCCGAACACCACGACCACCCTGGCCCACCGGGCCGGACCGGGACTGGTCGGTGCCGCGGTGGTGCGGCGAGCGATGCAGTTCATCGAGGACCACGCCTCACTGCCCATCACGGTGACCGACATCGCCACGGCAGCCGGAGTGGACGGTCGGTCGCTGGACGCCGGGTTCCGTCGCCACCTGGGCTGCACCCCTAGAACCCATCTGCAGTGGGTGCGGCTGACGGCTGCGCGCCAGGACCTGCAGCAGACCGACCCCTCCGGCGGGGCGACCGTCGCGCAGGTGGCCCACCGCTGGGGGTTCGCCCGGGTGGACCGCTTCGTCGCGTCCTTCCGGGACGAGTTCGGGGTGCACCCCGAGGACGTCCTGCGGAACTGAGCTGGTCCGGTACGACGGGAGCCGTGAGCCTGACGAGTCCGCCGAGCACCGACCGGCGTCAGACCACCGCGTCCCGGTGCGCCGCCCACGCCGGGACGAGCTGCAAGACCGCGACGAGCGCGAGCGCCGTCAGCGGCACCACCCAGTCCCCCGTCAGCGAGTGCAGGGCCCCGAACACGACGGGCCCCACGGCCGCCGCGAGGTACCCGACGGCCTGGGCCATCCCCGACAGGGCCGCCGCCGTGGGAGCGTCCGCGGCCCGGGCCGAGATCGCGGCCAGGGCCAGGACGACCGTCGCCCCGCCGCCGAGCCCGATGAGCCCGACGGCCACCACGGCCAGCCCCGGCGCGACCAGCAGCAGCACGATCCCGGCGAGGGAGCAGAGCGTCGCCGCGACGGCCACCCACCGCGTCCGCTGCACGGACCCCGCCGTCAGCACGGGGACGAGGAGCGAACCCACGACGCCGAGGACCTGCAGCTCCGACAGCAGGACCCCGGACACCGTCGCGTCCAGCCCGGAGCGGTCGCGGGCGATCGTCGCGAGCCAGGAGAGCAGGACGTAGAAGAGCATCGACTGCGTCCCCATGAAGGCCGTCACCGCCCACGCCAGCGGGGAGCGCCACGGCGTCCGCGCGTGCGGCCCGGCGGGCCCGGCGCTCCGACGGGCGCGGACCAGCGGGAGCCACAGCAGGGCCGCGAGCAGCGCGGGCGCGGCCCACACGACGAGCGCGGTCCGCCAGCCACCCGCCACGGTCTCGGCCACGGGCACGGACACCCCGGACGCGATGCTGCCGACGACCTGCATGAGGACGACGTAGCCGCTGGTCAGCAGCGCGATCCGCCCGGGGAACTCGGCGCGGATGAGGGCCGGCATGAGGACGTTCGCCACCGCGATGGCGATGCCCAGCAGCGCCGTCCCGGTGAACAGCGGGACCGTCCCGGGCACCCAGCGCAGGGCCGACCCGGCCGTCAGCAGGAACATCGCCAGGACCAGGGTGGCGCGGGCGCCGAGGCGCGCGGCGACCTTCGGGACGACGAGCGAGCTCGCCGCGAACGCGACCAGCGGCAACGAGGTCAGCGCCCCGGCCGCGGCGGCGGACAGGCCCAGGTCGTCGGAGACGAACGGCAGCACCGGCCCGACCCCGGTGATGGGCGAGCGCATCGCGCACGCCACGAGCAGCAGCCCGGCGAGCAGGAGCACGGCGGTGCGGCGTTGGACGGCGGGCGCGGGCGTGGTCGACATGTCCCGGCCATCGTCGCGCACGCCGACGCGGCGCTGCGCTCCACCTCCTGCCATAGGGAGAACCTCGCGAGGGTGCCGGGAAACGGTCTTTGACCTCTGTCCGGCGCGGGAGTTGCCTGGAGTGGTCGGCCCCCGCCCGGGGGTCGCGCACCGCACCTCGAGGAGGACCCCGTGCGTCTGCAGGACGTCGCCGGGACGACGACCACGCCGCTGGGAGCGCCCGCGTTCCCGGCTCCGCCGTACCGCTTCACCGACCGCGAGTACTTCACCATCACGTACCGCTCCGACCTCGACGCCGTGCGCGCGGTCGTCCCCGAACCGCTGCAGGTCACCGACCCGCTCGTGCGGTTCGAGGTCATGCGCATGCCGGACGTCACCGGTCTGGGGGACTACACCGAGGCCGGGCAGGCCCTGCGGGTCGAGTTCGACGGCGAACCCGGCGAGTACCTGCACACCATGCACGTCGACAACCACCCGGCGATCGCCAGCGGCCGGGAGATGGGGGCCTACCCCAAGGTCTGGGGTTCGCCCCGGCTGCACGTCGACTCCGACACCCTCGTGGGGACCCTCGACCACGGCAGCCTGCCGGTGGCCACGGCGACGATGGGCTACAAGCACGCGCCCCTGGACCGCGCCGCGGCCGAGCGCGAGATCGGCGTCCCCACCTACATGCTCAAGGTGCTGCCCGGGTACGACGGCCGCCCCCGCATCTGCGAACTCGTCCGCACCCGCACCACCGACCTGACGGTGAAGGGCGCCTGGACCGGCCCGGCCCGGCTGCAGCTCTTCGAGCACGCCCTCGCCCCGCTGGCCGACCTGCCCGTGCGCCGGGTCCTGTCCGCCTCGCACGTCCTGACCGACCTCTCGCTGGGACCGGCCGAGCTCGTGCACGACTACCTCGCCTGAGAACCACCGGAGGAGAACCGTGGGAAACCCCACCAGCCGACCCACCCACCGACCCCGCACCACCGTGCTCGGCACCGGCCTCATCGGCACGTCCTGGACCGCCCTGCTGCTGGCCCGGGGCCACCGCGTCACCGTCCACGACCCGCGCCCGGACACCGGGCGGACGCTGCGCGCCGACCTGGCCCGCCTCGTCCCGGGCCTGGCCGACCTGGGCCTGACCCTGGACCCGGACACCGACGACCTCACCGTCGCCGACGACCTCACCACCGCCGTGCGCGGCGCGGACGCGGTGCAGGAGAACGGACCCGAACGCCTCGACCTCAAGCAGCAGCTGTGGGCCGACGTCGAGGCGGCCGCTCCCGCCGACGCCCTGCTGCTGACCTCCACGTCCGCCCTGACGGCGACGGAGGTCTCGACCCGCATGAGCGACCCCGGACGTCTCGTCGTGGGGCACCCCTTCAACCCGCCGCACCTCGTGCCGCTGGTGGAGGTCGTCCCCGGCCGCGACACCTCCCCCGCAACCGTGGACCGCGTCGTGGAGTTCTACACCGCCCTCGGGAAGCACCCCGTCGTGCTGCGCCGGGAGGTTCCGGGGTTCGTCGCGAACAGGTTGCAGTCCGCCCTGTTCCGCGAAGCCGTGCACCTGGTGCGCGAGGGCGTCGTGGACGTCGCCGGTCTCGACGACGTCGTGACGTCCTCGATCGGGCCGCGCTGGGCCGCGGCCGGTCCGTTCCGCTCCTTCCACCTCGGCGGCGGCCCCGGCGGGATGGCCCACTTCCTCACCCACCTCGGGCCCGGCATGGCCGACGGCTGGGAGCACCTGGGCCGCCCCGTCCTCGACGAGGCGACGACCTCCGACCTCGTCGCGCAGAGCGAGCAGGCCACCGACGGGCGCGACGTCGCCGACCTGGCCCGCGAACGCGACACCCGGCAGGCGGCCGTGCTGGCCGCCCTGGCTGAGCAGTGACCGAGCACTGAGACCACCGAAACCCTGGAGAGACCCACCGTGAGTTCCCACAAGAGCCTGGACCCCGGCGCCGTGGCCGGCGACTTCTTCCACGTCGAGGACCTCCTCGACGACGCGGAGAACGCCGTCCTGCAGCGCATCCGCACGTTCCTCGCCGAGGAGGTCGCCCCCCACGCCGACGAGCTGTGGGAGAAGGGCGAGAGCCCCGTGCACCTCGCGCCCCGCATCGCCGAGCTCGGCATCACCGGGCTGCCGGAGGACGAGACCGGCACCGCCGCCCGCAGCGCTCTGCTCAACGGCATCGTCGGGATGGAGATGTCGGCCGTCGACCCCTCGTTCGCGACGTTCTTCGGCGTCCACTCCGGACTGTCGATGGGCTCGATCCGCGTGTGCGGGTCGCAGGAGCAGCGGCGGCGCTGGCTGCCGGCCATGACCCGCTGGGAGAAGGTCGGCGCCTTCGGCCTCACCGAACCCCTCGTGGGGTCCGGGACCGCCGGCGGCCTGACCACCACCGCCCGCCGCGACGGCGAGGGCTGGGTCCTGGACGGGGAGAAGAAGTGGATCGGGAACGGCACCTTCGCCGACCTGGTCGTCGTCTGGGCCCGTGACGTGGCCGACGACTCGGTCAAGGGTTTCGTCGTCGAGAAGGGGCAGGCCGGTTTCAGCGCCTCCGTGCTCGAGGGCAAGATCTCGCTGCGCGGCGTCCAGAACGCCCACCTCGTCCTCGACGGCGTGCGGGTGGAGGAGGGGAACCGCCTGCAGGGGGCGAACTCGTTCCGCGACACCGCCCAGGTGCTCAAGGTCACCCGCGGCGGGGTCGCCTGGAGCGCGACCGGGTGCGCCGTGGGCGCCTACCGCGCGGCCCGCGGCTACGCCGTGCAGCGCGAGCAGTTCGGCAAGCCGATCGCCTCGTTCCAGCTCGTGCAGGACAAGCTGTCGACGATGCTGGGGAACATCACCGCCGCGCAGGCGATGTGCGTCCGGATGGCCCAGCTCACCGAGGCCGGCCGGCTGACCGACGCCCAGGCCGCCCTCGCCAAGATGTTCTGCACCTCGCGCATGCGTGAGACCGTCGCACTGGCCCGCGAGGTGCTGGGCGGCAACGGCATCCTGCTCGAGCACGGCGTCGCGCGGTTCTTCGCCGACGCCGAGGCCCTCTACTCCTACGAGGGCACCCGCGACATGAACTCCCTCATCACCGGCCGCGCGGCCACCGGCATCAGCGCGTTCGTCTGAGGAACCCCACCAGATCGAGGAGCACCACCGTGACCACCCAGAGCACCGCGAACCCCGCCGGCACCCCGAACCTCGAGGGTCTGCGCGTCGTCGACCTGTCCACCGTCATCATGGCCCCGTACGCGTGCCAGCTGCTGGGCGACCTCGGCGCCGACGTCGTGAAGATCGAGTCGCCCACCGGGGACGTCATGCGGTTGCTGCAGCGCCGCGACGAGGAGAGCACCGGCGCCCTGGCGCTGAACCTCAACCGCAACAAGCGCAGCGTCCGGCTGGACCTGAAGTCCCCGGCCGGCAAGCAGGCCGCCCTCGACGTCATCGCGAGCGCCGACGTCCTCGTCACGAACATGCGGCCGCGGGCGCTGGCCAAGCTCGGCCTGTCGTACGAGGACCTCGCCGAGGCCAACCCGCGCCTGGTCTACTGCAACGCGCAGGGTTTCCGCTCCGACTCCGCCGCGGCGGACCTGGCCGCCTACGACGAGGTCGTGCAGGCCGCGTCGGGGATGGTGGACCTCATGCGGCGCGTCACCGGGACCCCGTACTACGTCCCGACCGCGATGGCCGACAAGATCTGCGGCCTGACGATCGTGTACGCGGTGCTGGCGGCGCTGCTGGGCCGCGAGCGCACCGGCCGCGGTCAGCGCGTGGAGGTGCCGATGGCGGACACCATGTTCGCGTTCACGATGGTCGAGCACATCGGCGGCCGCGCCTACGAACCGCAGGCCGGCCCGGTGGGTTTCCCGCGGTCGCTGGAACCCGGGCACGCGGCGCTGCCGACGAAGGACGGCCACGCGTGCATCCTCCCGTACAGCTGGGCGAACGTCGTCGCGTACTTCGACGTCGTCGGCCACCCGGAGGAGGTCGAGGGCTGGGACGCGGTGACGCTGCAGGACCACCTCGGGGACCTGTACGAGGCGGTCGGCCGGTACTCCCGGACGCACACGACGCAGGAGTGGTCGCAGATCTGCGCCGAGCACAGCATCCCGTTCGCCCCCGTCATGGACCTCGACCACGCCGGCGAGCACGACTACTGGTCGCAGGGCGGTCTCCTCGACGTCCAGGAACACCCGCAGGAGGGCGCCTACCGCGTCATCGGCGACCCGGTGCGGTTCTCGGAGTCGCCCAGCGGGGTGCGGCGGCACTCCCCCGCCCTCGGCGCGGACACCGAGGAGGTCATGGCCGAACTGGGCTGGGACTCCGAGCGGCTGGCGGCCCTGCGGTGAGCACCCCCGAGCAGACCACCGAGCAGACCACCGAGGTTCCCGTCCGCGTCGAGGTCACCGGCGGCGTGCTCGTCGCCACCATCGACCGGCCGCGGGCGAAGAACTCCGTCGACGCCGCCACCGCACGGGCGCTGGCCGACGCCCTCGACCGCCTGGAGGACGATCCCGACCTGCGGGTGGGTGTCCTCACGGGAGCGGGCGGGACGTTCTGCGCGGGCATGGACCTCAAGGCGTTCTCGCGCGGTGAGAGCCCCGTCGTGGGCGACCGGGGTTTCGCCGGCGTCAGCCGCGCCCGCCGCACCAAACCCCTCGTCGCCGCCGTGGAGGGGTGGGCCCTGGGCGGGGGCACGGAACTCGCCCTGGCCTGCGACCTCGTCGTGGCCGCCGCCGACGCCCGGTTCGGGCTGCCGGAGGTGACCCGCGGCATCGTCGCGCCCGAGGGCGGGATGCTGCGCCTGCCGAAGGCCCTGCCGCGCGCGGTCGCGGCCGAACTCCTGCTCACGGGCGAACCCCTGCCCGCCGACCGCGCCGAGCGGTACGGCCTCCTCACCCGGCTCACCCCACCCGGCGAGGCCCTCGTCGCCGCGCTCGACCTCGCCCGCCGCATCGCGGCCGGTGCTCCGCTGGCGGTGCGGGCGGTGACCCGCGTCCTGCACGAGGCGCTGGACGTCGAGGAGTCCGAGGGGTTCCGCCGGCAGGACGCCCTGGTCCGCGAGGTGCTCACGTCCGCCGACGCCGCCGAGGGCGCACGCGCGTTCGCGCAGCGCCGCGCGCCCGTCTGGACCGGACGCTGAGACCCGCTGCCGCTCAACGGCAGCGGACCGCCAGCAGGTCCGCGAAGGCCGCCGCGACGGGCCCGGTCCCCTCCCGCCGCCGCACCGTCCCGTAGGGGCTGTGGACGGGCGGGTCCAGGGGGCGGACGACCCCGCCGAGGTCGGCGATGCGGTGGGCGTACCAGTCGCCGACGAGCGCGACCCCGGCACCGGCGAGGACGAGCGGGATGGCGGCGCCGACGCGCGGGGTGCTGACGCGGGCGTGCCACGTGCCGCCGGGGGCGACCTGACCGGCGACCTCCAGGGCGTCGCGGACGGCCCGCCGGGCCGATCCCCCGTGCAGGAGGGCGACGAGGGGGTGCGGGCGCAGGTCGTCGAGGGTGACCGGTCCCGGTGGCAGGTCGGTGCCGGGCGGGAACGCGGCGTGCACCTGCTGCCGGCCGAGTTCGCGCACGACCAGCGCAGGGTGCTCGGGCAGCGGCAGGTGCACGAGCGCGAGGTCGGCGTCCCCGGCCGCGAGCCGGCGCACCAGGGCGTCGTCGTCGCGCGCGTCCTCCACCACGACGTCGACCCCCGGGTGGCGCCGCCGGAACTCGCCCACCGCCGCGGCCAGCGGGTCCGCGGCGACCGAGGCGTGGGCCACGAGGCGCAGGGTCCCGGCCCGCACGGCCACGACGTCGGCGACGGCCGCGCGCCCAGCACCGGCCCGGTCCAGCACGGCCCGGGCCACGGGCACCAGCGCCCGCCCGGCCGCCGTCGGGACCGTCCCCCGCGGCGTCCGCTCGAACAGGTCCCGCCCGGTGCGCCGCTCCAGGACGCGGACCGCCTGTGAGAGCGAGGGTTGCGCCACGAACAACGTCGCCGCGGCCGCGGTGATCCCGCCCTCGTCGACGACGGCGAGGAAGAACCGCGCGTCGCGCTCGGTCTCGAAGGGCGACGTCACGGCCGCGCCGTCCGCAGCAGGGCCGCGACGACGGGGGAGGCCGGCCCGTGGTGGACGAGGCCCACCTCCAGGCGCAGCGGCGGGTCCAGCCGGCGCACCACGGCCCCCTGCTGCGCCGCCCAGCGGCACGCCGCCCCCGCCGTGAACGCGACCCCCGCGCCGGCCAGGACGAGCGGGACGACGGCCTCGCGGTGCACCGTGCGGACCGCGACCCGCCAGCCCCCACCACTCGGGCCCCCTCCGGACACCCGGGCGCGCACGACCTCCCGCCACCGGCTGCCGGGGACGTCGACCACGTCGCACGGGCCGAGCCGGTCGAGGGCGAGCGGGTCGGGCAGGTCCTCCGCCCCCGGCGGCAGCACGAGGTGGAGCTCCTGCGACCCCAGGGACAGGACCTCGGTACGACGCCGGTGCGGGCCGTCGAGGGGCTGGTCGAGCGGCAGGTACGTCAGGGCCACCTCGGCGCGCCCGTCGGCGAGGTGGCGCGGCACCTCCTCGGCGTCGTCGGGCACGTCGAAGCGCACGCGGACGTCGGGGTGGGCCCGGCGGAACCTGCCCAGCAACGCGGCCCCCGGGTCGACGGCCAGGACCGGGTCCGCGACGAGGTCGAGGTCGCCGCGGAGCCGCTCGCTGCCTGCGGGGTCCGCGACGACGTCGGCCGACAGGGCCCGCAGCGTGGCCCGCGCGTGCGGCGCGAAGGCGACCCCCGCTCCCGTCGGCACGGTCCCGTGCGGGAGCCGGTGCACGAGCTCGGCCCCCACGTCGCGTTCGAGGGCCGTGAGGGACTGGGCGAGGCTCGCGGGCGCCGTCCCGGTGGCCGCGGCCGCCCGCGCCAGGCTGCCGTGCTCGAGCACGGCGAGGAACTGCTGGAGCTGGCGGCGGGTCACGGCGGCACCGTGCCACGGGACGACCCCCGCGCGCACGGAGGAGGCCGTCCGGGCGCTCCTCACGCCCCGGTGGCGGCCAGGACCCGCGCCAGCGTCCGCCCCGCCTCGGCGTTCGCCCGCCGGGCGCCCGCGGCGAGCACGGCCCGCAGGTGGTCCTCCTCGCCCGCGAGCTCCCGGCGCCGCCGGCGCAGGGGACGCAGGTGCTCGTTGACGGCGTCGGTGACGACGGCCTTGAGACGCGCCGCACCGCCGTCGCCGACCTCCTCGGCCAGGGCCTCCGGTGTGGTGCCCGAGCACAGCGCACCCGTCAGCAGGAGGTTCGCGACCTCGGGGCGGCGGGCCGGCTCGTAGGTGATGCGTCGCTCCCCGTCCGTCGTCGCCGACCGGACCAGCCGGGCCGTCTCGTCCTCCCCGGCGCGCAAGGCGATCGCGTTGCCGCCGCTCTTGCTCATCTTCCGGCCGTCGGTCCCCAGGAGCAGGGGCGCCGCCGACAGCAGCGCCTCCGGTTCGGTCAGCAGGGGTCCTCCTGCCCCGTACCGGTCGTTGAACCGCCGGGCGACCGTCCGCGCCACCTCCAGGTGCGGCAGCTGGTCCTGCCCCACGGGGACGAGGTTCGCACCGCAGGACAGGACGTCGGCGGCCTGGTGGACGGGGTAGGTGAGCAGCAGACCGCTGACGCCCCGGCGAGCCCCGCGTTCCCGGGCGGCGGCCGCCTCGGCCCGCACCGTGGGGTTGCGCTGCAGTTCCGCGACCGTGACGAGCGCCAGGAACGGCAGCAGGAGTTCGTTGAGGGCCGGGACGGCGCTGTGCACGAACACGGGAGCGCCGCCGGCCTCCGTCCTCGTCGCCTGTTCCAGCCCGGCAGCCAGGTTGTCGAGCAGGACCTCGCGGACGTTCCCGCGGACGTCACCGGGATCGTCGCGGTCGGTGCTGACCTGCAGGTCGGCGATGACCACGAACACCTCGACCCCGCTGCGCTGCAGCGCGACGCGGTTGGCCAGGGTTCCCAGCAGGTGGCCGAGGTGGAGGGGGCCGGTCGGGCGGTCGCCGGTCACGACGCGGAACCGGCCGGGATCGGCGTGCACCTGCGCGTGCAGTTCCGCGCTGCGGCGCAGGGCGTTCTCGAGGGAGGTGGAGGGGTGGGACACGGGGTGCTCCTGGAGGTGGTGGACGCCGCCCACCGCCCGGCCCCGGGACGTCGCACTGCCCGGAGCCGCCGTGGGCGGCTGGGGACAGGTGGTCGTCGCAGCCGCTGCTACAGCGGCTGCCACCCGGTGCGCGGGATCGTCAGCACCCCTCGACGGTACCCACGGCCGGCCGCCCCGTCGAGGAGATTCCGGGTCCGGGGTCGCGGCGGAGGAACACGTCGACGGGGTCCTCGTGGTCGAGGACGAAACCGTGCCGCTCGTACAGGCGGCGGGCGTCGCTGCCCCGCAGGACGTCGAGGCGCAGGAGGGTCCCCGTGCGGTCCGCCTGCCCCGTGACGGCCCGCAGGACGCGCGTGCCCAGACCCCGGCCCTGCAGCGAGGGGTCGAGGTAGAAGTGCTCGAGCCACACCCCGTCGTCCGCCGGACGCAGGGCGAGGGACCCCACCGTGCCGTCCGGGCCGGCGAGGACGCGGGTGCGCTCGGGCGACCAGGAGGACAGGAACCTCTGCCGGACCCGGACGTCGTCGTACCTGTCCAGACGTTCCAGGCTCGGCCGCAGGACGACGGCGCGCAGCTCGGCGATCGCCGCGCCGTCCTCGGTCCTGGCGGGCCCCCAGGTGGCGGGCGGGTCGGACGGCAGAGCGGGGAAGACGGCGCGCACGGGGCCAGCCAACCAGACCGCGTTCCGTGCACGACCGCAGGTTTCAGCGCGCGGACCCGCCACCGCCTTCGTAGCGTCGACCCCGGCGACGGGGAGACCCGCACTGACCGCCCACCCATCTGGAGGAACCAGGATGACCGAGGTCACGGCCCACCACGGACTGTTCAAGGACACGAACCTGCACGTCGACGACACCGGGGGGAGCGGTCGTCCCGTCGTGCTGATCCACGGCTGGCCGCTGTCCGGCGCGTCGTGGTCGGAGCAGGTCCCGGCCCTGGCCGCCGCGGGGTACCGCGTCGTCACCTACGACCGGCGCGGTTTCGGCCGCAGCGACAAGACCCGCAGCGGCTACGACTACGACACCCTGGCCGAGGACCTGCACGCCCTCCTGGAGCAGCTCGACCTGCGCGACGTCACCCTCGTCGGCTTCTCGATGGGCGGCGGCGAGGTGGCGCGGTACGTGAGCAACCACGGCACCGGACGCCTGCACAGCGTCGTCTTCGCCGCGGCCGTGCCGCCCTACATGGCCAAGACCGACGACAACCCGCAGGGGCCGTTGACGAAGGAGCTCGCGGACGAGATGGAGGCCGGCCTGAAGGCCGACGAGGACTCCTTCTACGACGGGTTCGTCACGAACTTCTTCTCCGTCGACGGCGTCCTGAAGGTCACCGAGGCCCAGCGCCAGGATGCGATCGCGTTGACGAAGCAGGCCGACCACACGGCGGCGCTGAAGGCGATGGAGTCCTTCGGCACGACCGACTTCCGCGGGGACCTGCCGAAGGTCACGGTGCCGACCCTGGTCATCCACGGCGACTCCGACGCGGTCGTCCCGCTCGAGGGTTCCGGCGCCCTCACCCACGTCGCGGTTCCGGGCAGCCGGCTGCACGTCGTGGCCGGTGCCCCCCACGGTTTCAACGTCAGCCACGCCGAGGAGTTCAACCGCGTCCTCCTCGAGTTCCTGGCGTCCTGACCACCAGCACCACCACCACAGCTCCAGCAGCGGGGCGTCACCCGGAACGGCCGAGGTGGCGCCCCGTTGTCGCGACCACCACCCACCTGAGGAGAAACCCGTGAAGGCACTGGTCTACAACGGCGCGTTCGACGTCTCGGTGCAGGACGTCCCCGACGCCCGCATCGAGCAGCCGACCGACGCGGTCGTCCGCATCACGTCGACGAACATCTGCGGTTCGGACCTGCACATGTACGAGGGCCGCACCGACATGGAGACCGGGCGCGTGCTCGGTCACGAGAACATGGGGATCGTCGAGGCCGTCGGCGCCGGCGTCGACCGCCTGAAGGTCGGCGACCGCGTCAGCCTCCCCTTCAACATCGGCTGCGGTTCCTGCGAGAACTGCGTCGCCGGCAAGACCGGGTTCTGCCTGCGGGCCAACCAGGCCGGGACGGCGGGCGCGGCCTTCGGCTTCGCGGCGATGGGGGACTACGCCGGGGGTCAGGCGGAGTTCCTGCGGGTGCCGTGGGCGGACTTCAACGCCCTCGTGCTGCCCGAGGGCACCGAGAAGGAACTCGACTACACGATGCTGTCGGACATCTTCCCCACCGGCTGGCACGGGGTGGAGCTGTCCGGGTTCCAGCCCGGTGACTCCGTCGTCGTGTGGGGTGCGGGACCGGTCGGCCTGATGGCCGCCCACTCCGCCCGCATCCGCGGCGCCGCCGAGGTGTTCGTCGTCGACCGCCAGCCGGACCGCCTCGCCCTGGTCCGCAAGGCCGGGGCCACGCCGGTCGACTTCTCCGCCGGTGACCCCGTGGAGCAGATCATGGACGCGACGGGCGGCCGAGGCGTCGACCGCGGCGTCGAGGCCATCGGCTACCAGGCGCACGACGCCTCCGGGAACGAGGACGCGTCCATGGTCCTCAACCAGCTCGTCCAGGTCGTCAAGGCCACGGGCGGGATCGGCGTCGTCGGCGTGTACCTGCCGCAGGACCCCGGCGCGAAGGACGAGCTGTCGAAGCAGGGCAAGATCGCCTTCGACTACGGCACGTTCTGGTTCAAGGGCCAGTCGATGGGCACCGGACAGTGCAACGTCAAGGCGTACAACGTGAAGCTGCGGAACCTCATCACGGCGGGCGTGGCGACGCCGAGCTTCATCGTCAGCCACGAGCTCGACCTCACCGAGGCGGCCTCGGCGTACGGGACGTTCGACCGGCGCGAGGACGGCTGGACCAAGGTCGTCCTGCACCCGGGAGAGCTCGCCACCGCTCACTGACCCCGGAACCCCGTGGTCGGCGGGGCACCCCGGCGCCTACCGTGCCGGGGTGCTGACCGTCGACGACGTCCGCGGGCTCGTGGCCCGGCGCTGGGCCGTGGGTCCCGTCGAGGTCGCACCGCTGCCCGGCGGAATGAACTCTGAGACGTGGACGGTGACCGGTCCTGGCGGCCGCTGGGTCGCCAAGGCCGTCGACGCGGCAGGCGAGGCAGGGTTCGTCCGAGGGCTGAGCGCCGCGCAGGCCGTGGACGCGGCGGGGATCCCGGCTGGTGCGCCCGAACCCACGCGCGACGGCGACCTGCGCACCGGGACGCTCGCGCTGCTGCGGTGGGTCGGGGGCTCTCCCCTGTCGGGGGACGACGACCACGAGCAGGCGGTCATGGGCGCCACGCTCGGCCAGGCCCACCGGGCCCTCGTGCTCCCGGGTCCCGAGCACGGTTTCCCGGCGTGGGTCGACCCCGACGCGGCGCACCTCGACGTCGAACCCTGGGTGCGCCCGGCGGTGCGCGCCGCCCTCGTCCGGTACGCCGACCTCGCCGCCACCGGGGAACCGCTCACGTGCGGCGTGCTCCACGGCGACCCCGAACCGGGCGCGTTCCTCGTTCTCGGGGACGTCTGCGGTCTCATCGACTGGTCCAGCGCGGAACCAGGCCCGCTCCTCTACGACCTCGCGAGCGCCGCGTTCTACCTCGGCGGTCCCGACCGCGCCCCGGCGCTCGTCGACGCCTACCTCGCCACCGGGGCCCTCACGCGGGCCGAGGTCGAGCGCGGTCTCGACGTCCTCCACGAGCTGCGCTGGGCGGTGCAGGCGGACTACTTCGCACGCCGGGTCGTCACCGACGACCGGACGGGGATCGACGACCCTCGGGAGAACACGAAGGGGCTGCACGACGCCCGGGAGTTCTTCCGCCGCACACGCTGACCGGCCGGTCCCCTCTGGCCGCCCCAACGCGCGCCTGGCATCGTCGCGGCCATGTGGTTCGGCGAGGACACCGGTCAGGGGTGGTTGCAGGTCGGCGAGCTGGGCCTCGCCTTCGGGCTGTCGGCGCTCATCGGCTTCGAGCGCGAGGTGCGGCAGAAGTCGGCCGGGCTGCGCACCCACACGATCGTCGGGCTCGGTGCGGCGCTGTTCCTGCTCGTCAGCAAGTACGGCTTCACCGACGTCCTGGCGACCGGGCGCATCGAGCTCGACCCGTCGCGCGTGGCGGCGCAGGTCGCCTCGGGGCTCGGGTTCCTCGGCGCGGGCGTCATCTTCGTCCGCCGCGACGCCGTACGTGGGCTGACGACGGCCGCGACGATCTGGCTCACGGCGGCGGTGGGGATGTCGGCCGCGGCCGGGCTGCCGCTGCTCGCCGTGCTGTGCACGCTGGGCCACTTCCTCGTGCTCTACGGCCTGACCCCGCTCGCGCAGCGACTGGCCCGGCGGGCCCCGAGCGAGCAGGCCGTGTCGTGCACCTACCTCGACGGACGCGGGGTGCTGCGCGACGTCATGGCGCACTGCACGCGCGCCGGGTGGGCGGTGACGGCCCTGGAGACGACGGTGGTCCCGGGCGCCCACGCCGTGCGCGTCGACCTGTCCGTGCAGGGTCGCGGGTCGGCGACCGCGCTGGCGGCCGGCCTCGGCGAGCTGCCCGGTGTCACCGAGGTGCACACGGGCACGCCCGCGTCGTGAGCGGGCGCCCTCAGACCGCTCGGTGGGCGGCGCGCGACTCCCGCCGCAGGTAGACGAGGCCCAGCACCGGCAGCACGAGCGGGATGAACCCGTAGCCCGCGCCGTACCCGGACCACACCGTCGCGCGGGGGAAGGCCTCGGCGTCGGCGAGGCTGAGCGACCCGACGGTCAGCACGCCGAGGAGCTCGACGCTGCACGCGATCCACGCCACCCGCCGCCAGCGCGGACCGGACCGACCCAGGCCGACCGTCGCCAGCACGTAGACGACCCCGGCGAACGCCGAGAGCACGTACGCCAGCGGCGCCTCGTGGAAGTCGGTGGCGATCTGGACGCTCGCGCGCGAGACGGCCGCGATGGCGAAGACGGCGTACAGCGCGACGAGCACGCGCCCCAGCCCGGTCGTCCGGCGCGCCGCGCCCGGGGCGCTCACCGGGTCACCGCGAAGAGCAGGAACGCGCGGTAGGCGATGACGACGACGGCGAAGCAGGCCACCGCGAGCACGAGCGTGCTGGGCCGCGAGCGGTCGGCCAGGGCCCAGAAGGTGCCGGCCGGCAGGATGAACGGCGCCACGACGAGGTAGGCGATCGACGTCGCTAGCTCGACCGGCCGCGTGCCGGTGGCCAGGGCCGCGAAGCCGTCGACGACGGTGACGAGGACGGACAGCTCGACCACCGCGAGCGCGGTCAGCAGGGCCCGGCCGACGCGCCGGTCACGGGCGACGGTGACCACCGCCCAGACGCTCCCCACCAGGCACAGCGCGCAGGTGATGGCGACGAGGACCCCGGACACGAGGGTGAACTCTACGGGGGCGGGAAGACGGACCGTGGTCCGGTTGTTGCAGCTGCACATGGATCTGTTCTCGTCTGTCGCCGTGGGCGACCTCACCCTGCCCAACCGCCTCGTGATGGCCCCCCTGACGCGCACCCGCGCGGGCGCCGAGGGCATCCCCAACGAGCTGCTCGTGGAGCACTACTCCCAGCGCGCCAGCGTGGGTCTCATCGTCTCCGAGGGCACCTACCCGAGCCACGAGTCCCGCTCCTACCCCGGCCAGCCCGGGCTCGTCACCGACGAGCAACAGGAGGGGTGGCGCAAGGTCGCCGAGGGCGTGCACGCCGCCGGCGGTCGCATCGTCGTCCAGGTCATGCACGGGGGCCGCGTCTCGCACACCGACATCACCGGCACCGACCGCATCGTCGCCCCCAGCGCGATCGCCGTCTCCGGCGAGGCGCACACGCCGCTGGGCAAGAAGCCGTACCCCGTCCCGCACGCGCTGACCGCCACCGAGGTCGACGACGTCGTCGCCGACTTCGTGGCCGCGTCGCGCCGCGCCGTGGACGCCGGGATCGACGGCGTGGAGATCCACAGCGCCAACGGCTACCTGCTGCACGAGTTCCTCGCGCCGGGCGCCAACCAGCGCACCGACGAGTACGGCGGGTCCCCCGAGAACCGTGCGCGGCTGACCGTGCGCGTCGCGCAGGCCGTGGCCGCCGAGATCGGGGCCGGCCGCGTCGGCGTCCGGATCTCCCCCGCGCACAACATCCAGGACGCGTGGGAGAAGGACCCGGCCGACGTCGAGGCGACCTACACGCACCTCGTCGAGCAGCTCCAGCCGCTCGGCCTGGCCTACCTGAGCGTCCTGCACGCCGAGCCCGCCGGGGAGTTCGTCCAGGGTCTGCGCAAGCGCTTCGGCGGTCCGCTCATGGTGAACACCGGGTTCGCGCAGGTGACGACCCGCGAGGAGGCCACCGGCTACCTCGCCGACGGTGTCGCGGACGTCGTGGCGGTCGGCCGCGCCGTCATGGCGAACCCGGACCTGCTCGCCCGCTGGCAGGGTGGTCACCCCGAGAACGCGCTCGACGCGTCCACGTCCTACGGGACGGGCCCGGAGGGGTACACCGACTACCCGTTCCTCCCGGAGACGCGCGCCTGAGACCAGGCCACTCTCACGACGCCGCGAGGTCGGTGCAGGACCGCAGGGACTCCTTGTGCTGCACCGCCTCGTCGGCGTCGTCCCCGCTCAGCGGGACGGGCACGCCGGAGCGGATCGTCGCGGGGACCCACCGCGCCGCCGACACCCCGCCCGTCCCGGGCAGCGTGAGTTCCAGGACACCGGTCTCCACGGCCGCCGCCTTCTTGGCGTAGAAGACGAAGTTCCCCAGGCCGTAGTCGACGAACCCCTTGCGGCCCCCCGCCTCGAGGAACCCCTGCCCGAGCTGCACGTGGGCGTGCGAGCCGACGACGGCGTCCGCGCCGGCCGCGACGAGGTCGTGGGCGAGTCCCTGCTGGGCGTCGGTCGGGCAGTCCTGCTGCTCCCTGCCCCAGTGCAGGACCACCACGACCGAGTCGCTGCGGGACCGCTCGGCCTCGACCGCCGCCACCAGTCGCGCCGCTCCCGCCGTGCTCTGCACCGACGCCAGCCCCGGTTGCGCGTCCGTCGCCGTCCAGGCCTTCGCGAGCGAGGAGTCGAGGACCTGGGTCGCGTCGAACACCGCGATCCGGTTGTCCTTCAGCGTGACCCGGTGCGGGGCGAACGCGCCGTCGGCGTCCTCCCCGAGCCCGATGACCGGCAGGCCCTTGTCCTTCCCGGCCGCGAGCGTGTCGGTCAACCCGGTGCGGCCGTAGTCGAGGCTGTGGTTGTTCGCCATCGCCGCGACGTCGACGCCCGCGTCCTTCAGCGCCCCCAGCGCCGCCGCGGGCGCCCGGAACGTGTACTGCTTGCCCGCCGCGCTCCCTCGCTCGGTGATGGCCGTCTCCACGTTGACGACGGTCAGGTCGGCCCGCGACAGGACCGGCGTGATGGCGTCCAGCCCACCGGGTTCCAGGGCCTTCTCGCTCGTGCCGTCGAAGTGGACGTCACCGGCGACCGCGATCGTCACGGGCTGCGGCGTGGGCGCCTCCGGTTCGTCGCTCCCGCACCCGGCGGCCACGAGGCCCGTCGCCACCAGCACCGCACCCCACCGCTTCCGCACCCCGGCACTCTAGGTGCCCGTCCGCTCGCCGTCGGGGAGCGCGAGCGCGACGGCTCGGTTACGTTCCGCGGGTGCCTGAACTCCCCGAGGTCGAATCGGCCCGCCAGGTCGTCGAGGCGGGCGGTCTGCACCGCGAGATCGCGGACGTCGACGACACCGACACCTACGAGTGCCGCCCCCACCAGCCCGGCGACCTGCGGACGGCCCTCGTCGGGCGATCGCTCACCGCGGCGCACCGGCAGGGCAAGTCGATGTGGTGCGACACCTCCGGCGACGGCCCGGCGCTCGGCATCCACCTCGGCATGAGCGGGCGCATCGTCATCACGTCCCCCGAGGGCGAGCGGGTCGTCGGCGGCGACTACGAGGGCACCCCGAAGGTGCCGCGCGTGGCGAAGGACGAGTGGTACCGCTTCACCCTGACGTTCGCCGACGGCGGCACCCTGCGCCTGCTCGACAAGCGGCGGCTCGGCCGGGTGCGCCTCGACCCGGACCTGTCCGCCCTGGGCCCGGACGCCGAGCACGTCGGGCGCGAGGAGTTCCGCGAACGCGTCGGCAAGGGCACGGCCCCGCTGAAGGCGCGGCTGCTCGACCAGTCCGTCGTCGCGGGCATCGGGAACCTCCTGGCCGACGAGGTGCTGTGGCGGGCGAAGCTCGACCCGCGTCGCCCGGCGGGGGAACTGCGGACCTCCGAGCTCGACGAACTGCGCCGGCAGTTGCGGGCCGGGATCCGGCACGCGGTGAAGCACGGCGGCGTCCACACGGGGGAGGTCATCCCGCACCGGGCGTCCGGTGAGCACTGCCCGCGCTGCGGCGCACCGATGGTGCGGGCGACCGTCGGCGGACGGACGACGTGGTGGTGCTCGCAGGAGCAGGGCACGCTCTAGCCGCACGTCCAGCGCGGTCGCGCCGGACCCGATCCGTGCCGTCAGCGGCAAGAGATCCGCCTCCACGAGCAACTCGGTAGCCGCTCAGGGACGCACACTCCTTCCCACGAACCCCGGGGAGGACCGTTGCAACCCATCACGACCGCCACCGATCTGGCGGCTGCCATCCGTTCCCGACAGGTCAGTCCGGTGGAGGTGGCCGAGTACTACCTGGACCGCGTCGACCGGCTCGACGGCGACGTCAACGCGATCGTCTGGCGCGACGACGCGCAGTTCCTGGAGCAGGCGCGGATCGCCGAGAAGCAGGTGGCCGAGGGCGGCGACCTGCCCCCGTTCCACGGAGTGCCGGTCCCCGTCAAGGAACTCACCACCGCTGCAGGACAGCCGAACACCCGTGGTTCGCTGGGTTTCAGCGACCGCGTGCAGACCGAGGACGACCTCTGCATCGGCCTGCTCCGACGGGCCGGCGCCCTGTTCATGGGCCGTTCCAACAGCCCCGAGCTGGGACCCATGTCGGTCTCGGACAACCGCCGGTACGGCAGGACGGCCAACCCGTGGGACCTCTCGCGCACGGCGGGAGGTTCCTCCGGTGGCGCCGCGGCCGCCGTGGCCGCGGGCCTCGCCCCGGCCGCGCAGGCCTCCGACGGCGGCGGTTCCATCCGGATGCCCTCGTCGTGCTGCGGCACGGTGGGGCTCAAACCCTCCCGTGGGCGGGTGCCGCAACTCGTCGGTGCGTGGAACCACGGGGTGACCGACGGCATGATCACCCGCTCGGTGCTCGACGCCGCGGCCTTCCTCGACGTGCTCAGCCCGACGGACCCACTGGCGTGGTACTCCGCTCCCCAGCCGGTGCGGCCCTTCGCCGAGGAGGTGGGCCGCGACCAGGCGCCCCTGCGCATCGGCCTGCTCACCGACGCGCCCACCGGGCTGCCGGTGGACCCCGAGTGCGTCGCCGCCGCCCAGCGGCTGGCCACCGAACTCGAGCGCCTCGGGCACGTCGTCGTGCCCGCGACCCTGCGCGGGTACTCCGAACCCGCTGTCCGGGGCTACCTCGACGTGATCGTCAACGCGTCGCTGCTGGCGCTGCCCTACGACGACCCGACGGTGGCCGAGCCGTACCTCCAGCACCGCATGGCGCTGGGCCGGCAGCGGCACGCCGGGGAGTACGCCGCCGTCGACGCCCTGCTGCAGATCGAGACCCGCGCGGTCAACGCGCAGTGGGGCCGGGACTGGGACGTGCTGCTCACCCCGACCATGGCCACCGTCGCCCCGCCCCTCGGCACCGTGCTGGAGGAGGCCAACGCCGACCCCAGCGGCCCGCGGGTGGTGGAGAACCAGATGATCTCGTTCACCTCCTTCGTGAACATCGCAGGCCTGCCCGCGATCAGCCTTCCCGTGCACCGCACCGCCGGAGGAGTTCCCGTCGGCGCCCAGCTGGTGGGTGGCCCCTTCGACGAGGCCACCCTCGTGCGGCTGGCCGCCGCCGTCGAACCCGCCGTCGGGTGGACGACGTCCATCCCACCCGCCTTCGCCTGACCCCCGACCTCAGACCCCGCACCTCGCTCGATCCCAGGAGAACCCGACGATGCGCTCTCTCACGTCCCTGCGTGCCCTGCTCGCCCTGCTGCTCGGGTGCGTCCTGCTCACGAGCTGCTCCTCGCCGCCGGGCGGCGCGACCCCCGGCGGCTCGGGTGGTTCGGCCCAGGCCGCCGCCGACACCACGGCGGCCGTGGCCGCGGTGGACGCCGCCTACGCCGGCAGCAGCACCCGGCCCCCCGCACAGGGGCCCGCACCGGCCCAGGGCAAGACGGTCTGGGTGCTGTCGGCCTTCCAGCAGGTCGCGGGGCTGGCCCACCTCACCGACGAGACCGTCGAGGCGGCGAAGGCGCTGGGCTGGGGCACGCAGGTGTGCGACGGACAGAACAACACCGACGGGGCGTGGGCCAAGTGCGTGCGCCAGGCCGTCGCGGCCGGTGCCGACGCCATCGTCCTGGAGTCCATCGACTGCGCCCCGGTGGCCCAGGCCCTCAAGGAGGCCAAGGCCGCCGGTGTGCTCGTCGCCTCGCTGACCTCGTTCGACTGCGACGACCCGACCCAGGGCGGCGGTCAGCCGCTGTTCGACGTCACGGTGCCCTTCGTGGGCGGGACGACCGCGGCGCAGAGCTACGAGGCCGCCGGCCAGCTCCGGGCGGACTGGGTCGTGGCGCAGACGAAGGGGGCGGCCCAGGTCGTGCACGTGGAGTTCCGCGGGGTCGCGTTCGGGGAGCACCTGGCCGACGCGTTCAACGAGAGGATCGCCGCGTGCAGCGGCTGCGAGGTCGTGGGAACCGTCGTCATCACCCCGGCGGACGTGCCGAACATCCGGCAGAAGTTCGAGACGGCGATGCTGCAGCACCCCGAGGCGAACGCGGTGGCCGTCGACGTGGACTTCATGCTCCCGGCCGGCATCCAGCAGGCGCTGACCACCTCCGGCAAGGACCTCGCCGTGGCCGGCGGTGAGTGCACCCGTGACTCGGTCGGGTACCTGCACACCGGCGGAGGCATCGACATGTGCATCGGGCAGTCGCCGGTGTGGTTGTCGTACGCCGGCATCGACGGACTGAACCGGGTCTTCGCCGGGCAGCCGGTCGTGGACTCCGGTCTGGGTGAGCAGCTGGTCGACGCCGACCACAACCTGCCCGCTCAGGGCGACTGGTACGCCGGGTCGGTCGACGCCCCCGCCGGCTACCGCGCGGCCTGGGGACTCTGAGGTGGTCGTGGACGCTCCCCCGGTGGTCGCGCTGCGCCTGGCCGGAGTCAGCAAGACCTTCGACGGCGTGCCCGTGCTGCGCGGGGTGGACGTGGAGGTGCGCCCCGGCCGCGTGCACGCCCTCCTGGGGGGCAACGGTTCGGGCAAGTCCACCACCCTGAAGGTCGTCGCGGGCGTGTACACGGCGGACCCCGGCGGCACGATCACCGTCGGCGGGGTCGAGCACCCCGCCGACGGGTTCAGCCCCGCGGCCGCCCACGCGGCCGGTCTGCGCTTCGTGCACCAGGACCTCGGGCTCGTCGAGGACCTGACGGTCGCCGAGAACATGGCGCTGGTGCACGGCTTCCCCGGCCGGGCGGGATCGGTGGGCTGGCGCGCGCTGCACCGCCGCACCGCCCGGCAGCTCGCCGACGCGGGCCTCGACCTTGACCCGCGGGCCCGGGTGCGCGAACTGCGCCCCGGCGACCGCACCCTGCTGGCCGTCGCCCGCGCCCTGCAGACGGGCACGGGCGGTGGACCGGAGCGGGGACCGCTGGTGCTCGTGCTCGACGAGCCCACCGCCAGCCTGCCCCGGAACGAGGTCGACGGTCTCCTCGCCGAGCTCCGTCGACGCCGGGGCGAGGGGCACGCGGTCGTCTACGTCAGCCACCGCATCCCCGAGGTGCTGGCGGTCGCGGACGACCTCACCGTTCTGCGGGACGGCGCGGTCGCCCACTCCGGGCCGGTCGAGGGCCTCGACGAGACCGCGATCGTCGCCCTCATGACCGGCACCTCCCCGGCGTCCGGGGTGGACCAGCGCCACCCGGCACCCGCCCGCGACGGCGAACCGGTGCTGCGGGCCCGCGGCCTGAGCTTCCCGGGCGTGGGGCCGGTGGACCTCGACCTGCACCCCGGTGAGGTGGTGGGCGTCGCCGGGCTGCTGGGGTCGGGGCGCAGCCGGCTGCTGCGCGCGCTCTCGGGCCAGGTCCCCCGCACCGGCGGCACGCTGGAGCTCGCCGGTCGCCCGGTCGAGCACCGCAGCCCGCGCGCGGCGCTGGCCGACGGCATCGCGTACGTCCCCGAGGACCGGGCCCGGGAGGCGGCCTTCGCGGACCGCCCGTTGTGGGAGAACGTCTCCGCCATCGCCTACCCCCGCTTCCTCCGGCCCTGGGGCGTGGCCCGGCGCGCCGAGAAGAGGGCCGCCATGGCCGCCGCCGGGCGCTACGCCGTGCGGGCCGCGCACGCCGACGTCCCCTTCGCCACGCTGTCGGGAGGGAACCAGCAGAAGGCCGTGCTGGCCCGCACCACGTGGACCGACCCCAGCGTGCTGCTGCTCGACGAACCCAGCCAGGGGGTCGACGCCATGGCCCGCCGCGACATCCACACCCTGGTCCGCGGGCACGTGGTCGACGGGGCACGGGCCGCGCTCGTCGTCTCCTCCGACTTCGCCGAGCTCGCCGCCCTGTGCGACCGGGTGCTCGTGGTGGCCGGCGGCCGCCTGCGCACCGAGCTGGTGGGGGCGCAGCTGCAGGAGGACGTCATCGCCCAGGCCGCGCACTCCCAGACCCCCGACCGACAGGACTCCTGAGGACCATGACCAGCGAACCCACCACCACCGTCACGCCCGTGGGCGCCGTCCCCGCCGCTCCGCCGCCCGCCGTCCGCCGCCCCCTGCGGGTGGGCTCCCTCGTCGAGCGCTACGGACTGGTCCTCGTGCTGCTCGCCGTCGTCGTGTTCTTCTCGGTCGCCCCGGCGTCCGGGCTCGCCTTCCGCAGCCCGGCGAACTGGCTGGCGCTCACCGCCAACCAGGCGGTCACCCTCACCGTCGCCCTGGCCCTGCTCTTCCCCATGGCGGCCGGGTTCTTCGACTTCTCCGTCGGAGCCGTCGCGGCCACCTGCTCGGTCGTCGCCGCCGCCGCGATGAGCGCGCACGACCTCCCGCTGCCCGTGGCCGTGGGGCTCGCCCTGCTGGCCGGCGTGGTGATCGGCGGCCTGCAGGGCGTGCTGGTCGCCTACCTGCAGATGAACCCGTTCATCGCCACCCTCGGGACGGCCACCCTGCTCGGCGGCGGCATCTTCGCCTACACCGGTGGTCTGCAGATCACCCAGGGCATCTCGCCCTCGCTCACCGCCCTCGGGTCCGGGAGGTGGTCCGGGTTGCCGAGCATCGTGGTCGTCTCGGTGGTGCTGGCCGCGGTCTGCTGGTTCACCATGGCGCAGACGGCGTTCGGACGACGGCTGTTCGCCGTGGGGTCCAACGCCGCGGCCGCCCGGTTGGTCGGCGTCGACGTGCGCCGGGCCCAGCTCTCCGCGTTCGTGCTCTCGGGCCTGGTCGCCGCGGCGGCGGGCGTGCTGCTGCTCGGCCGCCAGGGCGCGGCCACCGCGGACAACGGCATGACGATGCTGTTCCCGGCGCTGACCGCGGTCCTGCTGTCGACCATCGTCATCGACGTCGGTCGCCCCTCCGTCCTCGGCACCGTGATCGGCGTGCTGTTCCTCGCCGTGAGCACCAGCGGACTGACCCTCATCGGCTCGCCGGCCTGGGTGAGCCAGGTGTTCTCCGGGGCCGCGCTCCTGCTCGCCGTCGGCGTCGCCGGACTCGGGCGGCTGCGGCGCACCAGGTGAGCGTGCCGGCGGTGGGGCCGATCGGGCGGTCCTGCCGGCCGGTGGGTGGTGGTCCGGTCGAGCGGCACCACCGGTGGTGGACCGCGTCGGGCACCATCGTCCCCACCGGGAACCCGGCCGGCTCACCCTTCCGCACCCCTTCCCCAGCGACGAGGAGGACCCCCCGATGGCGGCACGACAGCCTGTCCCCGGCCTGGGTGACCCCCACGTGAGCTCCATCGACGCGCCCACCCGGCTGGCCGGCTACCTCGGGGAGGACTCCTCCCTCGGGCTGGCACCGGGCGGGTCCCCGGCCGACGAGATCCGACTCGCCTGGGGTGGCCCGGGCGCCACGCTGACGATGGTCACCTGGCACTTCGGGGACCTCGACTTCGCGCTCTTCGAGGGTGACCGCGGCGTCTGCGTCCAGCCCGCCCTGCGGTCCCGGGCCCCGTGGGCGGGACTGGTCGTGGGCATGAACCTGGGCGGCACCACCGTCGCCCTCGAGCAGCGGGGCCGGTCTGTGCTCCTGCCCGAGGGCCACTTCACCTTCTTCCACGGCTACGTGCCGTACCGGATCAGCACCGGCGGACCGCACCGCTGGCTGGTGTGCCGGCTCCGCTTCCTGCGGGTCGGGACCGACACCGACCGGGTCAACGGGCTGCTGGCCGGGGACATGACCTCCTCGGGGAGCGCGGGCTCGCTCCTGTCCGAGCTCCTGCGCGGGTCGACGCAGGCCCGGGACACGTTGCGGCCCAGCGGTCGCCTGCACTGCGCCGACGCCATCCACTCCCTGGTCCGGGCCGTGGTCGACGAGGCGGCGCTCCCCCACGGACCACGGCCCGCCAACGACTCCTTCGGGCGGTACACCCAGTGGCTGGAGGAGCGCATCCAGACGGTCGGGCTCGACGCCGAGGCGGTGGCGACCGCGCACCACGTCTCCGTCCGGCAGGTCCGGGGCGTGTTCGCCGGCAACGGCAGCACGGTGTCCGCGTTCGTCCGGGAACGACGCCTGGAACACCTGCGGCACGACCTGCTCGACCCGTCGCTGGCGGGGTGCACCGTGGCGACCCTCGCCCGGCGGTGGGGCATGGACAACCCCCCGGCGGTCAACCGGCTGTTCCGGGAGCAGTACGGCCTGCCTCCGGCCGCCTACCGGCGGCAGAACTCCGGCATCGACTCCACGCCCTGACGCCTACCCCCGCGCGAACCCCCGCCGCGACGTCTCCACGTGCCTGACCATCGCTCGCCCGGCCTTCCCCTCGTCCCCGGTGGCGATGGCGGCGACGATCCGGCGGTGCTCGGTCCAGGCGCGGTGACCCTGCTGGGGGACGGTGGTGGCGTAGGCCCACTGGATCTGCTCGCTGACGCGGCGCAGGACGAGGGTCATGCTGTGCGATCCCGACAAGCGGGCCACCGTCCCGTGGAACCGGGAGTTGAGTTCCGCGCCGAGGACGGGGTCGCCGGAGTCGAGGGCGGCGAACCCCGCCTCGACGATCTCCGTCAGTTCGTCGACCACGAGGCGCTCCCCCGCCGCGACCCGCCGGGCGCAGCGGCTCGCGGTGATCTCCTCCACGACGCAGCGCACGGCGTACAGGTCGGCGAGGTCGTCGACGGGGACCTCCGCGACGCGGGCGCCGGCGTTGGGGCGCAGCTCGACGAAACCCTCCCCGGCCAGCGCCCGCAGCGCCTCCCGCACGGGCACCCGCGAGGTGCCGTACCGGTCGACGAGGGCCGTCTCGGTGAGCCGCGTCCCCGGCGGGAAGAACCCGCCGAGGACGTCGCGCCGCAACTCCTCGACGACGCGCTCGGCCGAAGCCCCCACGTCAGGCCGCCAGGCGGCCGGGGATCGCCGACAGCAGCTGGGCGGTGTACTCCTCGCGGGGGTTCTCGAACACGTCCCCGATCATGCCGTGTTCGACGACCCGGCCGGACCGCATCACGAGGACCTGGTGCGCCAGGTGCCGCGCGACGGCGAGGTCGTGGGTGATGAACAGGTACGTCAGCCCGAGGTCCTCCTGCAGCTGCTCCAGGAGGCGGAGCACCTGCTGCTGCACGAGGACGTCGAGCGCGGACGTCGCCTCGTCGAGGACGACGACCTTCGGGTTCAGCGCCAGGGCACGTGCGATGGCCACGCGCTGGCGCTGACCGCCGGACAGTTCGGCCGGACGACGCTGCGCGAAGGTGCGGCTCAGCGACACCTGGTCGAGCAGTTCCCCGACGCGTGCGCGACGGCTGCGGGGGTCACCGACGCGGGCGATGCGCAGGGGTTCGTCGATGAGGCGTTCGAGGGTCTTCGTCGGGTCCAGGGACCCGAACGGGTCCTGGAACACCGGCTGCACGTCGCGCCGGCCGCCGTCGACGACGACCTCCCCGCTCGTGGCGTCCTCGAGCCCGAGGACGAGCCGGGCGGTCGTCGTCTTGCCCGACCCGGACTCCCCCACGACCGCGGTCGTCGTCCCCGCCGGGACGCTGAAGGACACCCCGTCGACGGCGCGGAGCTTCTCCCGCTGACCCCGGATGCGGTACTCCTTCACGAGGTCCCTCACCACGAGCACGTCCTCGCGCGTGCGTTCCGGCAGCTCCCGCGGCGCGGTGCGCCCGGCCGTCGCGGGGGCGGCGGCGACGAGGGCGCGGGAGTACTCCGCGCTCGGTGCCCGCAGCACCTGCGCCGCCGGACCGGTCTCCACGACCCGGCCGTCGGACATCACCACGACGTCGTCGCAGCGGTCGGCCGCCAGCGCCAGGTCGTGCGTGACGAGCAGCAGCGACGCCCCGCGCGCGGCGGTGAGCCGGTCGAGGTGGTCGAGGATCTGCCGCTGGACCGTCACGTCGAGCGCCGACGTGGGTTCGTCCGCGATGAGGAGCTCCGGTTCGGCGGCCAGCGCCATCGCGATGAGGACGCGCTGGCGCATCCCGCCGGAGAACTCGTGCGGGTACTGCTTCGCTCGCCGGCCGGCGTCGGGGATGCCGGCCTCCTCCAGCAGTTCCACGGCCCGCTCCCGCGCGGCCGACCCCTTCGCCAGCCCGTGCATCACGAGGGTCTCGGCGACCTGGCGGCCGACCCGCGCCGAGGGGTTGAGGTTCGACATCGGGTCCTGCGGGACGAGCCCGATCTGCCGCCCGCGCAGGCGCCGCAACCGGTTCTCGTCCCGGCCGCGCAGGGCCGTCGTGATGTCGTCGCCGGCCACGACGACGCGGCCACCCGTGACGCGGCCCGCGCCCTGGAGCAACCCCAGGACGGCGGCGGCCGTCGTCGACTTGCCCGACCCGGACGCCCCGACGACGGCGACGCGGTGGCCGCGGCGGACCGTCACGTCGACGCCGTGCAGGACCGTGGTGGCGCCGTAGGCGACCTCGAGGCCCTCGACCTCCAGCAGGTTCGTCACGCCGTTCACCTCCCCACCGCGTAGCCCTGGGCCCCGCGGGAGTTCGCGGCCGCGTGCAGCACACCCGTCTTCGGGTCCCGTCCGGCGCAGGACAACCGGCCCAGCGACCAGTCCCCGGACCGGGTCACGACGTGACCCCGCTCCTCGAGCCCGGCGATGACGTCGTCCCCGATCCGGCCCTCGACGACGGCTCCGCCGGGTGTCCAGGTCCGCGGCCAGAACGACCCCGGCATGGACGTGGTGTGCAGGGCGGGTGCGTCGATCGCCTGCTGGGGTTCGTACCCGCCGACGAGCGTCCGCAGCAGGTACAGCAGCTGCCACTGGTCCTGCTGGTCGCCGCCGGGAGTTCCGAGCGCCTCGACGGGAACCCCGTCGCGCAGCAGCAGCGTCGGCGTCAGGGTGGTGCGGGGACGTTCCCCCGGCCGCAGCGCCGAGGGCGAGTCCTCGTCCAGCCACGTCATCTGCAACCGGGAGCCGAGGCAGAACCCGAGCTCCGGGACGGTCGGGGACGACTGCAGCCACCCACCGGAGGGCGTGGCCGACACGACGTTCCCCCAGCGGTCGACGACGTCGACGTGGCAGGTGTCACCGCGGGTCGTGCCGGTGCTCTCGACGGTCGGTTCGCCGACGGTGGGTTCACCGACGCCGACGGCGGACGGGGCGTCGGTGCGCAGCGGGGGCACGTGGGGTGTCCGCCCACCGGGGCTGCCCGGGCGGAACTCGCGCGAGGCCCGGTCGGTGATGAGGGCACGGCGGGTCGCGGCGTACTCCTCGGACAGGAGTTCGCGCACCACGTCCGGGTCCGCGGCCGAGCCGTACCAGGCGTCGCGATCGGCGAGAGCGAGTTTCAGCGCCTCGAGGACGGTGTGCGCACCGCGGACGGTCGAGGGGTCGAGGTCGGCGTCCTCGAACCCGTCGAGGATCCGCAGCGCCTGCAGCAGCACGGGCCCCTGGCCGAACGGGCCGGTCTTGGCGACCGTCGTCCCGCGGAACTCGATCGTGGTCGGCTCCTCGAACCTGGCGGAGAACCCGGCCCAGTCGGAGGTCTCGAGGACCCCGGCGTGGTCGGTGCCGGAGGAGTGCCGGTGCGGGGTGCGGAGGAACTCGACGGCCTCGCGGGCGACGAAACCTTCGCGCCACTCGCGGCGGAAGGCCTCGATCCGCTCGACGCGCGACCCGGCGTCCTTCCCCGCGTCCACCAGCCGCTGCAGCGTCCGCGCCCACGCCGGGTTCGTGATGACGTCCCCGTGCTGGGGGATCCGGCCCTGCGGCATCCACAGCGCCGCCGAACTCGGCCAGTGCTCGCGGAACAGGTCGGCCACCGAGGCGATGGTCGTCCCGACGCGGCCGACGACGGGGTGGCCGTCGCGGGCGTAC
Source organism: Kineococcus endophyticus (assembly GCF_040796495.1). Taxonomy (NCBI): domain Bacteria; kingdom Bacillati; phylum Actinomycetota; class Actinomycetes; order Kineosporiales; family Kineosporiaceae; genus Kineococcus; species Kineococcus endophyticus. The sequence goes on along the minus strand of NZ_JBFNQN010000020.1, from coordinate 21,249 downwards.
CCGATGGCGGGGTCCAGGACGTCGGCGAGTTCCCACGTCCCGTGGTCGCGCAGCAGCACCATCCAGGCGTCGACGGCACCGGGGACGGCCGCCGCGAGACCGCCCGCCCCGGGGACCGTGTCGAGGCCCTCGGCGCGGTAGTGCTCGATCGTGGCGGCCGCGGGCGCGGGGCCCTGACCGTTGAGGACGACGGGGGTCGGGTCCTGCGCGGTGGCGAACACGCCCGTCATGTCCCCGCCGGGTCCGTTGAGGTGGGGTTCGACCACGTGCAGGACGAACGCCGCGGCGACGGCGGCGTCGAACGCGTTCCCGCCGCGCTCGAGGACCGACTGCCCCGTGGCGGAGGCCAGCCAGTGCGTCGAGGCCGTCATGCCGAAGGTGCCGCGCAGGGTGGGCCGGGTGGTGTGGTCGGTCGGGGGCGTGAAGCTCACCGGTGGTCTCCGCTCGGGTCGAGGGCGTCGCGCAGGGCGTCGCCGAACAGGTTGAAGGCCAGGCACACGAGCACGATCGCCAGGCCCGGGAACAGCGCCGCCGTCGGCGCCCGGAAGATGTACTGCTGCGCGTCGGACAGCATGATGCCCAGGCTCGGGGTGGGCGGCTGGATGCCGAGGCCGAGGAAGGACAGCAGCGCCTCGCCGATGACGACGGCCGGCACGATGACCGTGGCCTGCACGACGATCGAGGGCACCGCGTTCGGCAGCACGTGGGTGGCGAGGATGCGGACCCCGGAGGCGTCCATCGTCTTGGCCGCCAGGACGTACTCCGCCCCGCGCAGCCGCAGGGTCTCGGCGCGGACCACGCGGATCACCTGCGGCACGTGGGCGATGCCCAGGGCGATCGCGGCGTTGCCCAGGCTCGCACCGCGGATCGCGGCGAGCCCGACGGCCAGCACGAGGAACGGGAACGCCAGCACGACGTCGGTGACGCGCGAGACGACGGCGTCCAGCCCGCGCCAGTAGCCCGCGGCCAGGCCGAGCGGCGTCCCGACGACGACCGACAGCACGACGGCCAGCAGCGCCACCTGGAGCGAGGCGCGCAGGCCGAAGAGGATGCGCGACATCACGTCGCGGCCGAGGTCGTCGGTCCCGAGCCAGAACCCCACGGTGCGCGGGACCTGGAAGGGCGTCTCGAAGTGGACCTGCGTCGGCGGGTAGGGCGCGAGCACGGGCGCCAGCAGCGCGGCCAGCACGACGAGTGCGGCGAGCACCATGCCGACGACGCCGGAGGGGTTGCGCAGCATGCGCCGCAGCACGACACCGCGGGAGGACCCGAGGTCGACCTCGAGCCGGTCGGCGGCCTGGACGGTCTGGCTCATCGGGAACCTCCGGCGACGCGGATGCGCGGGTCGAGGACGGTGTAGAGGAGGTCGACCACCAGGTTGATGACGACGTACGCGAGGGTCACGACGAGCACGACCCCCTCGATCACGGGGTAGTCGCGGCTGAACACCGAGTCCAGCGTCAGCTTGCCGAAGCCCGGGAGGCCGAAGATGCGTTCGGTGACGACGGCCCCCGAGATCAGCCCGCCGAGCTGCAACCCGACGAGCGTCACCACGACGACGAGGGAGTTGCGCAGGGCGAAGCGCAGGACGACCGCGGAGCGGGACGCACCCTTGGCCCGGGCCGTGCGCACGTAGTCGGCCGAGAGGTTCTGCAGCATCGAGGCGCGCGTCTGGCGCATGACGACGGCGGCGATCCCTGCGCCCAGGATGACGGCCGGCAGCGTCAGGTGGTGCAGCGCGCGCAACGGGTCCTCCCCCGGGGAGACGTACCCGGACGCGGGGAACCATCCGGTCCCGACGGCGAGGTAGAGGATCGCGAGCAACCCCAGCCAGAAGCTCGGCACCGACAACCCGAGCAGGGACAGGCCGTTCACGCCGGCCTCGGCCCAGGTGCCGCGACGGACGGCCGCGACGACCCCCATCGCCAGTCCGAACACGACCGCGAAGAGCATCGCGTAGACGGAGAGCCAGACCGTCACCGGCAACGTCGCGCCGATGAGGTCGGTCACCGGGGTCCCGGTGCGGACCGACGTCCCCAGGTCGCCCCGCAGCGCGCTCGTGAGGAACCGCCAGTACTGCACCCAGACGGGCTGGTCCAGTCCGAGGTCGGCCCGCACGGCGGCGAGCGCCTCGGGCGTCGCCTCCTCACCGGCCACGGCGAGGGCGGGGTCACCGGGCAGGGCGCGGACGCCCGCGAAGACGACCATCGAGGCGAGCACGAGCGTCACGACGCTCTGCCACAGCCGGGACAGCAGGAAACGTCCCATCACTCACTCTCCTGGAGGAAGGCGGCGCGTCCGAGGCGGACGACGCCGTCGGCGAAGGTCTCGACCCCGGCCACGGAGCCCTCACCGGAACTCACGTACCCGGTGATGCTGCGCACGCGGTAGAGGTAGACGATCGGGTTGTCCCGCTGGACGACCGTCACGACCTGCCCGTAGAGGTCGGCGCGCGTGGCGGGGTCGGTGCTCTGCGCGGCCCGCTTGAGCAGGGCGTCCACCTCGGGGTTCGAGTAGCCCGAGTAGTTGTTCCCCGCTCCCGTGGTGAGGAAGCTCGAGGAGTTCCCGTGCGGGTCGACACGGCCGGACCAACCGAGCTGGACGGCCTCGAAGTCGCCGGAGGACTGCTGGTCGAGGAGCGTGGAGTACTCCACCGGTTCGATCTCGAGCTGGAACCCGGCCTCCAGGACGCTGGCCTGCAACGCCTGCGAGAGGCGGAGGGTGTCCGCGGTGTTCGACGCCGAGACCCTGATCCGGTAGGGCAGTTCCACCCCGGCCTCGGTGAGCAGCTGCTTGGCCCTGGCGGGGTCGTGCGGCGGACAGGCGTTCGACGCGTCCGTCGCGTAGGTGCTGGCGGGCGAGACGAACGAGCACGCGGGTTCGTACCAGTCGTTGAAGACCGAGTTCACGAGGGCCTGCCGGTCGACGGCGAGCGAGAACGCCTCGCGGATGCGGGGGTCCGTCGCCAGCGGGGTGTCGATGCGACCCGGGGGTTTCCCGACGCCGGCCGTGTTGCCGAGGTTGAACGTGACGCCCTGGTACCCGAAGGATCCGGTCTGCAGCAGGCCGATGCCCTCCTCCTGCTGGAGGGCGTCGACGTCCTGCGGCGACAGGCTGTCGGCGACCTGGACGTCGCCGGAGCGCAGGTTCGCGGCCCGGATGTTCGCGTCCGTCATGATCCGGTAGGTGATGCGGTCGAGGTGGACCTGGTCGGCCGCGTAGTAGTTCGGGTCACGTTCGACCGTGATCGACGTCTGCGGGACGCGGTCGACGAACTTCATGGGCCCCACGCACGTCGGGTGGTCGCCGAAGTCCTCGCCCCGTTCGGCGAGCGCCGTCGGGGACATGACCATCCCGGCCCGGTCGGCGAGGGAGGCCGTGAGCGGGGCGAACGGGGCCTTGTAGCGGACCACGACGGTCGACGGGTCGGCCGCCTCCACGGTGTCGACGGGTCCGAGTTCGCTCTTGCGCGAGCTCGTCTCGAGGGTGAGGTTCCGTTCCAGCGTCGTGACGACGGCCGCGGCGTCGAGGGGGGTCCCGTCGGCGAACCGGACGCCGGACCGGACGGGGATCGTCACGGTGAGGCCGTCGGGCGACGTCGTGGGCAGGGCCGCGGCGAGCTGCGGGACGAGGTTCCCCTCGGCGTCGATGTCGTAGAGCTTCTCGCAGATCGCGTTCATCACGTAGCGCGTGTAGAGCGAGGACGACGTGGTCGGGTCGAGCCGGTCGGGTTCGGCCGACAGGGCCATGACGAGGTCCCCGCCGTCGCGGACGGGACGGTCGCCGACCGCGACGCCGGTGACGTCCTCGCGCTCGGGCGCCTCGCCGACGGGCTGGACGGGGACGCAGGCCGCCAGCGCGAGGACGGGCACGACCACGAACGGGGGCAGGGCACGGGACAGGAGACGGAGCAGTGCTGGTCGAGCAGTCATCGCGAACCTCTCGCAGGTCGGACTCAGCAGCCGAACGTATACAATCCGAGCACCGTACTCTTCCTGTGTTTCCCCGGTGTTTCAAGAGGCACCGGGGTTCGGAATCCGCCGAGCAGGAGAACGCGATGCCCCCCGAGAAGACCGCCGCACCGTCCCCCGCCGCCGTCGCCCGCGGCGCGCGCCGGGCGTCCTGGCACCTCGCGCTGATGCTCGTGCTGACCTTCTCGACCGGCATCGTCGACGCGGTCGGCTACCTCGGCCTGGACCGCGTGTTCACCGCGAACATGACGGGGAACGTCGTCATCCTCGGCATGGCCCTCACCGGGTCGGAGGACCTGCCGATCGTGGGGCCCGTGCTCGCGCTCCTCGGCTTCCTCGCCGGCGCGGCCGTCGTGGGCCGGGTGCTGCGCAAGGCCGCCACGGGCTGGACGACGGCGTCGACGTGGGTCTTCGTCGTCGTCGGGGTCGTGCTGGCGGGGCTCGGCGTCGCCACGTCCCTCATGGTGGGCCTGCCGGTGGAACCCGGCACGACGCCCCCGCCCGCGGCCCTGGCCGTGACGACCGTGCTCGGCATCGCGATGGGCGGTCAGGCCGCCGCCGCGCGCCGCCTCGCGGTCAAGGACGTCACCACGGTCGTCGTCACGTCGACGCTCACGGGCCTGGCCGCCGACTCCCGGATGGCCGGCGGCACGGGCGACGGGTGGCGTCGCCGCCTGGGCGCCGTCGTGCTGATCCTCGCCGGGGCGGCCGCGGGCGCGGCGCTACTGCGCTGGCACATCGGCGCCGGCCTCGGGGTCGCGGCCCTGATCTCCCTCGTCGCGGCCGTCCTCGGGCACTTCCGGGCGCACGCCACCCGCTGAACCGCACGGGGCTCACTCGCGCGGGGTTCACACGGGGAAGACGACCCCCGTGAGCTCCTCGGACACCGCCCACAGCCGGCGCTGGACGGCGAGGTCGTGCGACTGGTCGCTGGACGCCACCTGACGCGGGTAGCCGCGCGCCTCCCCCGCACCGGAGGGTCCGAAGTACTGACCACCCAGGACGGCGGGGTCGGTCGCGGCCCGCAGCGTGGGCAGCGCCCCCATGGCCGCGGGCTGCGTGAGGACGTTCCCGACCCGGTCCATGAGCGCGCGCACGGGGGCCGGGGTGTGCCGGACGAGTTCGGTGTTCGAGACCCCCGGGTGGGCCGCGACGGCCACCGTGCTCGTCGGGTGCGCGGCGAGCCGGCGCTGCAGCTCGTAGGTGAAGAGCAGGTTGGCGAGCTTGGACTGCCCGTAGGCGGCCACCTTGGAGTACGACCGCTCCCACTGCAGGTCGTCGAAGTGGATGGCGGCGCGGATGCGGTGCGCGACGCTGCTGACCACCACGACGCGCGATCCCTCGACGGGCAGCAGCGCGTCGAGCAGCAGCCCGGTGAACGCGAAGTGCCCCAGGTGGTTCGTGCCGAACTGCAGCTCGAACCCGTCCTGCGTCGTCTGCCGTGGCGTGTACATGACCCCGGCGTTGTCGATCAGCAGGTCGATGCGGGGGTGCCTGCCGCGCAGGGCTTCGGCCGCCTCGCGGACCGAGGTGAGCGAGGACAGGTCCAGCCGCTGGACCGAGACGTCCCCGCCCATCCGCGACGCCGCCGCCGCACCCTTCTCGACGTCCCGGACGGCCAGCACGACCGTCGCGCCCCGCTGCGCCAGCACCTTCGCGGTCTCGAAGCCGAGGCCGGTGTTCGCGCCGGTGACGACCGCCACCCGGCCGTGCTGGTCGGGCACGTCGCCCGCCGTCCACCGCGTGCTGCTCACGTCGTCTCCCTGCGTCCGGCGCACCTCGGTCGGCGCGTTCCCAGGGCGATCATGCGCCTGGACCGCGGCGGTGGCTCAGTCGGGCGACCCGGCGAGCCGGCGGGCGTCCCGTTCCTCGTCCGCCGAGAAGCCCTCCCAGTCGTGGGCGCGGTGGGCGTCGGCCTGCGCCTGGATCCACGCCTGGTGCGCTTCCCACGCGCTCTGCTTGGTCACGCCGCTCGCCGCGGCGATCTGCGCCCAGGACGCCCCCGCGGCCCGGGCGGCGCGGACCGCGAGCTGGCGGCCGTAGGACGCCTTGCGGGACAGCACCTCCCCGAGGGCGAGCAGCTCCAGCGCCTCGTCCTTCGGCAGGTGCACGTCACCCTCACCAGGCGGGCCGGAGCCCAGGAGCGTGTGCCGCAGCCGCAGGTCGTCGTAGCGGTGGGCCGCGGTGAGCAGGGTGTGCTCGCGCTCGAGCTCGTCGATGGTGGTCACGTCGCCTCCCCTGGTGTCGTCAGGCCAGCCTGACGCTCGCGGGGACGCGACGCAAGACCTTGTCGCGGCGGGTGCGGCCCCGCGACCATGCCGGGGTGCACCTGCGGGGGACGGCGAGCTGGGAGGTCCGCGAGGACTTCGACCGCGGGCTGCTGCTGGCCCTCTACGTGCGTGACGCAGAGGGGCTGACGCCGTTCGTCGTCAGTGAGCCCGCCGTCGGCGAGCCCGAGGTGGGCGCCCTGGACCCTGCGCCGGACACCACGACGGCCGCCCCTTCGTCGGCCGCGGTCCGCGAGTGGGGCATCTGGTGGCACCGCGCGCTCACCGAACCGCCGCAGGTTCCGCCCTCCCCACCGGACTGGAACGGTCTCGAGCACCTGCCGACCGTGCGGGTCCTGGCGGAACGGCACCACCGGAAGTTCTGGGGCTGGATCGACGACCGGACGCGAGAGCAGGCCGACAGCAGGCGAAAGGGCGATCCAGTCGACCTGACCCGCTGGGTGAACGGGTACGAGCGACGGCTGGGGCGCCCCGTCCGCCCGTTCCAGCTCGGCGTGCGGCTCCTCCCCCTCGCCGAACCCGTCGGGTGGGTGCTGGCCGGGGATGACGTGCTCGTCAGCACCGCCCTGCGCCGCGACGCCCGCGCCTACGAGGAGTTCCTCACCCCCGTGGTCGACGCCCTGGCCTGACCCGCCTCACCAGGGCACGACGCCCCGCCGGTCGACGAACGTCCCCGTCGGCCCGTCGTCGGGCAGCGTCGCGAGGTGCACGACCGCGTCGGTTCCCTCGGTGACGCTCTGCGCGCCGTCACCGCCGTTGAGGTCGGTGCGCGTGTAGCCGGGGTCGGCCGCGTTGACGAGGACGCCGGGCAGGGCGTGGGCGAACTTCAGCGTCAGCATGGTCAGCGCGCTCTTCGACACCGCGTACGCCGGCGGCGTGATCCGCCAGTCGAAGAGGTCCATCTCCAGCGTGCGGGCGAAGGACCCCACGGTGGAGGAGACGTTGACGACGCGCGGGTGGGCGGAGTCGCGCAGCAGCGGGACGAACGCGTTGGTGACGCGCAGGACCCCGAGGAGGTTCACGTCCAGCAGCGCGGCGAGGGCGTCGGCCGTCAGCTCCTCGACGGGGGTCACGGCGCTGTTGACGCCCGCGTTGTTGACGAGGACGTCGAGGCCGCCGTGCTCGCGGCGGACCTGCTCGGCCGCGGCGTCGACGCTCGCCTGGTCGGTGACGTCGAGCGGGATCCAGGTGACGCCGAGCTCGTCGGCGGCGGCCCGTCCGCGCCCGGGGTCGCGAGCGCCGAGGAGGACGGTGTGGCCGAGGGCGGCAAGGCGTCGGCAGGTCTCGCGGCCGATGCCCTTGTTCCCGCCGGTGACGAGGGCGACGGGGCGTGTCGTGGTCATGGGTACCACCCTGCGGCGGCCCTCGTCCCCGCGGAAGGCGACGTCGGTCGGGGGGACCGGCAGCACCACCCGGGGCAGGATGAGCCCGTGACGACGGGTACGACAGCCCCTGCCCTGGGCGGCCTGCTGCGCCAGTTCCGGCGCGGCTGCGCCGTCGAGGGGACGGGCTTCGCCCGCAGGACCCGGCGCACGCCGGGGTTGCGGCGCGAGGAGCTCGCGCTGCTGGCCGGGGTCTCCGTCGACTACCTCGTCCAGCTCGAGCAGGGCCGCGCGGCGCGGCCGTCGGCGCCCGTGGTCGCCGCGCTGTCCCGGGCCCTGCGCCTGACCGACGACGACACCGCGCTCCTGCACCGGGCCGCCGGTCTGGCCGCCCCGACGGGTGCCGTCCGGCGCGAGGTCCCCGCTGCGGCCGAGCGCCTCGTCGCCCGGCTGGGGCCGCTGCCGGCGGCGGTGTACTCCGCGGACTGGTGGGTGCTGCGCTGGAACGCCGCATGGACGGCGCTGCTCGGCGATCCCCTGCTCAAGCGCGGCCGCGAACGCAACGTCGTCTGGTACGAGATGGTCGAGCCCAACCCGCGGGTGTGGGTGGACCCGGCCGAGGACGAGGTGTTCCGCGACGCCGTCGTCGGGGACCTGCGGGTGGCGCTGCTGGAGCACCCCGACGACGCCGAGCTCATCGACCTGGTGCAGGCGCTGAGGCAGCGCAGCCCCGAGTTCGTCGAGCGGTGGACGTCCGCGCGGCCGGCCCGCTACCGCGGGATGCGCAAGCGCGTCGACCACGCCGAGGTCGGGCCGATGACGCTCGACGGCGACGTGCTCGAGGTCCCCGGCAGCGACGTCCGGGTCGTCGTGTACTCCGCCGCCCCGGGTTCCGTGGACGCCGAGCGGCTGGCCCGGCTGGACCCCCTCACGACCTCGGCAGGGGGTGGTGGCGGGGTCGCCACGGGCGGTGCAGGATCATCGGCACGCACGATGCGAGCCTGACCAGCCGGAGCCCAGGAGTGACGAGGAAGCCATGACGAACCCCCGCGCAGGACAGCACGCCCAGCCCTCGGACCTCATCGACGTCGCGCACGTCGTCACGGCCTACTACGCGACCAAGCCCGACCCGTCCGACGTCGGCCAGCGCGTCGCGTTCGGCACCTCCGGCCACCGCGGGTCCAGCCTCGACGCGGCGTTCAACGAGGACCACATCCTCGCCACGACGCAGGCGATCGTCGACTACCGCCGCGAGCAGGGCTACGACGGCCCGCTCTTCCTCGGCCGCGACACCCACGCCCTGTCCGAACCCGCGTGGGTGTCCGCGCTGGAGGTCCTGGGCGCCAACGACGTCACCGTCCTGGTGGACGACCGCGACTCCTGGACCCCCACGCCGGCGGTCTCGCACGCGATCCTCGCCGCGAACCGCGACGGCCGGACGATCCGCACGACGGGTTCCGGCCTGGCCGACGGCATCGTCGTCACCCCCTCGCACAACCCCCCGCGCGACGGCGGGTTCAAGTACAACCCGCCGAACGGCGGCCCGGCCGACACCGACGCGACCGGCTGGATCGCGGCCAAGGCCAACGCCTACCTCGAGGCCGGGCTCGACGGCGTCCGCCGCGTCCCCTTCGCCAAGGCCCGCGCCGCGGCGCAGGGTTACGACTTCCTCGGCACCTACGTCGACGACCTGCCGAACGTCCTGGACATCGACGCTATCCGCGACGCGGGCATCCGCATCGGCGCCGACCCCCTCGGCGGGGCGAGCGTCGAGTTCTGGCAGGCCGTCGCCGACCGGCACCGCCTCGACCTGACGGTCGTCAACCCGCTCGTGGACCCGACGTGGCGGTTCATGACGCTGGACTGGGACGGCAAGATCCGCATGGACTGCTCCTCCCCGTCGGCGATGCACTCGGTCATCGACCGCCGCTCGGAGTTCCAGATCGCGACGGGCAACGACGCCGACGCCGACCGGCACGGCATCGTGACCCCGGACGCCGGCCTGATGAACCCCAACCACTACCTCGCCGTGGCGATCCAGTACCTGTTCTCCTCCCGCAAGGACTGGCCGCAGGGTGCCGCCATCGGCAAGACGCTGGTCTCCAGCTCGATGATCGACCGCGTCGCGGAGTCGCTGGGGCGCACGCTCCTGGAGGTGCCGGTCGGGTTCAAGTGGTTCGTCCCCGGCCTGCTCGACGCCTCGGTCGGGTTCGGCGGCGAGGAGTCCGCGGGCGCCTCGTTCCTGCGCAAGGACGGGTCCGTGTGGAGCACGGACAAGGACGGGATCCTGCTGGCGCTGCTGGCCTCGGAGATCACCGCCGTCACCGGCCGCACGCCGAGCCAGCACTACGCTGACCTGGTGGAGAGGTTCGGCCGTCCGCAGTACGTCCGCTCCGACGCCGCGGCGACCCGGGAGCAGAAGGCCACGCTGTCGAAGCTGTCGCCCGACCAGGTGTCGGCGACGGAACTGGCCGGGGAACCCATCGTGAGCAAGCTCACCGAGGCGCCGGGCAACGGCGCGAAGATCGGCGGGTTGAAGGTCGTGACGGAGTCGGCGTGGTTCGCCGCGCGCCCGTCCGGCACCGAGGACGTGTACAAGATCTACGCGGAGTCCTTCAAGGGCGCCGACCACCTGCGCCACGTCCAGCACGAGGCGCAGGAACTGGTCGACGGGGTGCTGTCGGGGAACTAGGTAGCAGTGCGGGGGGACGCGTGACGAGGATCGACGCGTGGACGTGGGCGGTCCGGCTCTACAAGAGCCGGTCGCTCGCGTCCGCGGCGGTGAAGGCGGGTCACGTCCGCGTCAACGACGAGCGCGCGAAACCCGCGACGAGCGTCCACGTCGGGGACGTGGTCACGGTGCGGGCGGAGGGGTACGACAAGGTCTTCGAGGTCGTCCAGTTGCTGGACAAGCGCGTGGGTGCTCCCCTGGCCCAGGCGGCCTACATCGACCACTCCCCACCCCCGCCGCCCCGGGACGAGTTCTTCGGTGCGTTCGGCGTCCGCGACCGCGGCGCCGGACGCCCGACGAAGCGCGACCGGCGGGAGATGGACGACCTGCGAGGACGACGGTGACGTTCCCGGAACTGCCCACCCCGGAGCAGCTCACGGCCGCCCAGCGGCGCGGCGACGACCTGGCCGACGCGGTGGCCGACGCCGTGCACGACGACCCCGCCGTCCGCGGCGAGTTCGCGCGGGCGTTGCGAGCGGGCTCCTCGAGCGCGCAGCACCCGGCCGTCCGGGCGTTCGTCGCCGAGCAGGAACGGCTGGCCGACGCGGGCGACCCGGACCTGCTCGCCGCCGGGGCCCGCGCGACGTTCACCGCGCCGCTGGCGGTGCACGTGTTCGACGTCGGCGCCGGCGCGCTCATCAGCTCCTACCGTCCCCCGGGGCCCGCGGCCGTCCTCACCGGCACCGGCCGCCTCGTGCACGGGACCCAGCACCGCCTCACCGAGACGGCGCGCTGGCTGTCGGCGGCCTCCCTCCCGGACGGGCTCGTCCGCGGGGCCGAGGGCTGGGTCATGACGTCGTGGGTCCGCCTGGGGCACGCGGTGGCCCGGCGCGCCGTGCAGCGGGCGGAGGGCCGGGGCGTCGTCGTGCCGATCTCCCAGATGGACTCGGTGCGGACCTGGCTCGACTTCACGGTGGTCGCCCCGCGGTCGGCCCACCGGCTGGGGTTCGAGGTCACCGACGCCGAGTACGCGCAGTTCCTCACCTACTGGCGGTTCCTGGGCGGGTTGCTGGGGGTCGAACCCCAGCTCGTCGCGGGCGCCGTCGACCGCCGTTCCGCCGCCGACCTGCTGCGTCGCGTCGACGCCCTCACCGGCCCGCCGTCGCAGGACTCGCGGATCCTCACCGAGGCCGGGATCGAGGCCCTCGCCGGCGGGTTGCGCGACCTCGTCCGGGTCCCCCTGGGCCCGGGCCGGATCGCGGCCCGCACCGTGGCGCGCCACCTGCAGGGTCCCGACCTCGGCCGGGCGCTCGGGCTGGGCGACCCCGCCCCGCAGGACCGGCTGGTCCCACTCGCCGCGGCCGTCAACAGGGTGGGCCTGTCCGTCCTGCGCCGGTCGGACCGGGTGTGGAACGCGGTCGTGGAGCTGAACATCTGGTCGAACCGGCGCTTCCTGACCGAGAGCGCGGAACTGGTGGCATGACAGGACGGACGAGGGTCGAGGACCTCCCCAAGGCCGAGCTCCACGTCCACCTGGAGGGGACCCTCGAGGCCGACCACCTGCTCGAGCTGGCACGCCGCCACGACGTCGCCCTGCCGTGGCGGAGCGTCGAGGAGGTTCGCGCCGCCTACGCGTTCACCGACCTCCAGTCGTTCCTCGACGTGTTCTTCGTCGGCTGCCGCGTGCTGCGGGAACGGCAGGACTTCGCGGACCTCGCGCACCGCTACCTCCTGCGCGCGGCGGCCGACGGGGTGGTCCGGGCCGAGGTGTTCTTCGGCGTGCAGACGTTCCTCGCCCTCGGGGTGCCGCTCGCGGACCAGCTGGAGGGGATCTTCGACGGGTTCGACCGGGCGCGGGCCGAGACGGGCATCGACGCCGCGCTCATCACGTCGGCGCAACGGCACCGCACCGAGGACGACGCCCTCGCGATGGTCGACGCCCTCATGCCGTGGGCTGACCGGATCGTGGGGTTCGGGCTGGGCTCCACCGAACTCGGGAACCCGCCGTCGAAGTTCGCGCGGTACTTCGCGACGGTCCGGGACCGGGGTTTCCACGCCACGGCCCACGCCGGGGAGGAGGGTGGCCCGGACTACGTGCGCGAGGCGCTCGACGTCGGCGTCGAACGCATCGACCACGGGGTGCGGTCCGCCGAGGACCCCGACCTCGTCGCCCTCCTGGCCCGCGAGCGGGTTCCGCTCACGGTCTGCCCGCTGTCGAACCAGCGGCTGCACGTCACCCCCGACCTGACGGCGCACCCGCTGCGGACACTGCTCGACGCGGGCGTCCTCGTCACGGTCAACTCCGACGACCCGAGCTACTTCGGCGGCTACGTCGCGGACAACTACCGCGCCGTGCGGGACGCGCTGGACCTCACCGACGAGGAGCTGGAGCGCCTGGCGCGCACCAGCCTCAGCGCGACCTGGGCAGGTCCGCCAGCCACGTCCTGACCTCGTCGAGGGTGAGGACGGGTCCGGCGGCCCCGAACGCGATCCGCGCGTCCTTCTCCCCGGGCTTGCCGCTCGTCAACAGGTAGCCGGGGTGACGGTTCGTCGGCGCCTCCAGCGTCCAGCCCTTGCGGGTCGCCTCGCGGCGCAACGTGGCGAACTCCTCGTCCTGGCCCGCTCCGCTCACGAGGCCACCGCACAGCGCGTCGGCGCCGAAGGGTCGGCGCGGTAGGCCTGCCCGGCACGGATCACGTCGTCCAGCTTGTCGCGCGTGGCCGTGAGCTCGTCGAGCTGCGCCTGCACGCGGGCCCGCTCCGCCAGCAGCCGGTCCTGCATCTCGTCGGTCAGCACGCCGTGGTCCATGCACGGCAGGATCCGCAGGACGGCCTTGCTGCCGAGCCCGGCGGCGTAGAGGTTCTGGATGAACCGGACCCGGTCCACGGCCGAAGCCGGGTAGTGGCGCTGCCCGCCGGGGCTGCGCTCGGCGTGCAGCAGCCCCTGCTCCTCGTAGTACCGCAGCGCCCGGACGCTGACCCCCGACCGCTGCGCGACCTCGCCGATGCGCACCGCGCTCACCCCTCTCGAACTCGTCCGACGCAGGACTTGACCCTGACGTCGGCGTCAGGTCTTAGCGTACCCGCCATGACCACCTGGACCACCACCACCGCTCTCGTCACCGGCGCCAACCGCGGCATCGGCCGGGCCACCGCCGCCGAACTGCTCGCCCGCGGCGCCACCGTCTACGCCGCGGCCCGCCGCCCCGAGAGCATCGACCTGCCGGGCGTCACGCCCGTCGCGCTCGACATCACCGACCCCGCCTCGGTGGCCGCTGCCGCCGAGCTGGCCTCCGACGTCGACCTGCTCGTCAACAACGCCGGGATCTCCACCGGCGGGACGCTCCTCGGCGACCTGGACGCCGTCCGCGCCGAGATGGACGTGAACTTCTGGGGGACGCTGTCGATGGTCCGCGCGTTCGCGCCCGTCCTCGCGGCCAACGGCGGGGGGACGGTCGTCAACGTCGCCTCCGCGCTGTCGTGGTTCGCGTTCCCCGGTGCCGGCTCGTACGCCGTCTCCAAGGCCGCGAACTGGAACATGAGCAACGCCCTGCGCATCGAACTGGCGGGCCAGGGCACCCACGTCGTCTCCGTCCACCTCGGCGCGGCCGACACCGACATGATGAAGGGGTACGAGGGCCCCATGACCGCGCCCGCCGACGTCGCCACGCGCATGCTGGACGGCGTCGCCGCCGGCGCGTTCGAGGTCGTCGTCGACGACTGGAGCGAGATGGTCAAGGCGTCCCTGGCCAAGGACCCGCGGGAGTTCTACCAGCAGCACCTGACGGCCTGACCGTTCGCCCGGAGTTGTCCCGCGGGTCACCTGGCCGGCGCCGAGCGGGACCACACTCCGGGCATGGCCACCCCCACCGACCGCCGCACGTTCCTCGCCGCGACGGGTGCCGTCGCCGGGCTCGCCGCCGCCACGGGCGTGGGGGTGAGCCCCGCGGAGGCGAGCAGCGGTCGGCACCGCGACGACGACCCGTTCACCCTCGGCATCGCCTCCGGCGACCCGACGGCGGACGGTGTCGTCCTGTGGACCCGGCTGGCGCCGGAACCCTTCGAGGCCGACGGAGGCATGGGCCGGCACGCGGTCCGCGTCGAGTGGCGGGTCTGCACCGACGAGGGCATGCGCTGCGAGGTGGCCCGCGGCCGCGCTCTCGCCGCACCGGAACTCGCGCACTCGGTGCACGTCGAGGTCGACGGGTTGGAGCCGGACCGCGAGTACCACTACCAGTTCCGGTACCGCCGGGCCGTGTCGGCCGTCGGCCGGACCAGGACCCTGCCGGCAGCGCGTTCGTGCCCGGCGGAACTGCGCTTCGCGTTCGTGTCCTGCCAGGACTTCGCGTCCGGGTACTACCCGTCCTACGTGGACATCGCCGGACAGGACCTGGGGTTCGTGCTGCACCTGGGCGACTACGTGTACGAGGGCGACGTCGACGACCGCGGCGGGTACCGCGACGCACCCGTCCCCGAACCCGCCCGAGCCGCGCCCCGGACCCTGGAGCAGTGGCGCTACCGCTACTCGCTCTACAAGAGCGACCCGCAGCTGCAGGCCGCCCACGCCCGGCACCCGTTCGTCGTGACGTGGGACGACCACGAGGTCGCGAACGACTACGCCGGGACGGCGGCCGAGGGGCGGCCCGACCTCGCCGCGGTCCGCGCCGCCGCGTACCAGGCGTACTACGAGCACCAACCCCTGCGGCGCGCGTCCATCCCCCGCCCCGACGGCGGGTTGCGGCTGTACCGGGGCCTGGAGTTCGGGACCCTGGCGTCGTTGAGCGTGCTCGACGGCCGCCAGTACCGGACCGTCCCCGCCGGGACGTGGGGCGAGGGCCCGGAGGTGCGGGACCCGGCCGCCACGATGCTCGGTCGGGAGCAGGAACGCTGGCTGGACCGCCGTCTCCACGCCTCCCGGGCGCGCTGGAACGTGCTGGGCGGCAACGTGATGGTCTCCGGTCTCGACCACGACGGGCCGACCGGGGACGTGGTGTGGCACGACTCCTGGGACGGCTACCCCGTCGCCCGTGAACGCCTGTTCCGGTCCCTGGAGAGTTCCCGGGTGTCGAACCCGGTCTTCGTCACGGGCGACTGGCACTCGACGTTCGTCAGCGACGTGCACCGACAGGTCGAACGTCCCGGGGACTCCCCCGTCATCGCCACCGAGTTCGTGGGCACGTCGATCTCCTCGAACGGTGACCGTGAGGTGTACGGGCCCTACTACGGCCCGATGATCGCGTACAACCCCCAGGTGCGGTTCTTCGACGGCGACCGCCGCGGCTACGTCCGCTGCACCGTGACGCCGGGGCAGTGGCGGACGGAACTGCGGATGACCCCCACCGTGTCGACCCCCGACGCGCCCACCTCCACGTTCCGCGAGTTCGTGGTCGAGGACGGCCGGCCGGGCGCCGTGGAGGTCTGAGCGTCAGGGGGTCCGGAGCCCCCGCTCGCGCAGGACGCCCAGCAGGTGCTGCGCGTTCTCCCCCGGCGGGGTCGTCGTCGTGTCGATGGTGACGACCTCCTCCGCCGGGGGCTGGAACAGCCGTGTCGTGAGCGTGTACCCGCGGTACCCCTCGGGGTCGGAACCCTTGCGCGCCGCGACCCGGTCGGGGTTGTCGATCCGGCTGACCTGCTCGTCGAGGTCGCACGTCAGCACGACGGCGAGGAACAGGGACCCGCGGCGCCGGGCCAGCGAGCGGACGGCGTCGTACTGCTCGAGGGCGTCCGGGCCGTCCTCGATGACGTTCGTGAACACGTAGCTGTTCGACGCCGGCGCGACCTCCTCGATCGCGCGCAGGACGGCGTCCCGGATGGGCACCACGTGGTCCCAGACCGTCGGCGGCAGCGGGAAGACCCCGTCCCAGCGGAAGAGTTCCAGGACGGGGCGGTTCACGAGGGCGTTGTCGACGAGGACCCCGTCCAGCAGCTCGGCCAGGTGGCGGCCGACGGTCCGCTTGCCCATCCCCGGGTAGCCGAGCATGAACACGACACAGGTGTCGTGGGTCGGGTCGTCCACCGGTGTCTCCTCCACGTCCGCGCTCACCCCCACGGCAGCGCGCTGCGCGTCGCCCAGTACGCCTCGGGCCCCTCGACCGCGCCGTCGGGCACGGCGGCCGGCGGTCGCGCCGCGAGGTTCTGCGCCAGCTGCTCCCGGCTCACGGCCCCGCTGAGGACGACGTCGACGAAGGGCTGGGCCAGGGCGGCGCCGAGGGCGAAGGCGTCGACCGTCTGACCGTCGACGCGGGCGAGGGCGGTGACCGCCGGGTCCGCGCCGTGGGCGGTGAGCCGTCCGTTCGCGACGCCCTCCTTCACCACGACGAGCCAGCCGTCGTCGTGGGCCTGGGCGAGGGCGGGACCCACGGAGCGCTCGAGGAGGTTCCACGTCGACTGCACCGCCGTGAACGGCGTCGACAGCGCGAGGGCGCGTTCGAGGACGGCGCCCTGGGCCGGACCGCTGGTCGAGATGCCCACGCGCACACCGGTACGCGCGAGGTCGGTGAGCGCCCGCAGGAGGGGTTCGTCGTCGAGGGCGCCGGAGTCGGGGGTCACCGAGTGGACGAGGTACACGTCCGGCGGGCCCCCGAGCGCCTCCAGCGTCTCGGGCCACTGCCGCTCGAAGACGGCCAGCGAGTGGTCCTTGCGCTCGTGGACGTCGGCGTCCAGCGTCCACCCGCCCACGTACTCGTAACCCCACTTCGACCCGACGGTCAGCTGCTCGCGGCGGCCGGGGTGGGCGGCGAGCCAGGCGCCGAGGAACCGCTCGGCGTAGCCGTAGGAACGGGCGACGTCGACGTAGCGCACACCGGCGTCCCACGCGGCGTCGAGCAGGTCGTGGCAGCGGGCCTGCATCTCCGCCACGGAGCGGGCCGCGGCGAGGTCCTCGCCTCGTCCGAGGGTGATGTAGGCCGGGCGGCCGACGGCGGCCAGCCCCAGCCCCAGGCGGTGCGCCCACGGTGTGGTCTTCGTCACGCGGGTAGCGTAGGCGCGGGTCCCACACGGGGTACCCCTGCACCTCCCCCCACGAGTCTCGAGTTGGAGACGCATGAACAACGCGCTGGGCGCCACCACGAGCGCCGGCCCCACCGTCTTCGTCGTCTACGGCGCCAGCGGTGACCTGGCGAAGCGGCTCGTCATGCCGGGCTTCGCAGCCCTGGCCGCCGCCGACCTGCTGCCCGAGCGCTGGGTCCTCGTCGGCAGCGGCCGCCGCGCCACGCCCGACGAGCAGTACCGCGAGCACGTCCGCGACGGTCTCGTCGAGTTCGCCCGCGGCAAGAACGGCGTCACCGACGAGGTGATCGAGTCGCTCCTGCCCGGGCTGCGCTTCGCCGGCGGCGGGTTCACCGCGGACGACCCGGGCGAGCTGCTCGACGCGATCGCGGCGGCCAAGGACGAGGTCGGTGAGGACGCCCAGGTCGTCCACTACCTCGCCCTGCCGCCCTCGACGTTCGAGTCGTACACCAAGGCCATCGCCGCGCACGGCCTCGCCGAGGGCACCCGCGTCGTCTACGAGAAGCCCTACGGCACCTCGCCGCAGTCCTTCGAGGAGCTCGACCAGCTGGTCCTGTCGGTCTTCGACGAGCAGCAGGTCTTCCGCATCGACCACTTCCTCGGCAAGGAGGCGACGCAGCAGCTCCACGTCATCCGGTTCGCGAACCGCATGATCGAGCAGTTGTGGTCGAACGAGCACGTCGCGCAGGTGCAGATCGACGTCCCCGAGGTGCTCGGCGTCGACGACCGCGCGACGTTCTACGACGAGACCGGCGCGACGCTGGACATGCTCGTCACGCACCTGCTGCAGGTCGCCGCGGAGGTCGCCCTCGACCCGCCGGCGGACTGGACGTCGGACGCGCTGGCCGAGGCCCGCGAGGCCGTCCTGGCCAAGTTCCGCCCGATGGACCCGGCCGAGGTCATCCTCGGTCAGGGCACGGGCTACCGGGAGATCAAGGACGTCCGTGAGGGCTCGACGACGGACACGTTCGTCGCGGCCCGCGTGTGGGTCGACACCGAGCGCTGGCAGGGCGTCCCGTTCGTCCTGCGGACGGGCAAGAAGCTCGCCGAGAGCCACCAGCACGTCACCCTCGTCTTCAAGCGGCCGCTGAACTCGCCGCAGAAGGACGACGACGCGGCGCCCGAGACGCTCACCTTCACGTTGTCCGGCAACGGTTCCCTCTTCGCAGGGGTCACGGCCCGCCGTCCCGGCGTCTCCGACGACCTCGTCCCGGGCAAGCTCTACCTGGACCTGGCCGAGCTGCCCAACGCCGAACCGCTGCCCCCGTACGCCGCGCTGCTGCGCGACGTGCTCATCGGTGACCGCGCCCTCTTCACGACGTCGGCCGGGCTGCGCGACGCGTGGCGCGTCGCCGCTCCGATGCTGGACCACCGGCCCGAGCTGCACCCGTACGAGCCGGGCACCTGGGGCCCGGAGGCCGCCGAGGCGATCGCCGCCCCGTACGGCTGGCTGACGGAGAAGCGCGCCTGACGCAGGGCCCGTCCGTGCGCCGTCGTCCCCCGGGGCGGCGGCGCACTGTCGTCTTCGACCTCGACGGCACCCTCGTCCCCGGTGACGCCTTCGGCGCGTTCCTGCTCTCGAGGTGGCGGAGCTCACCGGTGCGGCTCCTGGGTGCCCTCGTCCTCGCGCCCCTGGTGCTGCTGGACCGCCGTGCCGAACTGCTCGTCGTCGCGACCGCCACCGTCGGGACCACGGACGCCGCGCTGCAGCGACGGTGGCGCGAGCACGCGCTGCGGCACGCGCGGTTCGGCGCGGTCCCCGAGGCGCTGGACCGGCTCGCCGCCCACCGCGAGGCCGGCGACCGGGTCGTCGTCGCCACCGCCTGCGCCGAGCCCCTGGCCCGGCTCGTGCTCCACGCCCTCGGGCTGGGGGACGTCGAGCTGGTCGCCACCGCGTACGAGCACCGGCGGTGGGGGACTCCACGGGCGAGCGCGATCCGTGGGGAGGCCAAGGTCGAGGCGCTCCGGCGGGCCGGGGTCGGGCTGCCCGTCGACCACGCCTACAGCGACAGCCTGCGGGACCTGCCGCTGCTGCTCGCCGCCCGCACGCCCCACCTCGTCCGGCCGCGACGGCGTGACCTGCCGCGGTGGCGACGGGCGCTCGGCGACGTCGACGTGCTGGTTCGCCGCGTCTGAAGCGTTGCAGCCCGGCTCGGCGTTGCTCCACCCGGCGGGTACCCGGTCCCACAGCGTGGGGGAGGACCCCGGAGCAGCCGATGGACAGCTGTGAGGTCCCTGCACCGCCTGGTCGCCGCGCCCGGCGCCCTGGTCCGTTCGCTGAGCCCGCGCGACGCCCGCGCGGCCCAGCGGTGGGCGTGCGCCTCCATCGTCTCGGCAATGCTCACCAGCTTCGTCGTGCAGTGGCTGACGTCACCGGACGGGACGAACGTGGCGGCCGTCGGGTCCACGGCCCTCGTCCTGGGCGTCGCCGCCCTCCTGCTGCGACTGCCGCCGCGGGTCGTCGCGCCCTGGGTGGTGTTCGTCCCGCTGCTCGGGATCGTGCTCATCGTGAAGCTCGACCTGCCCAGCGGGGACGCCGGTGTCACCGGTCAGGTGTTCTTCACCGTCCCCGTCGTCTGGGCGGCGACGCACCTGCGCTGGGGCGGGATCGCCCTGGTCACGGCCGCGACCGTCGCCGGGGAGGCCGTCGTCGTCTTCTCGCTGCTGCCGCTGGAGCAGGCCGTCGTCGACTGCGCGCTGGTGTCCGGACTGGTGGCCGTCCTCGCCGGCGTCCTGGGTCGCGCAGCGTCCACGCGGCAGCGCCTCGTGGAGGAGCTCGCCGAGCAGGCCGGGGTCGACGCGCTGACGGGGCTGGCCACGCGCCGGGTCCTGGACGACACGACGGCCCGGCTGCGGGCCGAGCCCGGGGTCCGGGCGTCGCTGGTGCTGCTCGACCTCGACCGCTTCAAGGCGATCAACGACACGCACGGCCACCTCGGCGGCGACGCCGCCCTCGTGCACGTGGCCGGTGTCCTGCGCCGGTGCTGCCGCCCCGGGGACGTGGTGGCCCGCATGGGCGGGGACGAACTCGCCGTGCTGCTCGTGGACACCACGCCCGCCGCGGCGGCGGAACTGGCGGACCGGTTCGTCGACGCCGTGCGCCGGTCGCCGCTGCACCTGCCCGACGGGACGGTCGTCCCGCTGTCCCTCAGCGCGGGCACGGCACCGCTGACGACGTCCGGGGACCCCCACGCCGACCCGTACGCCCGTGCGGACGAAGCCCTCTACGCCGCCAAGCGCGCCGGCCGGGACCGGGCGGTCGCGGCCGTCCTCAGTGCGTGAGCCGGACCTTCAGCAGGGCTGCTCCGGCGCCGACCGCCGCCAGGACGAGTCCGGCGACGAAGGTGCGGAAGGAGGGTCGCTCCCCGCGGACGCGCCCGACGACGAACCCCAGCGCGGCCAGCCGCAGCACGGTGACGGCGACCGCCAGGTGGAGGGCGAGCGCGGGCCGCCACGCCCCGGTGAGGGCGGGGAGCATGAGGAGCGCGGGGCCGACGGCCGCGGAGGCCACGGGGACGGCGTCGCGCACCTCGTGCAGCAGCACGGTGCGGGAGACGCGACCCGAGCGGATGCTCAGCCCGATCCCGTCGGCCAGGACGTGGGCGACGAACGTCGAGACGGCCGTCCCGAGCACGTAGGTGATGCCCTTGGCCCGTGTGAGGTCCGCCGGGACGAGGGCGATGAGCGCGGCGAGGACGAGGACGTCGCCGTAGAGGTAGGCCGACACCCGGGCCGCTGCCCGGTCCCGGGCGTCGTGGGTGTCGGGGGCCTCGGCTCGCTGCACGCCGGGACGGTACCGCCGGGGTGCGGCGCCCGGAGGACGCCGCACCCCGTGCGCGGGTCAGGCCGGTCGCGCGGCCTGCTCCTCGGCGGGGACGGTGACGGCGCCGGTCATGATCGCCACCCCCTCACCCATCGAGTGCGACGACGGGGTGATCACCGCCGCCCGCCGACCCAACCGCTGGATGTGGATCCGGTCCGCCACCTGCC